>CAZDQP010000151.1:0-5778 GCA_964507485.1 uncultured Pirellulales bacterium | reverse complement strand
ATATAACCGTTAATTTCCTCTTCACTGACCTCTATGCCGAACTTCTCGGCGACTTTCGCCATTATAAAGAATGTTTTGAGCTGTTCTTTGGCTTGTTTTTCGCTTCCTGCCCGCAATTTTTCCATTTGCTCTTCAATCTGCTCACGGCTGACACCTCGCATCAACAGGTTGGAATACTGCCTCTGCAGCAGGGCTGTTGATTGTTCAGCAACAACGTCTACCGGCAGGTCGAATTTGGTATTTTCGAGCATATACTTGTGAATCTGCTCAGCCATCTCACCTTTGAGCTGCTGTTCCAGCCGACCTTGCAGGTTGTCCCGCAATTTTTCGCGCAGTTCGTTCTCATCTTTGACACCAAATCGATTGAATGCATTCTCGTCTAACGCAGCCGGTTTGAGCCATTTTGCCTCTTTGATGTCAATTTTGATATCTACCTTTTTGCCGCGATACTCCTGCCGGAAATATGTTTTCGGGACCTCTATGTTTGTTTGTTTGGTGTCGCCGGCTTTTGCGCCTACAAGAAGCTCGTCGAGATTTTCTACCGGGATTGCCCCGACAAAGCCGTTCTGCCTTACGTGTATCTCGATATTATTAAGTTTCTGTTCTTCCTCGACTCCTTCGGTTTTTAGAACAACGTCAGCAATTACCTGGTCGTCAAGTTCGACTTTTCCGCCATCCCGCGGCGTCCAAATACCCGACCATTTTTGTAACTGCTCGATTTCCTTGTCGATTTGTTCGTCTGTAACGGTCAGTTTTCGTTTTTCTACCGGGATGCCATCGAGCTTAGGCAAATCGAACTCAGGGTGCACTTCGACCTCAAATTCGAACTTCAGTGGTCCTTCAGTCGGCAGCTCTATCTTTTCAAAATCTATGTCCGGTTCACGGAGGAAATCCAATTTATTGTCCTTAAGGGCTGAATCGCTTGCGTCGGCCAGTAATTTCAGTTTGATTTGTTCTGAAGTTTCTTTTCCGAACCTTTTTTCCAGAAGCCGTCGCGGCACCCGGCCTTTCCTAAAGCCCGGTACTAAAGCTTCCTTGCGCAGAGTCTCATATTGCTCATCCGTGGCGGTTCTTACCGTTTCTTCCGGGATTTCTATGATGACTTTTTTCTTGCAGGGGCCTGCATCTTCGATTTTTACTTTGTTTTTTAACGCCGTGGATTGTTCTTCTTCGGCCATTTTGGCGCTCCTAAACGATATTGCTTTCGCAGTTGTGAGATAATAAACAAAAAAGGCATCGAGAAAACAACTTCTCTTAGCCAGATTTCAACAAATTTTCAACATATCGGCGACCAATGCCACACTACAATTTAGCCGGTACCTCGCCGATACTATATGTCGTATAATCCCTTATAATAGTACAATAAAGCGGGCGATGAGACTTGAACTCACGACATTCACGTTGGCAACGTGACGCTCTACCACTGAGCTACGCCCGCGATTTTCAGTGCTAAAGTATAAGAGTTATCGGTTTATCTAACAAGGGATTTTTAGCAAATTTTCGCAGTAATTGTCGGTGGATTTACGCTGATTAACAGTGCGGGTAGGGCGTTTTATGAGGTTGAAAACAGGGGTGTTAAATTAGAAAGAATAGGTAAAATGGGCAAGGAAAATTTGCGAAAAATGGAGAGGAAAATATCGTAAAACGCATCGAAAGGGTATAACGGCGCTATTGTATTAACAAACGTTCAAAAACGTTCAAAACTTATACAAAAACATACCAAAATAGTACCAAAACCATACACAAACAGTACCAAAACAATACCAAAAACATACCCAAATATTCAAAAAAATAATGGTATGTAATACATACCATTAAACAAGTTCCGCTCAGGCGTACCTAGGGCACAGGCCACCGTGGGCTTAACAGAAAGATTGCCTAAATTAACAAAGAGGTTTAGGGTGAGAGTTGTCTAAATTAACAGGGCTTTTTGTTTTGACGGGGGATGAAAAAGGAATAAAATCCTTGGAAAAATATGAAACGGTGAAATTGGGATGAATGAGTCTGTCGAAAAATTGTTGCAGCTAATAAATACATCCTTGAATAGCAAGGAAGTTAAACTGGCCAAGCTTCGTCTCTTAAGGAAGTTGATGGATGAATCAAAAGAAAATCTAACCGAAAGGATACAGCGTTCTTCGGATGAGACAGAAATTGAAACGGCAAAGTGGGTTCTATGGCAAATGAATATGGATAAATCTTTTGAGGGATTGATGAAAATAGTTGGTTCCTCATCAGATGAAATGAAGATTAGAGAAGCTGCCATAGTTATGGGTGAACAGGGATACCAAGAAGCAGTCGAGCCTTTAATAAAACTTTTACTCACAACAACGAGTGAGCAAGTAAGAAGTGGAGCTGCTTTGGGATTACGAGACTTGGCAGACCAACGTTCTTTAAAACCTATTGTGGAAATGATAGAAATGTACTCAGATGATTGTGGTACACTGGTTTATGCTCTTGAAACGCTCGATTGTCGAGAAATAGTAGAGTTTCTCGTAGACGTTTTTATATCTCATCCAAAAGATATCATGTTGAGACAGAGTATCTGTGAGTGTATACGAAATACGGAGTTAGTAAATTTACCAGAGGAAGTTATTGAAAACTGTAAAAATAAAATCCGAGAGTCAATTTACACAATAGGCGATGAAGAAAATATAGAACAATTAGAGTTGCTATATGAACTATTTAAATAATCTAACGTTTTCCTCTGAAGATAAAACAAGCTTTAATTTAATTCATATATGATTCTGTTGCTGCCGTAGGCCGCAACGAAGAATCGAACAGTAGTTCGCTGAAAGCGAACATTAAGACAATATCTGAGCAGGAGGCAGCAACAGTAAATTGTAAAGTAATTTTAACGGCAACTCTTTCGCCCTTGGTTATTCATCAAATGGGGTCCAAAGTGGACTTTTGTTTTTATAGCCATCTGTTGTCTTTTCAACAAAGAGGGTTTCAGCTTTTACACGGTTCACGTGGTTATCCACGAATCCAACGTTCACAGTTTTATTTAGGTGTCGGCCGTATATAGCATCCTGTGACTGGCCGCGGAAGAACTTTCTGTCTTTGTTGATTGATAGGCCGGGTATGTAAGCGGTATCCTCAATTAATATACTGCCAAAATTGACAGGAGGCTTGTTCGTTGCATGCCACCAGCTTATCATAGCATAGCCGCTGTCGACGAGAAGCAGTGTTTCGCCTGGGTGCAATA
This sequence comes from uncultured Pirellulales bacterium, assembly GCA_964507485.1. GTDB lineage: Bacteria > Planctomycetota > Phycisphaerae > Sedimentisphaerales > Anaerobacaceae > CAIYOL01. The sequence continues at coordinate 2,573 of CAZDQP010000151.1, read as the reverse complement.
TATTGCTGCTGCGTAAAGGAATTCCAACAAATTCTTCCCTTTGGCTTTGTCTATCATCAGAACTTTTACAGATAGATCGGTTCACACCATAGTTACCGCAGAGGATATTATCTTTGAGGATGGGGTCACTTATCCGCTTAGAAGGACACCGAACTACTGTTCTTTTATCATCCATTCGCGAATAGGATTCTTCAATAAAATTGAACCACCACCATCCCCTTCTGTCGATTGCTAAATTTCCAGGATAGCCTCCTGCTGGTAAATCAGTAGATGTATTATCAAAACCATGAGGGAAAGTATGATTTTCGTTTTCGTAGCTGGAAAAGCCAAACAGCAACTGCTTGATATTTGAACTGCAGAGGACAGCATTGGCATGTTGCTTGGACTTTCGCAGTGTCGGTATTAATATAGCAGCAAGAAGAGCGATTGTTGAGATTACTACAACCAATTCAATGAGTGTAAAACCTTTAGGCTTTGTAGAGTTTTTATTATATAGCGTTATATTATTTCGTACACAGCTGAACATCATTTTCCATTCCTTCGCTCAAGAATACAATTTTTGAAGTTAATACCAGTTATTTCCGTAGGTGGTGCTTTTTCCAAAACCATCTTAGAATGGCATTTAGCAATCTTCCAACGGAACTCCATAAGTTCATTAGGATCCTTTTGTAGCATGTCATTTCTAATCGTATATATTCCTGAAACTCTACCAAGAGAAGACACATCAGAATCATTTCGGTTCGTCAATACGTACCTTTTATCATCAATTTGTTGGATATAGACGTTAAGCTTAATGCCAGCAGGTAAATTAACAAACCAATCACCTGATAGGTCAGTGTAATCTTGCTTTGTGTGCAAAGACTTTGTGGTTGGAGGAAGGATTCCTAATTTACCCAAAACAACCTTGATTTGTGGTTCACAAAAATTAATGACCAACATCACAATTGCCCAAAAAACAGCAAGTGCTAAAGTTAATCGAGCTATTTCGTCAACAACTCTTTTTAGTAATGTAGGGGATGAGCTGTAAAAATGTGTAACTGATGTTTTTGGATACTTTTGAGAATAAACAACAATGGTTAACAGTAGTATAGTAAGGATAATGAGGACAATGGCTCTACCCAACGTCTGAAAAAAGCTCTCGGCATCAAAAAGGCGATAGAGGATAGCAACTGCAACTGAAGACAGCATACCTGCAAAAAACGCATGTCGAGACGGGATGATTTCTTTGCACATCCGCTTGAGGTTGAAGTTGAGGTTGAACTTACTACTTAACATTATAATTATAACAATTATTGTAAGCGTAGAACTTATAACTATATCCCAAATACTAATCTTAACGATAGTATCAATTACTGCTAGGATGTTTTCCATTTCATTACCTCGAAGCAGAAAACTACACGATTTAATAGGCTAATCGTCAATAGTACAGATACTATAAAACGAATCGACGTTCACACAATTTGCCCTTACCACAGTAGGTAGATAAATCGCTTATTGTGAATGTGTGTAATTGTAAATTACGAGAAGGTAAAAGTAAAGAATTGAGTTCGATGGTTTTGAAAAAACAATAACTCTCTCGCCCTCAGCTATTCAGGGTTGCAATCCCAAGCGTGCTGGCGAGGCGCCAAATTTCAAAAAACTACTGTTCCTTCTGTTCAGTCTCTTCAGTGCAGGGATGTTCCTTAACATCACCGTGGCATTCTTCTACCTGCTCAGGCGTACATTCCTCCGGCTTTTCTTCCAGCTTCTCCGGCTGTTGGCACTTGTTTTTCTCATCGCACATAATAAGCTCCTTAATCTGCAATCTAACTTTTTCGCCGCAGCTTTCGGCGGAATACCAATAATCAATTATCCTGCCATTTCGGTTATTAAATCCGCAGCATGATTAGTAATTTACCCGCCCCATCCCCAAATTTCAACACTTTTTTAACCATCATGGTTATCACTACGCTTTGCAGGAAAATCCTTGACTTTAGTTCCAATAAGTCGTACCATCGCTAATGTTAAAAAATCGGAAGGTATCAATTTTAATCCGTGAAGGAGGGTAAAATGCGGCAGAACAAATCATTCATTATTGTATCGCTGGTTATCTTTGTGCTTTCAGGAATTACAGCCGTGGCTGATTGCCCGGAGGCCGATCTTACCGGTGACTGTTTTGTCGATTTTGAAGATTTCGCTGTTTTCGCATCACATTGGCTCACTACAGACCCATGTGTTCTTGTTGATATGGTCTATATTATACCCGATGGTAATTTTGTTATGGGCGACCATTTCGCAGAAGGTGCTTCAACCGAATTACCCCTGCATCCGGTGTTGCTGGATGCGTTCTTTATGGGCAAATACGAGGTAACCAATCAGCAGTATTGTGATTTCCTTAATTGGGCCTATCCGGCTCAGTTAAAAGTTGTAGGCGGTGTTGTCTATGCGGTCTCCGATACCGGCAACAGTTACCCTTACTGTGACACGCATAGCGCTTCAACTTTCAGCCAGATTGACTTTAGCGACCCTGATTTCAGTGTAAGGACCAAGGGCTCACCCCCTCGTGATATGTCTGATGACCCTATGGTCCAGGT
>CAZDQP010000150.1:0-5794 GCA_964507485.1 uncultured Pirellulales bacterium | reverse complement strand
TATTCTCAACCGGTGGTGGGTGGCGTTCGGGTATTATACCTATCCGATGCTCGAAGGACTTGTATAACTGGACTCTCTGTGGGCATGTATTCGACAGACTTCCTGAGTGGGCTACAAAGGAGATTCCAAGAGCAAGAGGAGCATGGGCTCCCGACATCTCTTATTATAACGGCAAGTACCACCTCTACTACTCGGTATCTACCTTTGGCAAAAACAGCTCTGCCATCGGGCTGGTCACGAACAAAACACTCGACCCAAATAGCCCCGATTACAAGTGGGTCGATCAAGGCCTCGTCGTTCGATCATACGAAGGAAAGGACGATTGGAATGCTATTGATCCACAACTGGTCATCGAGGATGAAAATAATGTATGGCTCTGCTGGGGAAGCTTTTGGGGTGGAATTAAGATGAGGCGTGTTGATCCTGAGACCGGCAAACTTTCCACCGAAGATACTACGTTGTACTCCCTGGCAAGCCGACCTCGAACAAGCGAACACCAAACTCCCCCGGTCGAGGGCGCTATTGAGGCGCCGGTCATTATTCGACACGGCAATTACTGGTACCTGTTCGTATCCTTTGATTTCTGCTGTCGCGGGGCAAAAAGCACATACAACATCGTGGTCGGCCGCTCCCGACGTGTCACGGGACCGTATGTGGACAGAAAAGGCAAACCCATGATCAAGGGCGGCGGAACCCTGGTTATTAAAGCAACGACTCCGAACTGGCGGGGTCCTGGACACGAGGCTGTGCTTCAGGAACCCAGTGGGGACTACCTGGTTTTCCACGCTTACCATGGCCAGACCGGCAGGAGCGAATTAAAAATCTCCACGATAGTATGGGAAAAAGGCTGGCCTCGTGTCGGCGAGCTGCCGTAGAATATTAATATCCGCACGATAGCTTTTTAGTTTTTTGTTTCTTCAAGGAGTATTAGTTATGATGAGAAGGAAAATGATATGTTTAGTGCTTACAATTTATGGCTTAGCTATTTTCAATATATTTGCAGGTTGTCTTCTTGCACAATCACCTTCAAGCAGCGCAAGGATAAAAATCCATATCGATCGGACAATCGGCCAAATCGATAAAAATATATACGGCAGTTTCGTCGAGCACCTTGGACGGTGCGTTTACGGCGGAATCTATGACCCTGATTCGGAGCAGTCTGATGAGAAAGGTTTTCGCAAAGACGTTTTGGAAGCGATAAAAGAATTAAATGTCACTATCACCCGCTATCCTGGGGGCAATTTTGTATCCAATTATCACTGGCTTGACGGCGTGGGCCCGAAAAGGACGCCGAGAATGGAGCTTGCCTGGGCCAGGCTGGAAACGAACAAATTCGGAACAAACGAATTCATCGAATTTGCCAGAAAGGTCGGCACCGAGCCTTATTTCACAGTGAATATGGGTACGGGCACCATCGAAGAGGCACAGCGCTGGGTGGAATACTGCAACGTCAAAGAAGGCCCCTACTATGCCGAGCTGCGGCGCGAGCACGGGTATCCCGAGCCGCATAATATCAAGTACTGGAGCCTCGGAAATGAGATGGATGGATTTTGGCAGATGGGACATCTCAACGCCGAAGACTACAGTAAGAAGGCCCGTGAGGCGGCAAAACTGATGAGGCTCACCTCGCACGGCATTAAATTGGTCGCAGCAGGCTCATCGAATTATCGTCCCGGCGCCGACCCTGATTATTGGAACAGCACTATCTTACATGAATTGCGAGACGTAGTAGATTATATAGCCCTTCACATTTACGTGGGTAACCCCGAAAATAACTACTACAACTTCCTGGCGACTCCACTTGTCTGCGAAGAGCGCACAAAAGTGGTCAAGGGCATGATATTGAAAGAAATGCTCAAGGCCAATCGCGGCAACCGTGATCCTATATACATCGCCTGGGACGAGTATAACGTATGGTATCGCGCAAGAACCGACAAGGCCAGAAAAGGAACTTACGCTCTGGAGGAGCGATACAATCTGGAAGATGCCTTGGTCATTGCAGAATTCTTAAATGTTTTTGTTCGAAACGCAGACATCGTGAAAATGGCAAACATGGCTCAATTAGTTAATGTAATCGCTCCCATTTTCGCAAACGAAAAAACGCTTTTCATACAGACCATCTATTATCTACTGCAATTGTTCTCTCAGAATGTTCATGGCACGTCACTGGATGTGTTTGTAGATTGCGACACATACGATACTGACAGATTCTTCCTCGGATTAGGTGAGACAACAACCGTTCGGAAGAATGTCCCATACCTCGATGTGTCGGCTGCTAATAATAATGGAGAGCTTATCATCTGCGTTGTCAATCGGCATAAGGATAAAGCCATTACGGCGAAAATAATCTCTCAGCAAGGCCAGTTTGCAGGCGCTTTTAAGGTCTTCGAGGTTAATGGGCCGGATATTAAAGCTGAGAATGACTTCGGTAAAGAAACTGTAAAAACCGTACAAAAACCCGATATAAATGCTTCAGGAGAAAGTTTTAGCTATTCGTTTCCGCCACATTCCTTCACACTTATGAAAGGAACAATCAGACAGTAACTAAGCGTGACATTTTTTTTCAAGAGTACCCCCCCCCAATAAACCTGTCCTGCCTGTCCCGAGCAAGGCCGAGGGAAGCATGGTCGAAAGGGGCTAAATACAAAATATGTTTAGCCCAGAATCCTGCCTGGCTCTTCTGGAATGCCCGTGCGGGCTGAAAGATAAGCGGCTTCAATAACAGCCATATTTTTCAGATTTTCTCCGCCGCCGCTGCAAAGTTTGTTCTCATCGGGTGATAATATATTAAGCGCGAAATTATTCAGCACCTCTGCCATACAACCGAGAGCATCTTCGTTATATTGCAATTGTCTCTGGCTTTGTCCTGAACCGTCGCTTACGGTGAGATTGTTTCTTGTGACGGTTACAATTTTATTTTTGCCATAGACCCTCAAAAACTCCCGCCTCGGCCCAAGCCCTGCGCGCCGCAGCGCTGTCAAACTGCCGATAAGCGTATCATTAAACTTCATCATTACAACCGCCGTATCTTCCGTCAGATAAAGCCGTTGTTGCTTATCGCCTGCTCGATTAGTATTCAGTGAATAAACCTGCAGCGGCACTGGGAAATTCCACATTATCTGGTCAATCATCTCATAGCAGTCGCGAAGCAATACTCCACCGCCGGCCAGCTTCGGGTCTGTATACCACGTTGGGTCAATCAGGTCACCAGAATTATAAAAAGCTTCTATCAAAAAAATCTGTTCAATTTCGTTCTGCTGCAGAAACTGGCGAAAGGTAAGAAAGCTCTGGGCAAATCGACTGGGATTAGCGATAACAAATTTTACGCCCTCGCCCTCTGCAAGACGAACGAATTCCGCTGCTTCTTCAAAATTTCTCGCCGCTGGAGCCAGCTTAAGTATATTGAATTTTTTCTTCATCGCCATCCGGATGTGTTCATCACAACTGTACAAGCCGGCTGCAACAAGCAGGCAATCGAGCTGACTTTGCACAACTAATTGCCGATAGTCATCATAAGCTGAACATTTGTATTCTGTAGCTATTTTTTCAGCCGTGTTGCTGTCTTTGTCAGCGACAGCCTGAATTTGAAAATGACCGATTTGTGATGCCGCTTTTAGCAGAAGCTGGCCGCCCTCATCAAGGCCCAACACTGCGGTTTTTAGTTTACCTTCACTCATCTTTTCGTAACCGTTTACTCAGACTCTATCCATTATCCGAAGTGCAATTCAACAATGTCTTTATCATGCAGGACGTGGGTTAGCTGGACGTTTTGGCCGTCGTAAACGCCGGTGCCCCAGATTCGGGCAGATTGCAGCTTCTCCGCCAACTGTCGATGAATTGCCTGCGCCAAATCCTGAACGGTTGAGCCGGCAGGCATCGTGAAAGGCTCATTCATATCCGCGGGCTTGCCCGGCGGCTTGGCATAAATGCGAATTATTCCCAACTGGCTAAAAATCACAGTCGGCAGCTTCTCAAGGCCCGCTCCGGTCTGGACGGAAACCGTAACAAACTCAAAAGGATATTTACATGATTTCACAAGTTCCTCAAAAACGCCGTCAACGGCGATGTCCGATTTGGTACAGATGCAAAAAGCTTTTTTGCTCAATCCTTCAGAGGCGGACTGGTCGAGAGCAGACGTTTCAGCATCGAGCAGCAAATTTCTGGATTCAAGAAAATCCTGACATATCCGTAACTGCTCTTGGGTGTCAGCAGACAAATCTATAACAATAGCTATCAAGTCGCAATGGCGGTACGTTCCAACCTGGCCTGGCGCAATGTAGTCGGCGGTAATCGGCGGCATATCTATCAATTGAATCTGAACGTCCTCAAATTGTAACATTCCCGGCACCGGGCCAGCCGTTGCGAATGGAAAGTCGGCCACATTGGCTTTTGCATTGGTCAGCGCCGCGACGATGGTGCTTTTGCCGCTGTTCGGCGTCCCTAAAAGAACAACCTGGCCGGAGCCGGTTCGAGGGACATAGAAAATATCGACGCGTTTACCCCGGCCCTTCTGCACAGAGGATTCTTTGAGTTTACTGAGTTTTCGTCGAAGGTCGGCTTTTAAATGATCGGTGCCCTTGTGCTTGGGCATTACCGCCAGCATCCGCTCCAGCGCGAGGATCTTCTCCTCGTTAGTGGTCGCCTCACGATACCACTGCTCAGCCTTAAAATACTCCGGTGTAAGATTCGCAGGCATAGTTTCAAAGTAAAAAGTGAAAAGTTAAAAGGCAAAAATCCAAAAAAACAATGTTCAATCCTGCATCTTTGCATTAATTATTATTCGTGCGATGATCTTTGAAATTTCATCTGCTTCCGTTTTTAATGCTGCTATTCCATCACCTCTTCCTATATTCACTGCTTCCATTAATCGTAGCCAGTATTTTGTTTCTCTTGCTTCTTTGAGCGAGATATTATACTTATGTATAAAATCAGCCCTGCTCTCCGCCGCTTGTGCTTCTTCTACATTTGCACCTATTGATGTCCCGGCACTAAGAATCTGCGAGGCGAGTCTCTTTCCAATCCATGATTTTTTGCTAATTTTTTCTACAAACTTAACGATTTCTACTGCAAACTCAAATGTTCGCTCAACAATATCTTTCCTTGTTAGTTTTTCCGGGCTCTGTTTTTCCATAGGTTCCTTCCCATGTTTTACTTTTCCTTTTACCTTTTTACTTTTGCCTTATTCGCAGAGTTTCTCTGCGACAAGGTCTCCGACCTGGCTTGTTGAGTATCCCATTTGGCCGGCCTGCAGAGATTTTACTTTGTTTGCAGTGACATACATCACAGCCTTTTCGACTGCATCGGCCGCCTTTTCTTCGCCAAGTGTAGCGAGCATCATCTGCACAGCACATATTGCAGCCAGCGGGTTGATGACGCCTTTGCCGGTATATTTCGGTGCGCTTCCGCCTATAGGCTCGAACATGCTGACACCTTCCGGGTTGATATTTCCGCCGGCTGCGATGCCCATGCCACCCTGCACCATCGCGCCGAGGTCAGTGATGATGTCACCGAACATATTGCCGGTGACAATCACATCGAACCACTCAGGATTCTTGACCATCCACATACAGGTAGCGTCAACATGATAATATTCTCTTTTTATATCAGGGTAATCTTTGTTGCCCATTTCGTGAAAGGCCCGCTCCCAAAGGTCATAAACATACGTCAGGACGTTGGTTTTGCCGCATAGAGCCAGTGTATTACTTTCACCTCTGGCACGAGCTTTCTTGCCGTACTTGCGGGCATACTCAAACGCATACCGCAGACAGCGGTCAACCTGAAACCGTGTATAGAC
>CAZDQP010000149.1:0-5881 GCA_964507485.1 uncultured Pirellulales bacterium | reverse complement strand
GGTTAAGGGTAACAAAAGTTAAAATGGCGATGATTAAAAAGATTAAATAAAGGAGGTGTAACTATGGCACTGGTAAATGCACAAAAAGGTAACAGAGGCGACCTTGCGAGACTTCACCGCGATATGGATGACTTGTTCGGCTCATTTTTCGGAGACTGGCCCCTTCTTTCACAACGCACAGTATGGCCTGCCATTGACATCGCCGACAGCGAGAATGAAATCGTCGTAAAGGCCGAAGTACCGGGCTGCAAAGCCGAGGAGATTAACATTTCCGTTCACGGCAATAACCTGACTATCAGCGGTGAGAAGAAGGCCGAGGAAGAGAAAAAAGAGAAAGGCTACTATCATCTTGAACGTTCCTACGGCAGTTTCAGAAGAGAGATTGGCCTGCCTAATGATGTGGACTCAGGTAAGGTTGAAGCCTCGTGCAAAAATGGTGTGCTTACTATAACTTTGCCTAAATCCGAAAGGGCAAAAGCGGTGAAGATAAAAGTTAAGGGACAGTAAGTTCCGGTAAATATGGGTGTGAAATATTTAAGTGTGTTGCCTTGCAACTACTAGCGGGGTGGCACACTTTTTTTATCAGCTGCGTTACAGTACCAATGGGGGTATAACCTTTATTTATAATGTTATTTCCGCATTTTTATTGGTAGGTCCAATAAAAAAGATAAAGTTTTTAACATTTCTTTGCCGAATAATTTATGTGGACGTTTAGCCGTTTTTTAGTGCTGAAATCGAAGGTTTCAGGCTGTGTCTGAGCGGTCTTTTGTCGTTTTAAAATTAGCTCTTGGGCGGGTGGAGACAATCTATGAGGACTATAGCAGTTGTTAATCAAAAAGGCGGGTGCGGCAAGACAACGGTATCGATAAACCTTGCGAGTGCCCTTGCCGAGATTGGCCGCAGAACGTTGCTTGTTGATATGGACCCCCAGTCGCATTGCGCCGTTGGCCTTGCTGTACCAGAGGAGCAGATTGAGCAAAGCGTCTACGATGTCCTAATAAGCACGAGCAGAAACGAACCTGTAAGGCTGACAGAGATACTCTGGCAGATTAGTGACAAGCTGGAATTAGCACCGGCCAGCATAGACCTTTCGGCCTTTGAGCAGCAAATGGCTGGAATCGCTGAACGCGAATCCTGCTTGAAAAAAGTTCTGAACGAGATGAAGGATCAATACGACTTCGTAATAGTCGATTGTCCACCAGCCGTTGGGCTTTTAACCTTCAATGCACTCAGGGCGGCCACCGATGCTATTGTCCCTGTTGAGACTGGATATTTTGCACTTCACGGACTCAGCAAACAGCTTGAGACCCTTAGTATACTCTGCAAACGATGCAATCAGCAGGTAGAGGTCAGGGTTCTGGCCAGTATGTATGACTTAAGAACAAAGATGGCCAGAGAAATTCTAGCTGAATTGCGTTCCCACTTCGCTGACAAAATATTCAAAACAGTTGTTAATTTCAACACTAAGATTAAGGAAGCTTCCAGTTTTGGTCAGCCCATCTGTGAATACGACTCTGCCAGCAAGGGGCAGAAGGATTTTCACGCATTGGCTGAAGAAATTATTGGCTCGCCGGCAGGACAGCACCGCACTGAGCTTGTTAGTTCCTTATCTGACCGGCTCGATACGATTAGCGCTTCGGCCGATGAACTGTTGCGGTCTGCAAAACCGGCTGTGATTGTAAAAGCCCCGCAGACACCGCGAGAAGAAAAACCGCAGCCGGTGCAGCCGGTGGATATTGATGTTAAGCTTTCCGATTATTACGGTGTCAGCCAGATAAATGATGCTGTAGTATTTGTAACGCTTTACCCGCGGGCAAAGAGTGTGCAGATTGCCGGAGATTTCAACAACTGGCAGCCGGCGAAAACACCTTTGCAAAAAGTGGGCAGTTCCGGCGTATGGCAGACAAAGGTTACCCTGCCCTCAGGAAAATATCGCTATCGCCTTGTCGTCGACGGGCAGTGGCAGCAGGACCCGTACAATGAATCAGTCGAGCTGAATCCCTTTGGCGGATTTAACTCAGTTGTTGAAGTGAAATAAAACCGCAGAAGCTAGCGATTTTCCTCGAGCGCCGTATCTTTTTCGATTACCTTCTTTGCCTGAACTCTCTTGAACTCAACGAGCTTTTCAGCAAGGCCTTCATCGGACAAAGCTAAGATTTGAACTGCCAGAACTGCTGCGTTTTTTGCACCTGCTTTTCCGATAGCCACTGTTGCTACCGGCACCCCCGGCGGCATCTGGACTGTGCTTAAAAATGCGTCAATTCCCTCTAATCCGGAACTCGAAACCAACGGTACACCGATGACCGGCAGTGTCGTTCGGCTTGCTAAAGCGCCGGCTAAATGTGCAGCCATACCGGCCGCCGCGATTATGACCTTTATGCCATTTTTGGCAGCGTTTTCTGCGAATTCGGCGGCTATCTCAGGTGTCCGGTGGGCTGAAATTATCCGCACTAACGGCTTGATGCTGAAATCACCGAGTGTGTCGATACAGCTCTGCATTACCGCCATATCGCTGTCAGAGCCCATTACTACTGCCACAGCCCTTTTCTTTTCAGTTGCCATTGTTTTCTCTTAATCATAAGGTTACAATGTTCTTCCGGAATCGGTTTAACATAATAGCAGTCAGGTGCCTGAGATGCAAACAAGAAAACCTATTGTTGCAGGTCAATTCTATCCCGGCCGAAGTGATTCCTGCGTCGCCGAAATCAGAGAATGTCTTCAGCAGGGGAAAATTAATGAATCGTTGCCTGAAACAATAGTAGCCGGTATTGTTCCTCATGCCGGCTGGGCCTTCAGCGGAAGTTTGGCCGCTATGGTTTTTTCAGCAATAAAACAACGCCATTATAAGGTCGATACCTTTATTATATTCGGAGCGGCGCACGGCTATTATGGTTCCCTGCCCGCCATTTATGATGAGGGAATCTGGTCAACACCTTTAGGCGAGGCATCCATTGATGAAGAATTAGCTGCTTCTGTGCTGAGTGGCAATACTGCGGTTATTGACACCGGCGCTCATGCATACGAACATAGTATCGAGGTTCAGGTCCCGTTCATACAGTACTTGTTTACCGATGCACGGATATTGCCGATTCTAACAGCCCCGAACGAGCAGGCAATCTTACTTGGTGAAGCTGTGGGTAATGTTATAAAGCAGCAGCAGAAGAAAATTGTTTGCATTGGTTCGACCGACTTGACTCATTACGGCCCGCGCTATGGCTTTACACCTAAAGGTGCAGGTGCAGATGCCCTGCAATGGGCAAGTGAAGTTAATGATAGAGAGTTTATTGATTTCGCTTTGAATCTCCAGCCGCAGAAGATGCTAACAAGCGCCGCTGAGAACCTCAATGCGTGCGGCCCTGGTGCAGCAGCAGCGGTGGTTTCTGCCGCTAAAAAACTTGGTAAAACAAAAGGCCTGTTGCTCTCCCATACCAATAGCAACGAAGTGATGCTCGAGAAGATGGGCACCTCAAGCGCTGAGGCCGTCGGCTACGCAGCGATAGTATTCTAATATTTGTTAGGCAGCTTTCTGTTTTGTGGGGTTTATCACGAAAGCCGAACTAAAACAAAGTTTGCGTATTCCTGAAGGTTCTACTTTGAGCGAACAGCAGTACGTGGATTTCCTTATCAAAGCGCATAACCTGTTGAAGGAAATTCCATATTACCTTGCATCGGGGGAAGATATAAATTGTCTAGAGTTGGCTCATTTGATTCCTTCGGTGCCGGAAACGGTGCTTGTAATTTACTTAGGTATAAACGATGCTGTTTGTAATAAAGGCCTCGTCTCACCGTTGCTTCCTCGGCACGGCCACAATAATGTGTTCGTTTTCGACCCACAGGTGTACCCCGGCGGCGAAGATGTCCCGGCAGGTACAGCCGACGCACGAAAGATTCTTGCAGGTTTCGAACCTCCCAACAAAACCTGGAACAGAAACTGGACTTACGTAATGATTCAGGACCCCTCCCGAAGTTTCGAAAGCCTCTGGGCCGAAAATGGCTACATAGATATGATTCCGGCCAAGTTCGAAGATTTTACTATGCTTTCGGATTCCTCGAGAAGCAAGTTGTGCATTTTTATCGATGCCAAGGCGTTCGAACATCCCGTCAACAAGTCTCGCGAATACCTCAAGGCTGCAAGAGACTGCGGCCAAAAACACGCCTCCGAATTTCACATCCCCAGCGCCATAAGTGATGAGTTTGAAAGTTTAGTTCCGGCGATGCTTGACCGTGGTGAAAAATTGTATGTCGCCACAGCCGATTTTTGTCCCTGCGCTCACGGTTGGAGCAGTATCCACAAGGACAATGCCGAACTGGCCGTAGTAAACGAAAACTCCGCCGTACCTTTGGATTTAGTGATAGCTAAACCGCCGGTGCACCCTAAGTATGCAAAGTCACTTACACCAGCCAAAGGTTCCGCTGATATGACTACGGATTGGTTCTACCGCGGTCATTTGATTTCGAGACTTCCGCTGCTGACAGGCCTATTCCAGGGCTGAAACCGTTGAAGTATGTGTCCTGTTGTGCTACAATTCATCCCGCTGATGAAAATCAAATTTTATTTGAGGGTTCTTGCCTGTTATGAACACTAAATATCAAAAACTGTTTCCCTTTTGCCTCGCTTTTTTGCTCGTAAGCGCAGCTCTTGCTTCGGATGTCCATGTATGGGAAGTGAAACAAATCGTGCTCAATGCGGAAAAGCAATACGAAAATTGTTATACGGATGTGACCTGTTGGGTCGAGCTTAAAGGCCCCAATTTCTCAAAGCGAATCTATGGCTTCTGGGATGGCTCCAACCGTTTCGTCGTGCGTATGGTCGCCACTGCGCCAGGCAAATGGAAATGGACCAGCAACTCGAACCAGCCGGACGATAAAGGCCTTAACGGCAAGTCAGACGAATTTACTGCCGTCAAATGGACTGAAAAAGAAAAACTGCAAAATCCTAACCGTCGCGGTTTCATCCGTCCAACCCCTAACGGCCACGCTTTACAATACGCCGACGGCACGCCGTTCTTTATGGTCGGCGACACTTGGCTTGCAGGAACAACCTGGAGGCTGCCTTTCAGGGACACCGCCCCTGCGAAAAATTACGTCCCCGCTTCAGGCATCGGTTTTGAAGACGCCGTGGCCTATCGTAAAGCCCAAGGCTACAATTCCGTAAGTATGATTGCCTGCTTTCCGAACTGGGAACCGGATTGTCACCCCGCAACTTACGCCGATTCCAGCGGTATATACCTGAGAAACGCTTGGGAAAAATTCGGCTACCTTGTTGCAGGCGGCAAGCCGACCGCAAAAGATATGCGCGATGAATTCGGCAACAAACCCTTTAAAATGTCGACCAAGCACAAAGGCGTAGCCGACTTTAATCAAATTGTCCCCGAGTATTTCCAAAGTCTGGACAGGAAAATGCAGTATCTGTCCGACCAGGGTTTTGTCCCCTTGCTCGAAACTGTAAGAAGAGACAACTGCCCCGCGTGGAAGGCATATTTTGATTTTAACGAGTCTTACGCCCGATATGTTCAGTATCTAATTTCAAGATACGGCGCCTATAATATAATCTTCAGCGGCATTCATCTTGACTGGATTCCGAAGGAATACAGTCTCACCGCCGACGAATTCAACGAAGCTCTCACGTATCATTTGAAGAAATACGGCCCGTTGCCCTTCGGCCAGCCACACACGACGCTAATCAGCGATTCCACTTATCAGCAGTTTGGCCACGATGGGAATTGTCCCTGGCTTACTATGCACAGCGTTGGCAACAAGCCGAGAGACCACGCCGTTTCCAAGATGATTGAAACACTTTTTAATCTCGCTCCTGCTTATCCCGCTATAAATTTTGAGCCGTATTATACCGGCTGGAACCACGAAATAAATATGCCCAATG
>CAZDQP010000148.1:0-5910 GCA_964507485.1 uncultured Pirellulales bacterium | reverse complement strand
TACCAGAGCGGGTCTTATTCTTTTGCCCGATGATTCTAATAGGAAATCACCCATTTCCAGAATTGACCGGTTGTCTGATTCTCTGATGGAGAATGCTAAAAAATCCTCCACTGACCTTAGCTCTTTTGCAATCGGTTGATAAATTTCCTCGAGATTCATCGAATCTAACCCCTTAGAAAACCTATACCTGAACACAAGACAACAGCACTATTGCTTTTTTTCCAAGCCTAACGACCAAATTTTGTTTTCCAACCAGCATATCCTGATTATAGTCCGGTTATTCTCAAAATTCATCGTAAAAAATGTCTTCCGAACTTATCCCTTTGTCCTCGAGCACATGGGTTACAGCTTTAATCATCGGAGGCGGCCCACAAAGGAATGCTTGGCGTCGTATCTCAGGCTCCAGGTACTTGTCCACAGCAAGATGAATAAAGCCTGTCTCTCCATTCCACTTTTCATCTGGTTTTAGCTCATCCGATAAAGCATACACTACATGAAAATTAGGGTACTTACGTCCAAGCTCTTTGAACTGCTCAAGGTAGAAGATGTCCTGTGTTGTCCGACATCCAAAAAACAACCAGCAGGCACGATCTGGCCATTGGTCATAGATTGTATAGATGATATTTTTCATTGGTGCCATACCACAACCTCCCCCAACGCAAACAATCTCCACAGATGGGTCTTCATTAAGACGAAATTCGCCGTATGGACCGGTGAAGATTACCTCATCATTTACTTTCAAGTTATGCAAATATGTAGAACCAATACCACCTGGAACCAACCTAACGACAAGCTCCACTGCGTCCGGCTCATAGACGGGGGAGCTAATTGAGTAGGCACGAAACACCGGCCCGTTTGGGGATGGCGCCTGAACCTGTACATACTGTCCCGGCCGTTGGGAAATCTCCGAAGGTTCGATTAATTTAAGATTTATTTCCTTGATATCATGCGTGAGGTCACGCGTGCCAGCTACCGCAGCCGAGAAAAGTTTGACATTCAGGAAGTCTTCACGAATACGAACATATATATCTTCCCGCACTTTAACCTGGCAGGCTAATCGGACTCCTGAGCGGATTTCCTTCCGCGATAGATATGGCGTCTCGGTGGGAAGCACAGGGCCACCTCCCGATTCCACTGTAATCTTGCAGTGCCCGCAGGAGCCTTTACCACCACATGCCGATGGTATAAATATCTGGTTACTATATAAAGATGAAAGAAGCGTCTGGCCGCCTTCTATCTCTAAAGGGTGTTCGCCTGAATTAATGTCAATCTTGCAGACACCGTAATTAATCAAAAAACGCTCTGCAATAGTAAGCAAAATCGCGAGAGCGACGAGCAAACCTGCAAAAACCAATATTGACAATAAGTAAACCATACAAAGCACTACTGAATTGATACCATGCCCGCAAAACCCATAAATGCCATGGCCATAACTCCTGTGATTACCATTGTTATTGCTACGCCCTCGAATGGCCAGGGAATGTTGCTGTAATTCATTCTTTGCCTGAGGCCGGACATAAGAATAATTGCCAGTGCCCAACCTACACCTGCACCAAGGCCGAATCCGAGAGATTGCTGAAACGTATAATCCCGAATCACCATGAATAATGAAGCTCCAAGAATCGCACAATTGACAGTAATTAAAGGCAGAAAGATACCAAGCGTGAAGTATAGTTTTGGGCTGAAGCGCTCAATAAACATTTCAACAAATTGCACAAAAGCAGCTATAACTGCGATAAACACGACGAAAGTAAGAAATTCCAAGCCGAGCGGCACAAGTAGATAATGATAGAGAACATAATTTAGAGCCGTCGTACAAAACAAAACAAAAGTCACAGCCGTCCCCAGACCGATGGAGGTACCAATCTGCCTGGAACATGCTAAAAACGAGCACATCCCAAGAAAATTAGAAAGCAGAATATTATTAGTAAAGATTGCCGCTATTAGAATAACAAGTGCAGGTGTTTCCATTATTATTTATTCTCCTCGGATTCCGGACCTTTAGTATAGTTATAAATTGCTATCAAAAACCCCAATGCAATGAATGCACCTGGTGCTAATATCATTAACTGGTTAGGTGTGTACCACCGAGCCAAGTCAATGTGCAATCCAAGCTTTTCAAAGAGAAGCAGTTTTCCTGTTCCCGAAAGCTCACGGATAAAGCCGATAATCGCCAGGACGGCAGCATAACCTACACCGTTGCCTAAACCGTCTATCATCGAAAGCAACGGTGGATTCTGCAATGCAAACGCCTCAGCTCTGCCCATAACAATACAGTTGGTGATAATCAATCCTACATAGGGGCCGAGCTGCTTGGACATATCCCAATAAAATGCTTTTAAGAACTGGTCAAAGATAATCACAAAGGTAGCTATGATAGCGACCTCTGAAATCATCCGAATTTTCCGTGGCGTTAAGTTCCGAAGCAAAGACACAAACAGGTTGGAGCCGACACAGACAAATATCAGAGCCAAACCCATCACAAGCGAGTTCTCAAGACGGTTCGTAACAGCTAAAGCGGAGCAAATACCCAAAATCTGTACCGCAATCGGATTATTCTTCCAGCAACCTTCTTTAAGTGTTGCCTTGCCTCGCCCACAGCACAGTCCTTGGCCTTGATAAGATGGGCTTATTTGTGGTTGATTATTGGCCATGTTTGTTCTGCTCCTTTGCAATCTGCTTTATTATCTCATTGAGCATTGCTTCAAGTTTATTACAGGTCAAAGTTGCACCGGTGATAGCATCAACTTCATTTTGAGCTAATGTTCCTGATGCCTGTTTTATACTAATCCCGGGTTTTCCCGTGGAATCAGTAATGGATTTGCCCTTAAATTGTTCTTTAAACCAAGGCTCAACAATTTCACCTCCAAGGCCTGGAGTTTCTTCCTGCTGGTAAATCCCGATTCCCCGGATAGTTTTCATGTCGGAATTCAGCGCCAAAAAACCTTTAATCGGCCCCCAAAGTCCTGCACCCTCAAAAGGAACCGCTAAAGCTTTGCTATGGCTGTCGGTTTTTGAAGAAGCATACAAGTATGCATGGATAGTACCTATCTCTTCTTCACTTACGTTTGCCTCAAACATCTTTACAACATCTTGTGGTGAGAGGTCTTTGGGAAGGGGAACCTGCAGCACATTAAGGATATTTAGCATTCTCTCCGCTCTGATATTAGCCTGCTTATAAGGCCCAGTCAGATGGTCAATGCCGGTAAGCAGTAAAGCGCAAGTAACGCCAAGAGCGGCTGCGTAGGAGCATGTATAAAGACTATCTTTCACTACTTAGTCTCCAAAGTCGAGTTCGAATTGCGACCTCGTCTAAAATCGGCGCGACAATATTTCCAAGTAAAATTGCAAACATAACACCTTCCACGTAACCGGTGAAATTGCGTATCAATAATGTTGTTGTACCTATTACTGTGCCGTAAAGCCATTTGCCGGCATTGGTAACCGGACTGGTGACGGGATCCGTCGCCATAAAAAATGCCCCAAAGAGCAGACCTCCTGCGAACAGATGCCAGAAAGCGGGAGCAAACTTTTCAGGCTGCCAATAGTGAAGCATCCCAGCCAGTAATGCAGAAGAGCCGAGGATACTTACAACCGTTCGCCAGTTTGCTACCTTAGTATACAGCAAAAAAATACCGCCTAAGATAATTGCAAGACCCGACGTCTCGCCTATGCTGCCTGAGACGCTCCCCAGAACCATATGTGACAACGTTGCCAAGAGGCCTTTCTTGGCCAGTATTAGCGGAGTGGCTGTGCTTATGGCATCAACGTGAGAAGCATCAATATATCGAAATAAATAGCCGGTCATTTCAGGACTGGGTTTAATCCAGTTTGACGACATAGCTACCGGATATGCAAGAGCCAAAAAGCAGCGACCAACAATTGCCGGGTTGAATATGTTTCGTCCCGTTCCACCAAATAATTCTTTGCCCACAAGCACACCGAATGCTACTCCTACTGCGACCATCCAAAGGGGCAGCGCCGGCGGCAGGATCAATGGAAACAGCATTCCTGTCACCAGAAATCCTTCATTGATCTGCTCCTTACGAGCCATCGCAAATATTACCTCAACTGCACCACCTGCCATATACGAAACAAAAATTATTGCCAGAAGTCGTAGGCCAAAAAAATATAAAGAGGCCAATAGGCAGGGCAGAAGTGCTATTATTACCATCGACATAAGCCGTTTAATATCCAACGGGTCGCGGACATGAGGAGCCATCACTGTGGTCTTTGATGGCGCGAAGAGGAAATTTTCCATCGCCTCAAAAACAGGCTTTAAAAAGCCAAGTTTTCCCTCTTCTTCAAATGTAGGGCGAACCTTCTCAAATAGCCGCAACAATATTTTCACTCGATTTTCTCCTCAGCCAATTTCCGACGTGCCTGTTCTTGACGCACTTCTTCCTTTTCCTTCTCAATAGCTACCTTTGCCTCTATAAATTGCCTTGTAAGGTCGATCTTCGAAGGGCAGATAAATGAGCACAATCCACACTCCACGCAAAGGTCCACTCGTGCCCGCTCGACCTCTTCAATCAAATCTGCGTACAAATATTTGTGGATTACATAGGGCATAATGCCAGCAGGACAAACTTCCTCACAAAAGTTGCATGATATACACGGGCGAAGCTCTCCACGTATGGCTGTGGTTAGCCGCTCGCTGAACTTTTTTCTTATCGAGCTTAAAAAACACTTAGCATAGCAATTCCGATCCCAGCCTGGCCTCATGAATCCAAGAAATTCTCTTTCCTCCAATTCAGGAAGAATTGTGATTCCTCTGCACTCCGTATCAATCCCCAATGTCTCTTTCCCCAGGGGCTCGCCGGTAAGGATACCTCCATTAATCATTCGCACAGACGACTCGAATACATATCTGTCTTTGATGCTCTTTATAGGGTATCCTGGCATAACCTTAAGGTGAGCGGGTGAATTTACACCTGCTCCGCCAATTGAGATTATCCTAACCAGACAGTGCTTTGATAGTGTCAGCGCTCTGTCAACGGCCAGGACTCCTTCCGTTCTGACTGCCCAGACGGGTCCTTCGTCACGTTTAAGGCCGAGTCCCCGAGTAAGAATTGTGAAATTATCATTTGGATACACAAGGGGTATCTCTAACATCTTGACCCAGGCATAGCCACGTATCTGGTTTCGAACCAGGTCTGCAAACTCAGATTTAATATTCGGCATTGCCAGATAAATAGTCTGATATTCCAAAAGAGATTGCAACTGTTCCAGGCCCCTTGTGAAGTTCAAGAGTCGGTTGTGAAGCTGTGCATCTCCTCTAACGACAAAAGGCTCAAGGCTTACAGTAGAAACAATAATTGCCTGCGGCGTACCCAAAGGGTCGGGCAGCAACCCGGTAAATGCGTCATAAAAGAATTGCCAGGCTCCAAGCATCAGCAGTTTATAGCGCTTAATGCCTGCGGTACCCATCTCCTGAACAATATGCGGAAGCTTTTCTTCAACAATGTCAGCGTGCTCTTCAAGCTGGGCTATATTTTCAAGTGTTATATGGTCTTTGACTGCCTTTAATCGAACTTTCCCAGCTCGGGGCGCTAAAAGAGGAAGACCGTAGTTCTGAAGATCTTTTGCCAGGACATCACCACCGTTAACGTGTTGACCTTCTTTAACGCAAATCTCACCGAATGAAAAACGACTGCTTCGCAAGGGTAAATATAGAGTCTTAGGCTCAGGCATCACCTTTACGGCACACGCAGGTCTGCCTTTAAATAATATGTTATGGCCACCTCTGAACCTAACCTTACCGGTTTTCTGAAACATGTCTTCTCACACAGCTTAAACGATAGCTGACATAACCCAAAAACTAAGCATGGTAATAGTGCCACACAAGTTATGCCAGCTTATGGCAGGTCTCGACATCTGTCTTTGTGATACTAAAGCATCATTATGTAC
>CAZDQP010000147.1:0-5944 GCA_964507485.1 uncultured Pirellulales bacterium | reverse complement strand
TGTTAATGCCCGTGCTGGAGAGGTGGGAAAAGGACGGTTCAGCGCCATACGAGTACCCAGCAGGCAGTGAGAGCTTTCCTCAAGCGGACAAGCTTATCGAATCTGACGGACGAAAATGGCGAAAACTCGCAGAAATTTAATTTTTTCACTGTCAGGAGATAAAGAATATGAACATTTTTGATTTTGCTATGGAAAAAGAAAAATTCAGTGAGGATTACTATCGACAATTGGCTGTCAAATCAAACAATAAAGGTCTTGAAACGGTGTTTAATATGCTGGCTGATGAAGAAGCAAAACACTATAGAATTGTTTCAGGTATGAAAGAAGATGTTGCTCCTGATTTGGTTGAGACGACTGTTCTGTCAGACGCTAAGAATGTTTTCGAAAAAATGCGCGAAGCTGTTCGGAACTTCAATTTTGATATCGGCCAGACTGAGCTTTATAGAAAAGCTCTTGATATTGAGAAACAAAGCCAGGATTTTTATCTCGAAAAGGCCAATGAGGCTGAGCATGTACATAAAGAAATTTTTATAAAATTAGCCGACGAGGAGAAGAAACATTATTTACTGCTTGAAAATATAATCGAATTTGTGTCGAGACCTGAAACGTGGCTGGAAAACGCGGAGTTTTATCATCTCGAAGAGTATTAACAGAATCTATTTTGAATGGGACAAAAGATGAAAACTAACATAAGGCGAAAATCAATGCTTGCTATCTCGCTGCTTGCAGTGTCGAGTATAGCGCCGCTTGTGTATTCGCACTGCCAGATGCCCTGCGGTATCTACGATGACCCTGCGAGGCTGGCTACGATTGCGGAGGACATCACTACGATTGAAAAGGCAATGAAGTCAATAGAAGAGCTGTCGGTGCAGACGAAGCCCAATATGAACCAGATTGTCCGGTGGGTCAACACCAAGGACGAGCATGCCGAGGACATTGCTCATATCGCTAGCTATTATTTTTTGGCCCAGCGGATAAAACCGGTCGAAAAAGGCGACTCAGCCGGTTATGAAAAATATATCAAGCAGCTTACTTTGCTGCACGAAATGCTAATTTACTCGATGAAGGCCAAGCAGACCACCGATTTGGCCAATGTTGAGAAACTCCGTTCACTCTTGGCGGAATTTCGCGTCTCATACCTCGGCGGTCAGGAGCATACTCATTAGGCTTAGAAAGCAACAAATATGACAAAGAAAAAACCTGTTATCGCAAATGATGTGTCAATAGTCTTATGCGGCGAGGCAGGAATGGGTATACAAACCGTCGAAGGCATTCTAACGCGAATGCTGAAACTGGCGGGTTACAACGTCTTCGCAACCAAGGAATATATGTCTCGGGTCCGAGGCGGCAACAACTCAACCCAGATACGCGTCAGCTCCCGGCCTGTATCGGCTTTTGTAAACAGAACCGATCTATTAGTTCCACTAAACAAGGGTGCCATTGAGCATCTGCAGAAGCAGGACAGGGTCTCAAAGAACACAATCGTTCTGGGCGAAGCAGAGGTGGTCAGCAAAGAGGTCCACAAAGGGCCTTTTAAGTTTGTCGAAGTGCCTTTTACTAAAATTGCGACCGAAATAGGCAACAAGGTTTATTCGAATGTCGTAGCCGTCGGAGTGCTTGCGGGCCTGCTCGGGATGAAGCTGGAGGAAGTTCGTGATTACGTCAAACAATTCTTTTCCACAAAGTCGGCCGACATAGTTGAAAAGAACGGCCAAGCCGCTGAAGCCGGTTCTAGACTTGCCGACGATGTCACTCCCCGTTGCGGCATAAATTTCAATATCAGTGCCGATGCCGGCGTAAAGGACCAAGTGCTTCTTTGCGGCGGCGACGCAATAGGGCTCGGCGCGATTGCCGGCGGCTGTAATTTTATTTCGTCGTATCCGATGTCCCCGTCGACGGCCGTGCTGGTTTTCCTTGCAAAGAACAGCAGAGATTTCGGCATAATTGCCGAGCAGGCCGAAGATGAAATTGCCGCAATTAATATGGCAATTGGCGCCTGGTATGCCGGCGCCCGGGCGATGGTATCAACATCGGGCGGCGGGTTTGCCCTTATGGGTGAAGGATTAAGTCTGGCGGGCATGCTTGAATCGCCGCTTGTTATTCACCTTGCGCAAAGGCCCGGGCCGGCAACGGGGCTACCAACCCGCACGGAGCAGGCCGACCTCGAGTTAGCACTTTATTCTGGCCACGGCGAATTCCCGAGAATCTTGTTTGCACCCGGCACTATTGAACAGGCGTTTTATCTTACCGCCCGCGCATTTAACCTCGCCGATAAATATCAGGTGCCGGTTTTTGTTATTACCGACCAATACTTCGTCGATACCTATTACAATACCAGAAGCTTTGATTTGTTGGGCACTAAGTGTGAGAAATATATCACCGAAACCGCTGCTGATTATAGGAGATATGAAACGGTCGAAAATGGCATCTCGCCGCGAGGCATTCCCGGTTTCGGCAAAGGTCTTGTGTGTGTTGACAGCGATGAGCACGATGCCGAGGGACATATCACCGAAGACTTACAGCTTAGAGTTAAAATGGTCAATAAGCGGCTGCGGAAACTGGAATCGGTCGAAGCTGAAATAGTCGAGCCGGAACTTTATCCAGACTGTCAGTACGACAACTTAATTGTATGTTGGGGCTCAACCTATCATATCGTGAAAGAGGCAATTACAGTTTTGGGCAGACCGGATACTTCTCTGCTGCATTACAGCCAGATATATCCTTTGCATCCGCGGACTACCGATTATCTATCCAAAGCAAATAAAGTTATTGTCGTCGAGGGAAACGCAACGGGGCAATTTGCGAAACTGATAAAACTGCATACTGGCATCGACATTAAAGACAGGATTTTGAAATACAGCGGCCTGAGTTTTACCGTTGAAGAGGTGACTGAGGCGCTAAAGAAGGTTTTGAAGTGAGGTCTTTTATGGAGGTACACTCTTTTGATATGGGTGAGATAGATATTGCGTGGTGTCCGGGCTGCGGCGATTACGGGATTCTCAGTGTGCTCAAACATACGCTGGCCGAGCTGAATATTGCGCCGGATAACCTCGTAATGGTATCCGGCATAGGGCAGGCGGCGAAAATTCCGCATTATTTCAGGACACATTTCTTCAACGGGCTACACGGCCGGGCCTTGTCGCCCGCGACCGGCATAAAGGCCGCAAATCCTTATATGACTGTCATTGCTGAAAGCGGCGACGGCGATATGTATGGCGAAGGCGGTAATCATTTTATACATACGATACGCAGAAATCCTGATATAACAAACATCGTTCATAACAATATGGTTTATGGTCTGACAAAGGGACAGGCCTCGCCGACAAGCCAGATTGGCTTTAAGACCCCCGTTCAGGTCGCCGGGGTTTTTCTTGAGCCGTTCAATCCGCTCGCTGTAGCAATCGCTCTCGATGCGAGCTTTGTTGCCAGGTCGTTCATAGGTGACACTGAGCAGACAAAGGAGATTCTCAAGAAGGCAATTACGCAAGAGGGATATGCTCTGGTTGATATATTCCAGCCCTGCGTTACATTCAATAAGCGGAATACCCGGCAGTGGTTCAAGGAGCACACCTATTATCTTGAGGATTCTTTCGACCCACACGACCGCATAGCCGCTTTCAAGAAGGCCATTGAAGGAGACAAGCTGCCGCTGGGCATATTTTATATCAAACCTAATAAAAGCACCTTTGAGGACAACATCGGTATATATCGCGAAGACAGCCGTCCACTGTTTGAAAGAGAGCCGGATTTCGCCCGATTGCAAACGCTGATTGACAAGTTTCGGACTACGGGCTGACAGGAAAATTATATGCCGATGACAACAACTACACAGGGTTCACATCAAATTATCGCAATGGAACAACTGGAGGATATAAAAACTGTTCTTGAAAAGCTTTATCGCAGGTATAACCATCACAAGCTTATCAAGCCAGACCCGCTGCAGTTTGTATATAACTATTCCAGACGAGAGGATATGGAAGTTGCTGGGCTTTTGGCTGCCGAGCTTGCCTATGGCAGAGTTCAGCAAATCCAAAAAAGTCTGACTGACTTGTTAGGACGTATGGGGGCCAGCCCATTTGAGTTTGTCCTTAACTTCAATAAGCAAAAAAGAAAGAAATTAAAGAGCTTCAAGCATCGCTTCACCTCCGGCGAAGATATTTCTGATTTGCTTGAATTATTAAAAAAAGTTTTAAAGAGATACGGCAGCATAGAGGAGTTTTTTGTTCAGGGTTACAGTCCAGAGGACGAAAATATCGTTCCCGCATTGTCAAAGTTCTGTGATTCGCTTCTGGAGATGTATGCTAAAACTCATAACCACCTTGCCCCGGCGCAGTTAAACTATTTACTTACCCGCCCTGCCATCGGCAGCCCCTGCAAGAGATTGAATCTTTTCCTCCGCTGGATGGTTCGCGATGATGACGTTGACGCGGGCCTGTGGAAGCGCATAGACAAAGCCAAATTAATTGTGCCGGTCGATGTGCATATGGGCAGGTTGTGCAGGATATTGGGATTCCACGACCGAAAGGCAATTTCTTTGTCAACGGCGATGAAAATAACGGAATGTTTTGCCGAAATCGAACCGGCCGACCCTGTTAAATATGATTTTGCTCTCAGCAGGATTGGGATACTGGACAACTGCACAGGCAGACGCCGCAGCGGCTGCGAGCTTTGTGAGTTGTTTAAGTTCTGCTCGCAGAGATAATTAGGCGGGCAGATTGTAATAAGTAAAGCGATTATGGAGGCAGTTAAAAGCCGGTTTTTGAATCTTAATCACGAAAAATTAAATTATTTTCCTGAACACTACATACCCCCGGGGGGTATAATAGATAAACATCAGAAAAGGTATAAAAGATGAAGAAAAATCCGAGCCATGAGAATAATCTAGCAGCGTTAAGGCGAATTGAGGGGCAGGTTCGCGGTGTTCAGAGAATGATTGAAGATCGCGAGTATTGTATCGACATTTTAAACCAGATACATGCTGTTAAAGGGGCTCTTAGTCGGGTGGAAGAGAAAATTCTGGAAAAGCACTTTCAGAACTGTGTAACCGAAGCGGTAAGGGGAAACTCCAAAAAGGAAAAGCAGCGAAAACTGGACGAAGTCTTGACATTGATACATCAAACGCGCAGAGGATAGTGTATAATCGTGAGCAATATTGTTTTTTTATGGAATTAATTAGGCGGTGTAGTTAGGATGATAGTTGTATCGGTTAATTTCAGGGGGCGAATATGAGAAAGCAAGCTGTCCCAATTATGGGGGTCATTATATTTGCACTTATGCCTTTTGTCTGCTACGGTGCGCAACAGCCAAGCGATGCGAATAATTTAGTAAGACTCAAAGATTACCTGTTATATGCGTCGCTTAATAACGCCAATCTGAAAGCTATGTTCGAACAGTGGAGGGCGGCATTAGAACAAATCCCGCAGGCTGAAGCGCTGCCAGACCCTAAATTTACTTACGGTTATTATATTCAGGAGGTCGAAACGAGAGTCGGGCCTCAAAAGCACAGGTTCGGAATAATGCAGACATTTCCGTGGTTCGGCAAGATTGAAGCACGAACAGACGCGGCGGCATCGGCAGCCAAAGCTGCAAGGCAGCGGTATGAGGCGGCTAAACTGAAGCTCTTTTTCGAGGTTAAGGATGCTTACTATGAATATGCTTATTTGGCCTCGGCGGTAGATATAGCAAAGGAAAATCTGGAGTTGATTAAGCACTTCGAGGAAGTAGCGAGAACTAAATACTCAGCGGCAACAGCGGGGCAGCCTGATGTGATACGTGCGCAGGTGGAACTGGCTAAGATAGAAGACCATTTAAAAACTCTTGAGGAGCTACGTGAGCCGATTTCAGCCCGTCTAAACGCGGCACTTAACAGGCAAAGTTTCGAAATTCTACACTGGCCTGCAAGAGAAAAATTTCAGCAGGTCGAGGTCAGCCGTAATCAGCTAAT
>CAZDQP010000146.1:0-5959 GCA_964507485.1 uncultured Pirellulales bacterium | reverse complement strand
GTCTTTGACCTGCCCCGTAAATTCAAAATCAGTTTCTCCGGCAGCCTGTCCGCCTGCGCAAAACCATGGATAAACGACCTCGGCTTTGTGCTCCAGCAAAATGGGCTTTTTACCGTCATCAGTGCCGGCTCACTCGGCACCAAACCGAACCTGGGAATAGAATTATACAGAAATTTAGCCCCGCGGGATGTCACGCCTCTGTGTCTTGCTGCACTCGAATTCTTCGGGCAAACCGGAGACCGCCAAAACAGACACCGTGCTCGTCTAAGGCACGTCAGAGAAAAACTCGGCGATGAGAGATTCAAAACAGAACTCGCTGCTGTATTTGAGCACGTGCGAACATCCCAGGTCTGGCCGGATATCGCCCTAGCCGCACCCAACCGTAATATAAGATTGTTGTGGCATCTGCAATTGCCCAATGGAAACATCTCTTCAGACGAGGCAATTCAGCTCGCCGATGCGGCTGAACCTCGAAACGCAGAATTACGAATCAATCTCGAACATGGCCTTGAACTGTACGGGAAAAAAACATTTCCACTGCCGGAAAATCTCGCAGCACTCGAAAATCTTCCTGTAATCACCGCCTGCCCGGGCTCTTCAACCTGTGCAAGAGCCATAACCGACACGTGGGCCGTCGCGGACGCTATAAGGCAGCGTATCGCCCACATCCATCGTCCGGACCTGCGAATCTGCATATCCGGCTGCCCAAACGGCTGCGCGCACAGTGCCGTTGCCGATATCGGCTTGATTGGCCAGCGCCGAAACCGCGATGGCCGGTCTGATGAATGCTTCCGTCTACTCACTGGAGGCCATAACGGAATAGATAATCGCCAGTCCGTCGCTGATGATATATTCTTCGCCGAAGATGTTCCCGCCAACATAGAGCGCCTTTTTTCTTCTTCGAAATAATACCTGTCATTGCGAGCACATCGCGGCAATCTCAAAATCGTTTAGCCCCCACGTCACACCCTTGGGGGTTATTTTCCTTGCTGTTGTGTACTCCAGTTCGACCCTTGTAATCTCTCCGCGAAGCGATTCCACAATTTTGCACTTTAAACTTTGACCCTTAAACTTCTTCTGCGGCCTCCGGCAGCACAAGCAATTTAGGTAAAAATTCAATCATTTGCGCAGGGGGTTTAGCACCCTAAATCCATTTTTTTTAAATTTTTTATCCCTTGCCTTACAACGAGTTACGAGAATCCAGTATCGAGAATCGAACACATTTTTCGCATCATTCGCGCAGGTTCGTCCAATTATAGAAGGGCTGTATTTCCGCCCTCTAATCGCCTAAGGGGGCAAGGTCGTGGGGCCAGCAGGCCCGGGTCAGAAACGACTAAATATTTTATACCTTTCAATGGAGTTTATCTCGCCTTTTATAAGGCGGACGTAAACCACAGCGGAGATTCTCTATAAACTATGAACAGGAAAAATCAATCAATCAAAAATAGCAAATTATGCAAAACGAACCCAATTTCCAAAATGCCAAAATGAACTTAACCCTATATTTCATAATAACTAAGAACTAAAAATTCAAAACTATGAACTACCAAAAACGAACCCAAAACAAACCCAAACGAACCCAATTTTGTCCCGAGCGAAGTCGAGGCATCTATTCAAAACAGTTATTGCCGTATCCGCTTTTTCCCTGTATAATAATCCCCACTATAAAAAATATGATAAAACAGCAAACACAAAATAAAGCTTTGCCTGAGCCGTCGCTGGAACATTTGAAACACCTGACCGATGATACAGGGATATACCAGCACGCCAGGCACACGATACCATATCGCGAAGAAGGTTATTGCACGGACGACAATGCAAGGGCGGTAATGGTGGCTGCCAAATACTATGCCCAGTATCGCAAACCTAAGGCGCTCGAGCTTTTTAATATATATCTGTCCTTTATCATCCATTCCCAAAACGGTGACGGCTCGGTTAAAAACCTTATGAACTTTGACAGAACCTGGAGAAAAGATGAGCCCGGCAACGATGCCTTGGGAAGAGTGTTGTGGGCGTTGGGGATGGTTTTAGCAAAACCGCCTTCGCCGGTTTATCTTCCGACAGTTAAGGATTGCTTTGACAGCTCCGTCAGACTCGTAGAAAAGCAATCCCTTAAAGGCAAAGCATATTCTATACTCGGAATGGCAAACTATCTAAAGCGTTTCCCCGATGCCGATAACGTCAAAAAACAACTGGAAACAACTGCCGATGGTCTCATAGCTGAGTACGAAGAAAACAATTTCCCCGATTGGCATTGGTTCGATGGCGCCCTGACTTATGACAATGCCATTTTGCCTTACGCCTTGTTTGTCGCCGGCTCTGCCCTTGGGGAAAAATACCTCGAAGTTGCAGAAAAAACGTGCGAATTCCTGCTGGCGAATATTTTCAACGGCAATCACTTCTGCTTCATCGGCTGCCTCGGATGGTATAAACGCGGAGAGACAAGGGCCCAGTTTGACCAGCAGCCAATAGAGGTCGCAAGTACAGTTATGATGCTAAGGGCAGCCTATGATGCAACGGAAAATGACAGATTCTTAATGCTCCAAAGAAAAGCTTTCCAGTGGTTTCTCGGCGAAAACGATTTGCACCTCCCGCTCTATGATTCTGCAAGCAAAGGATGTCACGACGGTCTTATGTCAAACGGTGTTAATCCCAACCAGGGCGCGGAAAGCACACTAAGCTTCCTGTTGAGTTTACTGACCATAATCGAAAGTGCTGCCGGACCAACAAAAAACATGTCTGCAAAAACCAAACATAAAAAAAACAAGTTGAAAAACAAACATCTTAAGGGAGCTATTAAATATAATCCCACCAAAGCAAAGAGGTGAATTATGCTAATATCCTTCGTCTTCTATCCTGTCCCCCCCCAAGAGGTCAGCAGTCTCCTGGCCAATCCACTTAATATCGCCGCCTAAACCCTGGACAGTTTGACAACTTACTAACGAAAAGGTCAAGATTATTAAAATAACACACAAGATTATTTTCTTTACCATATTATTAAACTCCATTCTTACTGCACATAAGTTCATATCTATAACAACATTTGAAGATATTTGTGGAAAACCAAAAATATCTTAATACCATACACACACTTGGCAATCTTGTTAAATACGCTCTATTGCGTTTAGCAAGCCCATATAATACTATCGGACAATATTACCGGACAAATACAACAATTTATGCTAAAGGCAGCTTAAATGAAAATAGGCAGCTTTAATGTTAACTCCTTACGCGCTCGCCCGCACATAGTACTTAGGTGGCTCGCAAAGCATCAACCAGATGTCCTTGCTGTTCAAGAAACCAAGGTTCAGGACGCCGATTTCCCAACATATATGTTCGACAACATCGGCTACAAATACGTATTCAAAGGCCAGAAAAGTTATAACGGTGTAGCAATTTTCAGCAAAAGTCAAATATCAAAAGCAAAATTCGGCTTTGACGACGAACCTAAAGACCAAGCTCGTTTGATTGCAGCTGAAATCGGCAATATCTTTGTCGTCAATACTTATGTTCCGCAGGGTGATTCGCCCGCATCTGAGAAGTTCCAGTATAAATTGGATTGGTTTAATCGCTTACTCTCATTCTTCGAGAAGAAATTCAAACCCACCGACCCTGTTCTTTGGGTAGGTGACCTTAATGTGGCCCCACAACCAATCGACGTATACGACCCTAAAAGTCTGCTCGGGCATGTATGCTTCTGCCCGGAAGTGACACAAGCCCTGAACAAAGTTATCCAGTGGGGCTTTACCGACGTGTTTAGAATGTATTGCAAAGAACCAAAGCAGTACACATTTTGGGATTACAGATTACCAAGCTCGTTCAAGCGTAATCTCGGCTGGCGTCTGGACCATATAATGGCCTCAAAACCGTTGGCGGAAAAGTGCACTGCCTGCTATATAGATAAAGAACCAAGGGCAATGGAAAAACCCAGTGACCACACGCCTATCGTTGCAGAATTTGATTTGTAATAGCCCAACTCTATCACATCTCTTAGAGACGACACTGGCTGGTTATCTCAAGTACCATTACCCTTCAATACTCTTGATCGCCTCGTCGGCTGCTCTGCGAACATTCTCACTGGGGTCTTCCACCCTCGCCTTCTCCAGAGCAGTCCGGGCATTAATATTCTTTACTTTGCCGAACGAACGGGCAGCTTCCGCTCGTAATTCGGGGTCAGGGTCCAAAAGCAAAATATTTTCGAGAGCTTGTCTGACGTTATTATCAAAGGAAAATCCAGCTAATTCTTCTATGGCTTCCTTGCGCAACTCTTTGTCCGGTGTCCTGAGCTGCTTGAGAAGCTCATTTTTTCTATATTGCAGGTTTATGTTCAGTTGCAACGTACTTTCATCAAATTGCTGCGGCTGTACAACCACCGTTCGTTTTTCAACTACCACCGGCGCAATAGCAACACAGCAATCCAGGTCTCGATCGTACCGATATACACTATGAGAAATAATGATTCTTGGGCGGAGACGATGGCGACGACGCCTCCAGCTCCGGTCCCATTTGCGATGGCGGTTATTATGATGGGATTTGAATGAACCATGTTTATGACCAGCACGGCGACCGTCGCGAAAAACCCTACGAGCATTGCCAAAACTTACAGATACACTAGGTCGTGCTAAAGCCAAACTCGACAATCCAGTCAGCAAACTCACTGCCACTATTAATATATATCTTGACGTTTTCATTATGCTACCCTTCCTTTCTTAATGTTTAATCATCTTCCATAAATTTAGACGTCATTGGCTCAGCTTTTATTGCAAAAATTTTATCCGAGCGATAAGCTTTATCTGCTCCATATGAACCAGACAAATAAATAAGCGACGGTTACTGCAGCTAAAGTAAATGGCAGGCCTATCTTTGCAAATTCACCGAACTTTACATGGTAACCCTGTTTTTTAAGAAGGCCACAAGCCACAATGTTGGCAGAGGCACCTATGGGTGTGATGTTACCGCCCAAACTTGAACCCACAAGCAACCCAAAAAGTAACAGCGACGGATTGATGCCGAGTTTGTCCGACATAGAGATTGCGACAGGAAGCATAGCCGCTAAAAAAGGAACATTATCAACGAATGCTGAAACAAAGACTGCGATAACCACCATTAACGTATAACCCCAGAATATATGCTGACCTATCAAGCCAGACAGTGAATCAGAGATTGTACTAATCCATCCATTTACAGAAATGCTGCCTACGAGAATGAAAACACCCATAAGAAACAGTGTGGAATCCCAATCCAGAGATTTTATGTCTTCTATGATTGAGCCTTTGTTTATGAGCTTTTCCCATAGTATAGAAATGACTCCGAACATCATACAGATTGCCCCCGCTGAATATGAAAAACCGGGATCAAAAAAGGATGAGACAGCCAGCAGAGCAATCAGAGCCAGTAAAATAACTGTCGGAGTCCATGATTTTATTTTTTCTACCCGTGTAATATGAGTTTTTGTTTTATTTTTTCTGAAAATGAAATATAAAACCACAAGCGAAGCTACTGCTCCAAGCTGTACCGCGAAAAAGATACTGGGTCGGCCTTTATAAAAGAAGAAATCCCCGAAATTCATTTTTGCGAAACCGCCTAATAGCATACTCGGAGGGTCGCCTATTAAAGTACCGGCGCCCTGAAGATTGCTCGAAATAGCTATAGCTATCATCATATTCACAGGACTTATTTTCAGTTTGTTGGCCAGTGACAAAGCAATAGGTGCGACAATCAGGACGGTGGCAACATTTTCGACAAAAGCTGAGATGAATCCTGTCAGTGCACAAATAAACAATATCGCCCAGCCAGTATTTTTCGCTTTGTCGACAATAACTTCGGCAATATAAGCAGGCATCCGGCTTTCCATAAAGATGTCCGCTACTACTAATGTTCCAATGAAAATTCACATAACATTCAAATTAATGGAGAAAAGGGCTTCTTAGGGGGAAATCGCCCCCAGAAGCATAAGAAC
>CAZDQP010000145.1:1298-6190 GCA_964507485.1 uncultured Pirellulales bacterium | reverse complement strand
GAGCAGTTCCATAAAACCCACGACGACTGTTCCCGTAATCTCCTAATGGAACATTATAGAGACTTGGTAAAATATTGCGCTGAGCGGTTACACAGCAAATTGCCCGATAAGGTTGAGCTGGATGACCTCATCAGCGCGGGTAATTTTGGGTTGATGGATGCGATCAACGCTTTCGACCCTTCCAGAGGCGTAAAATTTGAGACTTACTGCGCACCTCGTATAAAAGGCTCCATTCTCGATGAGCTGCGGAGTATGGACTGGGTGCCGCGATTAGTCCGTGCCCGGGCTCATCAACTGGCAAAGGTTACGCATTCACTCGAAATGCACCTTGGCCGCAAACCCATCGAAGAAGAAATCGCTGAAGAGCTAAACATGGATATCGAAGAGTTTAATAGGCTTCAGCGAGATGCAAATGCGGTCAGTCTGGTTTCATTAAACAACAAATATGACAGCGATGGCGAAAAAGATGTTTGTGAAATAGATATAATCAAAGATAAAAAAAGCGAGGACCCCCTGCTCGAAGCTCAAAAGCGAGATTTGAAGAACTTGCTTACCAAGGGCCTGACACGGGCTGAACGGCTGATCATTGTTCTGTATTATTACGAAGAGATGACGATGAAAGAAATAGGCGCTACGTTAGATTTATCTGAGTCTCGTGTTTCCCAAATGCACTCATCCATTGTTGACCGTCTAAAAGCCCAAATGTTCAGCCGAAAGAAGGAGTTTTCAATCGGCTGATTCGTGGCTCATTGTTTGTTTTCGCGGCTTGTATATCGTTAAGGAAGGGACTATTCCGTCACTTCAACCGGCTGTTGTTTTTTCTCGGCTTTCAAATCCGACTTTGTTAACAATTGTGAGTCAGCAACTTTTCGATAGCCAAGCACTTTTATGACCTCAAGCACTTCGGTCCAGGTGGGAAATGGTTTAGCATTTTTGTTTTTGTACTCTTGAATGGCCATCAGGAACTCAAATTGCTCATCGGACATTTGGCCCTCTTCAGCAGACTTTCGCTCGTCGGTTAGACGTCTGCCGGGGCCGCGATGAAGGTCAAGGCCTAACCGTCTGTCAATGACATTTTGTCTGCGGTCTCCACCGATACGGCGCTCATTAGAATATTTTCGGTCCATATATAGCTGGCCTGAAAAATCTGTTCCGTTTAGCCTGACGACTTTAATAATAAACATGCAGAGTCACGCCAGGCTTTTTAGTCCAAAAGTCTGCTGAATATTAAAATTCGTCCTCAAAGAAGCCGCTGTCTAAATCAGATTCCATTTCGTTTTCGTCCTCTAATGCAAAATCATAGAAGTCATCATAGGCATCTTGCGACTCGATTACCACGTGTGCTTCGTCAAGGCAATCTTCGGGAACCATTATAGCAACGCTTCTCACAGCCAATGAGGGATCGAACTGCTCCTTAATGATAGCCGGGATATCATTGACTCTCAGCAGAGTTTCATATTCTCTGGCCTGCTCCAGGTCCTCAACAAAGGTAACAACCACAAAATCTTTCAATTTACCCTGCGATTTTTGATTTTTTTTGGAACGTTTTGCCATTTTATCTCCTCGCAAAAAAATCAATCTATGCAGTCGCTTCAATATTGACCGTGAATAATCATTCGTTGAGATATTTTTCGTCAAAATGGCACACTCAAATTATCTAAATTATTAAAAAATACCACATAGCGGAAAAAAGACCGATCGGCCTGCTGAATATCTATTTTGAAGATTATCAGCCCTTGGATAAAAAATTTTATCATTTGGGCGGTTTTTTTATTGCAAATTTCGGTTATAACACTTAATTAAGATATCTTAATAATCTGCCGGATTAGAGGAGTTTGTACCGGCTTATTGAAAGTTTACTTTTAACAGGGAGGTTTACATATGGCCAAAAAAAGAGAGTCTTTGATCGTTACCAGCAAAGTTAAGGCCCACATCAGGAGCAAAAAGATGATGACCGCTTCTGAGGCCGTTGAAGCCATCAATAATGCCGTTTATTGTTTGCTCGATAATGCCATTGCCCGAGCCAAGGCCAACCGTCGCAGTACAGTCAGACCTCAAGATTTATAGGCAGGCTATGGGCTGGTATCCTTTGGTTTCATATCTTGTGTAGCGGCAAAGTTAGTTGAAGGAAGCCATTCTCACTTTTAAACCGTGGAACGGTTTGCTTTAGAATTGTTGCTCTAATGTAATATGTTTGCAGTCTATTTTGAGTGCTAATTGTTATTAGCTATAAGCTGCCTGCGATCAGGGTAACGAACATTCGGCTAATTGTTACGTATTAAACTATATTTTAGATGCGAGTGTGGAGTTTAATCTATATTTGTTGATAAGTGACCCATAAAGTATCAATTATTAGTTTCAAAGGTTTTTTGGGAGAAAATTTATTGGAATCAGTTTGACGAAAACCCCAATTAGTATAGTGGAGAACTTAGGTAAAACAGGGTTTTGTCACTCGGTAGTTAATGTTGATACAACAAATTGCCGATAGCTGCTTGAACGGCAGCACACAAAGGGAGCACCTCTTCGAGGAGCTTTAGAGCAAGTGCTTACTAAGTTTAACTGTAGTCAGAACGACTGGTGATAAGCTCTCTAAGAATGGAAAATAGCTGGAACAACCTGCGGGGGGTAAACATAAAAGTTTTTATGTTGGGCTGGGAGTTTCCCCCATTTATCAGTGGAGGCCTCGGCACAGCGTGCTATGGACTTACCAAGGCGATGGACCAGCTTGGCATAAAGGTAACTTTTGTTTTGCCAAGAATGGTCGAGAGCCAATATACAACCCACGTTAAGATGTTAACTCCCGGTTCTCAGAAAGCCATATCTTCCATCAAAGGTCAGGAATTCAAAAACGTTAAGTTTCGCACTGTTGATTCGCTTCTGCAGCCCTATTCAAGCACCGATCTTTATCGGCAGCAGCTCGAAGAGATTCTGCGGAGGAGGCATGATAAATTCAGCAAAATCACCGCAGCGAGCCAGTTTATCGGCGGTTCCGATTATAGCGGCAATATGTATGCTGAAATCAACCGTTATGCTGTGATTGCCACACAACTGGCAGCAGATGAGGACTTCGATGTAATCCATGCACACGACTGGATGACCTTTCCTGCGGGAGTTGCCGTAGCTGCAATGAGCGGAAAACCACTGGTTGTACATGTGCATTCGACAGAATTCGACCGCAGCGGTGAGCATGTCAACCAGATGATTTACGATATTGAGCGGATGGGTCTGAATCATGCTAATAAAGTCATTGCTGTCAGCAATTTTACCCGCAATATCATCATTAATCGATATGGAATTGATGGCGCAAAAGTTGAGGTGGTATATAACGGTGTGGAGCAAAACAGCAAGGCAGCTTTATCTGACACACACATAGATAAAAATGAAAAGGTTGTTTTGTTTCTGGGCCGAATTACTATGCAAAAAGGTCCTGAGTATTTCCTGGCAGCAGCCAAAAAAGTCCTCAGTGTTGTGGGCAACGTCAAGTTTGTTATGGCCGGCTCCGGCGACCTTATGCACCGGGCAATCGAGATAGCGGCAGAGCTTGGCATCGGTCATAAAGTGCTCTTCACGGGTTTTCTGCGTGGCGATGACGTCAGAAAGATTTATGAAATGGCTGACCTATATGTTATGCCTTCCGTATCAGAGCCATTTGGTATCGCACCTCTGGAGGCCTTGGGCCATGATGTGCCCGTAATAATAAGCAAACAGAGCGGTGTGTCAGAAGTTCTAAAGCATGCACTAAAGGTTGACTTCTGGGATGTAAACGAGATTGCCA
Organism: uncultured Pirellulales bacterium; assembly: GCA_964507485.1. Classification (GTDB taxonomy): domain Bacteria; phylum Planctomycetota; class Phycisphaerae; order Sedimentisphaerales; family Anaerobacaceae; genus CAIYOL01. The sequence goes on along the minus strand of CAZDQP010000145.1, from coordinate 2,415 downwards.
ATAAAATAATAGCGGTCCTGAAGTATCCACCCCTGGGTGTTACACTGCGAAGCCATGGCAATTTTGAGGTGCGAAAACTTCGATGGAGTGACGCAGCGACTAAGTGTGCTAAAATCTATGAAGAGATGCTGGTTGCAGTTTGATGAAAAGCATCAAACACAAAACGGTGGAGTTCCAAATTAAAAAATTTTAGGTTTGTAATATGCCCTCGGTATGTTTTTATTTTCAGGTACATCAGCCGTTACGACTTCGGCATTATACCGCATTCGACGATACAGACCAATACTTCGACGATTATAAGAATGCTTCCATCTGCAGAAAGGTGGCAAATAAATGCTATCTGCCGGCTAATCGTCTGCTTCTGGAAATGATACGCAAATTCGAAGGCAGATTTAAGGTTGCATACAGTCTGACAGGAGTATTACTTGAGCAATTACAGCATTATTCGCCGGAAGTTATAAGCACCTTCGATGCCTTGACGGCAACCGGCTGTGTCGAGTATTTGGCTGAGACCTATTATCATAGCTTAAGCTTCCTATACTCCCGCGAGGAATTCATAGAGCAGGTAAACGAGCACATCGAAACCATCGACTATCTTTTCGGTCAAAGGCCGAAGGTGTTTCGAAATACCGAGCTTATATATAATAATGATTTGGCTGAGCTTGTTGAATCTACGGGATGTTTCGACGCAATAATAACTGAAGGTGCTGACCACATCTTGGTATCACGAAGTCCGGATTTTATCTATCGTCCAAAAGGATGCGATAAGCTTAAACTGCTGTTGAAAAACTATTCTCTTAGTGATGATATTGCCTTTAGGTTTTCCAACCGTTCCTGGCCGGAGTGGCCTCTAACAGCAGAAAAGTTCGCCCGATGGGTAAACAACGTTAATGGTAACGGCAACGTGGTAAATCTGTTTATGGATTATGAAACTTTCGGCGAACATCAATGGATTGACACCGGAATATTCGATTTTATACGGCACCTGCCGCAAGAGTTGCTAAAACATCCTGATAATAATTTCAAAACACCCAGTGAGGTGGTCCGCAGTTTTACGCCTGTCGGTACGGTTGATGTACCAAACGTCATAAGCTGGGCCGATACAGAACGAGACCTT
>CAZDQP010000145.1:0-1198 GCA_964507485.1 uncultured Pirellulales bacterium | reverse complement strand
CGGTACGGTTGATGTACCAAACGTCATAAGCTGGGCCGATACAGAACGAGACCTTTCCGCATGGCTGGGCAATCCTATGCAGTCTAATGCTATTCATGAGCTTTACAGGCTCGAAGGTAAAATAAAGCAAACCGGCGATGAAAAAATAATTGCGGACTGGCGAAAATTGCAGTCGTCAGACCATTTCTACTATATGTGCACCAAGCACTTTGCCGATGGTGATGTGCATAAATATTTTAATCCGTATGATTCGCCCTATGAATCGTATATAAACTTTATGAATGTGCTGGGTAATCTGCAGAGCCGCTGTGTAAGACCGGCACTTGTAGATGCGAGCAAAATCGCGGATGGAGCTTCGATTGACAAAAACGGTACAAAACAGAGGCGATTGGGGGTGCGTGTTTTCCCACGCCAAAATGGTACAAATGCAAATGACTCTTTTCCTTTGAATCGGAATCGCAAAATAAGGACCCGTAAGGCTAACCCGTCTCGAGCCGGGTCGAGAGACAGATGGTTAAATAAAGCATTCTGATTCGTTTTGCTCTTTCAAGGTAGCTCCGGTTTCTGGATTTATTTTTGCAGCATTCAGGGAGTAAGATTGTGTTAACTCTGCAAAAATCTAAGAGCTTAAGAATCGCATCCGTATCGACCCGTGACAAATCTATAGATGAGCTATTGACCAAAGAATGGCTGTTGACTAATGAATGCGGAAGCTTCGCATCTTCAACGGTTATCGGCTGTAATACAAGAGGATATCACGGCCTGCTTATCGGCTCACTGAATCCGCCTGTTAACAGGATAATGGCGCTGGCTAATTGTCTGGAGATGGTGATATCGCCCGCCGGAGTGTTTAACCTTTCAACCTTTGAATTTCCTGATAGATTAGTACCGGCAGGTTTCAACTATATAAAACAATTCCATCAGGATACGGGGGTACATTTTGATTATGAATTAAACGTTGCACAACCTCAGACTGCCTGTGCCGAACCTGCTTCTTGCAAGAAAAAGAATACAGGCTCGTTTGGATTCGGCAGGCTCACCACAAATCTAAAAAAACTGACAGCAGCAATCAAGTTGAGTAAATCTGTATATCTGTTACGTGAAGAAAATACTGTCGCTGTTAAATATGATTTTACAACTGTCGAGGAGCCGGTGGAATTTGTTTTACGTCCTTTTGTAGGTCTGCGGGATTTTCATA
>CAZDQP010000144.1:0-6279 GCA_964507485.1 uncultured Pirellulales bacterium | reverse complement strand
TTCATCTGATGCGAGATAATCATATCAATGTCGTCAATACTCAGTCTGCAATGCTCCAGACAATCGTTAACTGCCTCGATAATCCGCCGCACCGCTTGTTGATAAACCTCCCTGCCTTTGATTTCCATATAGATTTTTTTCGGGTCTTCCAGCTTCTTATCCGCCGGATATCTTGACCCGTATGCCTGACAGTTCAGCGCTTCCCAGCGATCTCCGTCCGAGTACATATTACAGTAAATGATACCCTTGCGGCTGTCTTCTTTTCTTTCGAGGACGACCGCCCCGGCGCCGTCACCGAAAAGAATACAACTCGTTCTGTCTTCCCAGTTTGTAATCTTGCTCAAAGTTTCCGCCCCTATTACGAGGGCGTTTTTAATCCTGCCGCTCTCTATAAACTGCTGCACAACGGACAGACCATACACAAAGCCACTGCAAGCCGCCGCCAAGTCAAACACCCACGCTTTTGTTGCTTCTAAGCTGCGCTGCACGAAGGATGCCGTCGAAGGAAAAACCATCTCAGGTGTAATAGTGGCCACGATAATTAGGTCGAGTTCGCCCGCGTCGAGTTTCGCTTCTGCCAAAGCCCTCTTGGCCGCTTCGGTGGCTAAAAATGCGGTGGTCTCGTCGTCCGTGGTGATGTGCCGGGTCTTAATACCTGTCCTCGCTGTAATCCATTCGTCTGAGGTATCCACCATCTTCGCCAGCTCGTCATTGGTTAATTTTTTCTCCGGTGCGAATGAGCCGTAACCGGTGATGGCCGCGCGGTAGATAGGGCTGCGCTGCTTAACTTCCTTGTTCATCAGTTGTCCTTACAGATGTGCTTGATAAATATTCTGTGATCTTATCGTTTATTTTTTTCGTATGAAATGCTTTTGCTGTCAAAATAGCGTTCTTTATTGTTCTGCTTTCGCTCGCCCCGTGACATATAAGTGCTGTGCCGTTAATGCCTAAAAGGGGTGCTCCGCCGTACTCGTTATAATCGTACTTCTTGTAAATTCTTTTCATTACCGGTTTGAACTTCATAACAAGCAACAGCTTTTCCTGGCTGAGCTCGTGCTTTATCGCCTTGAATAGACCGTCAACTACTCCCTCGGTCAGCTTCAATATCACATTCCCCACAAAACCGTCACAGACAGCAACATCGCAAACGCCTTTGAATATGTCCCTGCCTTCGATGTTCCCGATGAAATTAAGTTTTTTATCGGCCTTCAGAAACTCCCGCGACTTTTTAACTATCTCGTCGCCTTTTGCGTCTTCCTGCCCGATGCTCATAAGCCCAATACGCGGGTTATCAATACCCAGCACGTGCTTTGAATATATCCTGGCCATTACCGCATATTGATAAAGGTTTATCGGCTTGCAGGCGATGTTAGCACCCACATCACATATCGTTACCGGCCCCTCGAACGTTGGAAAAACCACAGCTATTCCTGGTCGGTTCACTCCGTGGAGATTTCTCATCCTCATCTGGAAAGCAACGACACATGCCCCCGTATTGCCCGCCGAAATGACTGCGTCCGCCTGGCCTTCTTTGGCCATCTTCGCCATAATCGCAATGGAACTGTTGCGCTTGTTTCGAATACTGTCTATCGGCGACTCATCCATCCCGATAACTTCAGGTGCGTCAACTATAGTTACTGCGCCTTTATGCTTTCTCGGCAGCTTCGGCTCTACCGTCTCCTTCGGACCAACAAGCATCACCTCATCATTACCATCGAGCAGTTCAATTGCCTCAAGCGCCCCTGAGACAATCTCGCCCGGTGCTTTGTCGCCGCCCATGGCGTCAATTGCAATCCGCATCTTTTACGCTTTTTCCTCCTTGCCTAATTTCAGCGTTGTTTTAGGATTGGCATAACCGCAATTTGGGCATGCTGCGTGCGGCAGCTTTGCCTGGTCGCACTTAGGACATACCGAATAATTTACCGCCTTGAGCCGATGATGGCTTCGACGCGTACGTGTCCTGCATTTACTTGTCTTTTTTGCTGGTAGCATTTCAATAGCTCCAATAACCACTAAATGATACTAAAAACTTCTTAGATAGTTGAATATACCCCCTTTGTCAAGCTAAATTTCCCAAATCCACGCCTGCCCCCCCAGTAGCGAAGCAAAGATACCGAAATCCCGTTACCTGTGGCCTGCGGTTAAATCTTTTTCCCTCGCATTCTCTGCTCTTTAATTCTATAATTACATCAATTCATATTAAGAAAAAGGAGATATTTATGACCTTCGAAGAACTAAAACAATTCATAAAACAGGTTAAATGGGGTTTCCTTGCTACTACCGATGGCCGAACTGTCGGCGTTAGACCGATGGGAGGCCTTGCCTGGAAGGACAGCGAATTTCTCTGTGCCACATTCGCCGCTTCAGACAAAGTCGCTCAGCTTGGAAAAGTCCCTTATGCTGAATATTGTTTCTGCGATTCCTACGGAAAACACGTCCGCATCGCAGGTCCTTGTTCAATCAGCACTGACAACGATGAAAAACTATGGCTTTATAACGCTGTACCCGACCTTAAAGACCACATCTCAGACCCTGCATCATCGGACTACGTCGTTATAAAAATGATTCCTAATAACGTCCGTGCCATGGAATCCACCGATATGAAATACTCACAGGTGGAATTAAAATAAATAAGTCCTTGCTGTCCGCACGGCATTTTGGTATTAAACCGCAAAATTTGAGCAACAGATGAGCGAAATAACAAATGAACAAAACGGTGAAACTAAGCTTAGCTCACTTGCCGTATTTACTTTAATTACAAGTTTATTGATAATACCTTTGTTGTACTTATCTGCCTATAAAATCATTGTACACCCCTGCCCTGTATTATATCACCACCCCGGGGCACCTAATTATAAGCTCGCCTCGCCGTTAGGTCTAAGCCAGCAAACATATAGGAAAATACATCATTTATGCTTCTATTTGCCTGCTGTCACTCTGGTGTCAGGTCTTGTAGCTTTGTGGCAAATTGCTTCAAAACGAAAGAAACTGCACGGCAGAGCTTTTGTTATTTCAGGAATAGTAATTGCACTCACGGCCTGCTCGATTTACTGGATAACTATAATCCTAACCGCAATGGGACTCCTCCGATAAAACGCAAGGCGATATTATGAATAGAAAAATAAGAGCAACCTTAGCAACACTTGGTGCCGTCACATTCTTTATCATTTTTATCGAAGTATCTAAATCCCCGGCGGCCGCATTCATCGCAGCAGCCATAGGTCTCGTTATTATCTGGCTTCTGGCAGGATTTCTTCATTGGTATTGGTCGAAGCGTATGTATTACACGTATAAAAATATTGAGTATATGAATAAGCTGGCATCTGAAAATGACGATAAAAAACCACAGGAGGGCGAAAACTTAAAGTGATATCCAGCAATCGTATTCACAGCTTACTTTTAAGACTTTAGAAAGGACAAAATATGGCAAAGAAAATCAATCTTCCGAAAACCAGGTCAGAGGTAGGTCTTTTGGCTATTCATGTAATCCAGGAAACTTTCAGGCTGATTGAAAAATACGGCCCTGAAGTCATTAAAGTTCTCGCAAAGGTATTAGGATTCCTTGGGAAGTGGGGCTCTGCAGGAATACAGTCTTTGAAAACATATTTGGATAAAGAGGAAAAAAGACTACGTGCATCAAGTCAGCCAAAAGTTGCTGAGAGTAAAACACCTAAAAAAGCAAAAACTTCTGCTAAACGCAAAACGGCAAAAAGGAAAAAACAAAGCCGTTAGGCTACAGAGCATATCAACTGTCACAGCCCTTCGAGCCAATTGCTGGCAAAAGCCGCAAAGTCTGACAGATTAACTATACCATCACCGCTTCCGGGAGCGATGTCGGTAAGACAGTAATAAACTCCTGTCTGTAACCACTGGCCTGTAAAATCAGCAACAGCTTCATATCCAGCCGCACGTTCCCACTGGCTTGCAAAAACAGCCCAATCTAAGAAGTTCACAATCCCGTCGCCTTTATTCGGCCAAACATCCGCCGGTATCTCTTCCAACAGCCACTGTTCGTACAATATTGCAAGGTCATTAACTTCCACCCCGTCCGGACACCCAAAATCGCCCGTCGGATTCTGCCAGTTCAACCTTGGATACTCTGTTCCTTCATTACACAGCCGCCAAAAGTCCTCTCTCCCGTTATCATTCTCATCTACAAAATCCCATCCGCCATTAATAAAAATAACCGGCGTCTGCATCTCAGTTGTTGTCTTACCCTCTCCGCCGGCGCTTGTTGTCTGCCCGGAGGTCTCTGTGTCCCAGAAACAGCTTGTTGCAATACTGGAGGAATTATAGCCAATCAAACCTCCGACATCCAAACTACCGCTGACGCTTCCCGTCGAATAACAATAGCTGATGTCGGAATTGTAATTATGACCTACCAAACCGCCGACACTAATTGAACCGCTGACTGCACAAGTTGAGTAACAATTGCTGATACTACTGTTCATTTCATTCCGCCCTACCAGACCGCCAATATAAAAAACAGAACTGTTAACAGAGCCAGTCGAATAACAGGCAACGATACTACCGTAATTACGGCCCACTAATCCGCCGACATATTGACTGCCGTAAACGTCTCCTGTCGAATAACAGGCGATAATACTGCCGTAATTGCGACCAACCAGACCACCGGAATAGGAATAACTGCTGCCGCCGGAATAGAAATTTTCAAGACCAAGATTCCTTACTATGCCGCTTGAGTTGATTTGCTTAAACAGACCAAGGAACTCCTCAGCACCGTATATGTTATAGTTAGTGATTTTATGCCTGTTACCATCAAACGTTCCCGCAAACCCTGTTTCGCCAATGATTGCCTCCGTAAAGATCTGCCCTCCCATATCAATATCAGCCGTCAAGATAAAACTCTTGTTATAATCCCCGGCAGCCCCCGCCAGTTCAAGCAAATCATCTTTCGTAGCAATCTGATACGGGTCCTCCGGTGTTCCTGAACCACCGGTATATCCTAGGCAGGCAGATGATGACCACACCATCAACACAGCAATAACCAATGCAAAAAAATTCCTGCCCATTTTATACCCTCCTGTAGAACCTCCCTGTAGGAAATCAGCCTTTAACAATATACAAACCATTATGCTATCATTTTTTTACATCCTTGTCAACTATAAAAATCGGCAGGACAGCTCACTTCCCTGTGATTTTTCCACGTTTCCCTCGTATTTTACATCTCGGATTTTAACTGATTTTTCACTCTTACGCCGGATTTAAATCAAAAGCGTAAGGGTCTGTATTACCTGCTATAACTTTGGGTATGATTTGAGTGTGATTTTCGTAAGTTTTCAAATTTGGCTCACTTAGATGCATTTTAAGAAATGACTCCCCATTTGTTCGCTCCGCGCTAAACGTTCCTTTTTGTCTACCTAACTCATTTCCCCAAAAAGTGTCAGTGGACTCGTCCTCGTTATATTCACCTCTGCGAACTCTCCGGCCAATAGTCTCGGTCCGTTAAAAACTACTATCCAGTCCTCCGCCGTCCGACCCATCAGCTGCTGATAATCGTTTTCACCACAAAGATTTACTCCTGCCTTTTTACTTGGTCCCTCAACCAAAACCCTCACTCTTTCCCCTAAAAACCGCTTAGCCAATTCCCCGCTTATTTCCTCCTGCACCGCCAATAATTTTATATTCCGTTTTTTCTTAACCTCCTGCGACACAGTATCCTGCAACCGTTTATCCGCCGCCGTCCCCGGCCTCGGCGAATACTTAAATACAAAACAGTTTTTATATCTCGCTTTCCGCACAAGACTTACCGTCTCTTCAAAGTCCTCTTCCGTCTCCCCGGGAAATCCAACTAAAAAATCCCCAGAAATTTCAATTCCCGCGACGCTCTCTCTCGCCTTACTTATAAGTTCCAGGTACTTACTGCAGGTATACTTACGATTCATAGCTTTTAGAATTTTATCCGAACCACTCTGCGCCGGCATATGCAGATATTTACAAACCTTCGGCAATTCAGCCATCGCCTTTATTATCTCGTCATAAAATTCTTCTGTTGGATAACTTGTAACAAATCTCACCCATTCGATTCCATCGATTTCACTCACCATATATAGCAAATCAGCCAGACAATAACTTTCGTATTTATATGCATTTATCATTTGCCCGAGCAGTGTTACCAGCTTTACGCCATTATCAGCTAACCTTTTCACCTGCTCGAGTATGGCAGCAGGGGGGCGCGATACCTCCGGCCCGCGGACATACGGCACAATACAATATGTGCAGAAGATATTACATCCTCGCATTACTCTAACATACGCC
>CAZDQP010000143.1:0-6282 GCA_964507485.1 uncultured Pirellulales bacterium | reverse complement strand
AGAACAGACTATCGTCCTCTCATAATTGGACGAACCTGCGCGAATGATGCGAAAAAGTGTAGATTTTTCGGGATGTGATTTTGGCTAAGTCGTTAGAGGAAAAGGGATAAAAAAAATTTGAAAAAATGGGTTTTGGGGGTTTGATTACCTGCGCATTTGATTGACTTTGCCCACACACCCTCCGCCGTGGAATTTTCACTTTACTTCTTGGTCACAATCAGCAATTATATCGCCCAATGGAGAAATACTTTTCAACTTTTCCGAAAAGCCGGGAGGCGGCAAAAATGAGAACAGTAATATTGATAATTTTAAGTTTTTCATCTCTCGTTACCTGTGCCCGTTCCGACATCGACTCAAATGGACAAGGGACTAATGCCTGTTTGAAAAATGATGATTTAATCTGGCCTCCTCTTAACGTCCGAGGAGATATCACTCTGAAAGCCCGGTTCAAAGAGCAGTTCGAGCTGCAGAAAACCAGAGATGGGGACTGGTACAGATATCTGTATAAAATCACGTATGATAACATCGAGGTCATCAATGGGAAGTGGGAACAGCCCGAACTTAGCTTTCTTTGTAAAGATTCCTGGCCGACGGAAGAATCGGGAATAATGGCTAAAAAACTCCCCTGGCCGTTTATAGAAAACGAATGTCTGGTTTTCGAGATAAATCATGAGAGTAACAAAAACCTTATCATCGGATACAGAAAAGATGTCCCGCTTCTCGAAGTGATACCTGGCCAAAGCATTGCCGGAGTTGCTCTTGGGATGAGTTATGAACAGGTAATAGAAAAACTCGGTGAGCCTTTCATATCAGATAAGGATAACGGCTTGTTTATGTATAAAAATCCTTCTTTGCAGGTATTCTTTCAAAATAATGTAGTTAACTCAATTGCCCTGTCTCATTACGAAAATATCTCGGTTACCGGTTATCCTTTCCTTGATTTTAAATACTTGACAAAGCGGGAGCTTGACCTTCTGGGTAAGCCATCGTCTACCGACAGGATTAAAGATTTTGAAAAAGTAATTATGACCGGCACCCCTGAAGGAACAAGGATTGAATATCATTTATACGTATACGAACCGTTAGGACTCAGTTTAAACCTCGTCTTTGATAAAGCCAGGCAGAAAAAAGATGACCGTTATATCTGTGTGAACAGGATTAACGTTATTCATCACAAAGACGCTAACTGAAATTTTTGACCTTCAAAATTTCCTTTCTTTCTGCGCAAATGATTGAGTTTTTACTTAAATTGCTTGTGCTGCCGGAGGCCGCAACGAGGAAACCTACAGAGAGTATGCCGAAGGCATACGGGTAAAACAGTATCTGAGCAGAAGGCAGCACAAGCAAAACTTGGGGTTGAAAGTTGGGGAAATTAGGGTAAAATTGGGAGAGCAACGGGGATGGATTTTAAACTTGGCCCGCTATTCATCCATCAACATTCGGCATGTGGGGAACGCCCTTATACATAGCACCAAGGTTTCATTTGAAAGGCCTGGCTGCACATCCGAGCGTTTAATGCGGGAAAGCCTATGTAACTGTATATTTTAGAGGTGGAATACGGTGCAAATTAAGTATGGAAGAAATAAGAACCAACTTCTATCTAACTATTTAACGGCGGGAGAACAAAAATGACGGAAATAAAGATATCTAAAATAATGGTATGGTTCCTCGTAGCAACGTTATCTTTGGTCGCTATAGGATTCGGTGTGCTAATATATTTGTTTACAATAAAGGTAACCCCTGACCCCGAGCTTATGATGGGCCTACTGGTTGTTTTTTCTATCACGACCCTGATGACCGTGTTATTCATTTTAGCTGCAGGTTTCAACTTAATGAGACTCACCGATGAAAAGCAGGCGCTGGGCCTTCCTAGAGGAAGTATTCGTGCGATGATTTCTCTTGTCCTGATTATGGTGTTCATCATTTTTGGCATTTTCCTATTCCGTAAGGTGGGCGTGCAGAACAGGATTTATGTAGGATCAGTAAAACAAGCGTCCGATGTTAAAATACCTGAGGGTGCGAAAATGTCTTTCTTATTAGAGTCAATCCCCCCCTGAAGAAAAATTTGTAAAAGAAAATAATGACCCAAACGGAACAACAGTAACAATAAACGATAACAACTACTATGTTTATGCATTGACAGAGCTAAGTGAAGAGGCCAAACGATTAGCCCAGCAGTTGATAACTACTGTGGGGACATTGGTTGTCGCCATTGCTAGTTTCTATTTTGGCAATGCTATACAAAGTAAGGCGACAAAGGAGAAAGACACAGGGATTACTGGAGCCGGAGACTAAGCTGTAACCGCGGTTTCATATTGCATATTGCGCAGTGCTGCCGGAGGCTGCCCACAGGGCAAGCTGCCACTACGAGAGGGCAAAACTAAGCGGTTAACCAAAAAGAAAAAGCCGGGAGTTTTAGCTCCCGGCTCTTTGTTATCAGAATCTTTAAAGGCAGTTATCGCTTCCAATTACCATGCTTATGCCAGTTCCAGAACCACCACCACCAGCAATATTTGTCGATTATCGTGATAGTGTCGGAGCCGACGAAGTACTGCCCGGAATTGAGCTGTCCGACAACCTGTAACTGCACGGGTCCATTGTCGGGGACAGCGTCCATCAGCTCGTTCTTGCTGAAGAGGGCAAAGGCCTTTGTCTTCGGACACCACCACCAAGAATGGCACCTGTAGGTACTCTGCCAACAGGCCTCGATACCCTGCTCGCAGCCGGGCGGGTAGAGGATGAAGGGCTCATCTGCGATGTCGGTTTTCTTAATGCCTTTCGGAAATCTCATTTTAGCCATTATATTCCATAAACAACCGGAACGGTTAACCACTCTTGGTGTTATGAACATCTTGACCTGCAGCGGACCGATTACATCTACATTGATATAGTCGGGTTCGGAATCTAAAAGGCCGTCGTTAACTACCAGCTTTATAGAATGCTGTCCAACCGGCAGCATAATAGTAGGATTGACGCCGTTGGCATCATACGTGTTGCTGTCGATTACCCAGGTCCAGGTGTAAGTTAAATCGTCGCGGAACTGAGTTGAGCCCGAACCATCTAATGTAACTTCCGCCATTCCATCAATCCAAGCATACGCATCCTGGTCACCGCCGGCGTTGGCACCCGGCCGCATATCCATCCAAATTGTCGTGATAGATTCGGGCGGTAGTGACATTTCAGGCGTGAAAGTACCGAAGTATGCCCAGGTGAGTGTTTGGCCGCTTCGGTAAACCGCCGAATCTGACGGTGTATAGTCGGGCAAAGTAATCACTGTTCTGTCTTTCGACTTGTTGAGTATGACAATCGTAAGCTGGGTATCATCAGGACTTCTAAAGGCGGACATTCTGAGGTTTTCCGCACCGGGGCCGGTAACGGAGGTGTCGAGCAGCCACCAGTCTCTGTCGGTGAAGTGAGAGTAACCTTTCAGGAACCAGTACTGGGGCCTGATTATATAATCATCGTAAGAATAAGTCACTATACCGCCCAGTGCAGTTGGTCCGCGGAACAATGTCCAGTTGAAGTACGAAGTGGAGTGCAAATAATAGAGGCAGTTGTAAATGTGCCAAGCGAATTTCACACCCATATCGAAGTTCGGTATTGTGTTGAGCTTAACATACTCGGTCATATGGAGGGGTTTATAGCCGTAGGTGAGATCGGCAGCAATGAACTCATTTATCATACTATCGGGGTCATCGTAGTCGTACGAAGAATAAAGGTGGTGCGAGAAAGCATCGACGTGGTCCAAATCAATAATGTCATCGATATACCAGGGCATATCCCATAACCCCATAGATTCCGGCGCCCACATCTGGGGCATATTCGGTCCCATTTCGGCATTGAGTTTCTGCCAAACGGTCTCGAAAGCAATATTGTAGGCAGCAACTTCTGAGTCCCAATACTGGTTCGGATAGAAGAGGCAGGAATCATAGCTAGTTTCAATAAGCGGCTCATTCTGGATACTAATGAAGTCCGGCTCAACGCCGTAGGCCGCCCATTCAAGGAGACTTTCGTACCACCACTGAGCGTAATCATCGTACACGAAATCACCGTTGGGGTCTTTCGCAAGCGTTCCACCGCCGCTTTCGCTGTAATTGCTTTTAAGATAAGCAGGGGGCGACCAAGGTACAAGCTGGGTCTTTACGTTCGGACTACGCTGCGGTTCTCTGGCCTCAGCGATGATTTCCGCCGTGGCAATCAGCTCCTCATTGGAGGGGTATATGGAATAGTTGTGGGTGTTTCTTATTCTTAAGATTTCAAGTCCGAGGTCTTTGAAGAGGAGGTCGTAAATCTCTTCTTTCTTCGGGTGGTACGGCAAGTAGCCCACGTCGTAGACCGCCGCGCCTCCGAAGCCCTCGAGCTGCTGATACACGGCACTGAAGTTCACATCTCCGGCAGCGGTAGTCGACTGCTCGGTTTCTATGTCCAATGTTATATCTTCAAAATAGACGGTGCCTTCACTCGAGCCCCTTGTGCCGCCGCCGAACCCGATAGTAATTTCCGCAACGTTAGAGAGATTTACACCGGTGAATTGTGCGAGCGGGATATTCCATTTCTGCCACTGCGGGACAGTTACATCCAACATACTATGGTAAACTACGGTGGCAGTATTCGAGGGAACGTCGCCATCGGTGATGGAGACATACATCTGCTCACTTAGAGGATTGTTAGGGTCGCCATAGAAGTACAGCACCAATGCATTAGCACCGATGCCAAGCCAATCAGGTTCGTATACTCCCAAATCAGTAATATCGGCGACAGCTTCAGAATAGTACGGCGAGGTACTGTTTTTGTATTCGTACTTCATCGAGTTGCCATCGCGAGCGATAACACTCTCAAGCGAAACGAAGGCGCGTGAGCCGTTAGCATAATAATCTTTCCACGACTGCCTGAGGTCGCTGTCTGTCATATAGGAACCGAAGTCCTCCATAATGAAATACGGTAATGTTGTGAAGCTCCAGAGTCCACCTTTCCAGATATCGGGGAGATTAACCTCGTCAATCCGCCAGTAGTGTGTAGTGTTTAATTCGAGGAGGCCGATGTAGTCGTAATCGTTAGCGTCCTGCCCCTGGCTGACCAAGACACCCATGGGATTATCTCTGTTAGCATCTTCAACCGTATTACTATCGGTGCCGAGATATACATCGTGCTCGCTGGCATTTTCACCCGGCTGCCAACTAAGGACCACGTCTACGGGTATGCCGCCCTGTCCATCAAGGGGAATTGGGGCCTGGGCATAGTCTATGGGGACGTAGTCGCCCTTGGGGACAACAACAAGCGCATTGACAAAAGCAAAAGGCGAGCCGCTGCCTGAGCCCTGGGTACACGTAAGAACGATGCTACCCAATTCATCCGCATAGGCAGTTCCAGTAAAGGCATAGCTATCCTCCTGAGTGGGGGGGATGGTGTTATCGAATAAGGTCGTAAGAAGATATGTCCCGTTGGCCGTCCAGTCTGCAATTCGAACTCCCGAGCTGTAGGCATCATACGCGTAGATGGTTATTTCACATTCTCGATTTGCGCCAAGTCCCAGCAGTGTGAAAGTAATTGGACTGCCGGACGACCCAAAGATGAAATCACGATAAATCAACTCGTAGGGAACTCCAATGGGGGCATCGCGCCAGCGCGAGTCGACATTACCTCCAATATAGACTGTAATATCACTTACCGCTGAGCCACTGTCCGAGATGAGAAAGCTGGTAAAGCCGGGCTCAGTGTTTACGATGTCATGCCTGTCAAGGTCGAGATAAATGGGTCCCTGGCTGTAGCCAGCAGATGTCAGAGACAATACTAAAACAAAAGAGATTAATAGATACATTTTTTTAGACATGATAATCCTCCTTATCCTAAATATTCGGATGGTTCTTAATTCATAGCATATCGCATACGCAGGAGGCATAACCCCCAAATAAAGGCGCTACTGCCGTTGATTACCTACAGAAAACGCTTGAAAAGAGATTTGCCTCCTCGCTAATTTACGACATCCGCAACTCTTTTCCAGAACAAACTTTATCTATTTATATACAATCCCGTCAGAAGGTCAAGTAAAAAGTTTTCTAATTCGTGGACTTCTCAGGATTATTGCTAATTGGATTGACATATCGGTTTTTTTGTAATATACTATTGGGTTTTTACAGTAACGTATATTGCCTGTCATAATAAACGTAGAAAGGAGATATTCAAGAATGGCAGCGAAACAAGTGTATTTCTTCGGGAACGGCAAGGCCGAAGGCAACGCAAAAATGAAGGAGCTTCTTGGGGGTAAAGGGGCCAATTTAGCAG
>CAZDQP010000142.1:0-6304 GCA_964507485.1 uncultured Pirellulales bacterium | reverse complement strand
GGCGGGCTGGTAGGGTACAACACCCAGAGCGGTATCAGCAATTGTTATGCGACCGGTGATGTCAACGGTATTGAATATGTCGGCGGGCTGGCGGGTTACAATCTCGAAGGCGATATAACAAATTGCTATTCGGTAGGCACCGTCAGCGGAACTTCTGATGTAGGCGGACTGGTAGGAATTAGCGGTGTGGTGGGGGGAGGTACGGACAGCAACAGTATCAGCAGCTGCTATTTTCTTGATACAAGCGGGCCGGATAATGGATTTGGTGAACCGCTTACTGACGAGCAAATGAAACAGCAGGCAAGTTTCATCGACTGGGACTTTATAGAAATCTGGAATATCGAGGAAAACCAGACTTACCCGTTCCTGCAGAAACATTCGCGGTCAGATATAGACGGCGATGGAGAAACTAACTTTTACGACCTTGCGATACTGTCCAGACACTGGCTTCAATAGGAATGAAAGTCTCAAAAAAACTGTAACAAACCGTCGCTCTGCGTGCACTTAAGTGTAAAAGAGTTGACATTATGCGGATAACAATATCGGCCACAGGTGCGTTCCTGTGCTGCCATAATATTTTTATCATAAATTTCAAAGGAGATGGAAAATGAACAGAAAAATAGCAAAAATTATAGTGTTGTCGCTATTTTCGGCATTATGCGGCATTTGTTCTGCTGATGTAATGGTTGTGCCGAATAATTACACTACTATTCAATCGGCCATAAATGCCGCTCATGATGGCGATATCGTCCTTGTTTTCCCCGGCACATATACAGGCCCGGGCAACATGGAAATCAATTTCCACGGAAAGGCCATCACAGTCCGCTCCACAAACGGCCCGCAAACCTGCATCATCGACTGCAATAACGATGTCAAATGGGGCTTTCGATTCTCCAGCAGTGAAGACGCCAATTCTGTGCTTTCCGGTTTTACCATTAAGAAAACTTGCAGCTCAATATATTGCAAAGGCAGCAGTCCAAAGATTGACAACTGCATTATCACTAGCAACTTATCAGGAATATTTTGCTACGACGGCAGCCCAGCGATTAATAACTGCATTATAACTGGCAACTGCAGCTCTGGCCCTGGGAGCGGCGGAATCTACTGTGATTACAGTAGCCCTACAATCACCAATTGCACAATAACTGGAAACGAGAGTCGTGGTATCTACTGTAGAGACAGCAGCCCAATCATCACCAACTGCACAATAACCGGCAACTCGGCTGGAGGTGACGGCGGTGGCTTCTACTGTCAATACAGCGACCCAACAGTTATTAACTGTATAATCACCGGCAACTCGGCTGGAGGTGACGGCGGGGGATTCTACTGTCCATACAGCCGCCTGACAATTAATAATTGCACAATTGCCGGCAACTCGGCCGAGGATAACGGTGGCGGAATCTTCTGTAACTACACCTATACTGCAATTACAAGTTCTATTATTTGGAACAATACCGATGCCGATAGCAATGGCCTCTCCGCCCAGATATATGGTGACGACCCGCAGATGTGGTTCTGTTGTATTCAGGACGAAGACCCCAACGATGCTAATATCCCGTTCGGCGAATACAGCGATAACATTGACGATGATCCCTGCTTTGTCGCGCCGGGATATTGGGATGCGAACAACCTCTGGGTCGACGGCGATTACCATTTACTGCCGACCTCACCCTGCATCGAAACCGGATACCCTCTTTTCACCTATCACGCAAACGACGTGGATATTGATGGTCAGCCACGCTTAATGGGTCAGCGCGTTGATATGGGCGCTGATGAGTTCGAAATTGCAATGGTAGTTGTCACTAAACCGAAGGGCGGAGAAGTCTGGTCTGCCGGCAGCACCCACGAAATCAATTGGGAAAGTTTTAACATAGATGGAACAATGGGTATTTATTACAGCACTAATGACGGCGCCGATTGGATTATGATAGACAATGTCTCTGATACTGGCAGTTTCATCTGGCACCTTCCGGCCGTCGTAGATTCCAACCGGTGCGTGGTTGCGGTTGAACCCAATATCCCTGTTCCTAACCTCGTTTGCACCGCGAGCGGGCTCTTTACAATTCAGCCCTATCGAAGCTGGCCCTGTAGTCCGTGGTGGTCAGGATGTACCTACAAAAAATCCGGCCCGAAATACGGCTATGTTAAATGGAAATTCCAGACTGACGGTCCCGTAACCGCGGGTGTCGCCACCGGCCGTTACAGGAGGGTTCACGTCCCCTGCGAAGATGGTAAACTGTACACCCTCACCTCCGGCGGCAAATTGTTATGGGCCTACGATACCAACTCGCCGCTCATCGGCTCGCCGGCCGTGGACTGCAGCGGCAACGTGTATATCGGTGCCGAAAACGGAAAGCTCTATGCGATTAATAGATGGGGACGCCTGCTCTGGACTCACTCCACCGGTGGGCCAATCTGCTCGTCTCCTGTCATTTTAATTGAAAACACGTTTACCCCTCCTCCCTGGCGTTGCGGACATTGGAAACAATCTCTCCGCATATATGTCGGCTCGCAGGATGGCTCGCTGTATGCTTTGGAGCAGGACGGCAGCGAGCTGTGGAGTTTCGAAACCGATGGTGCCTCTGCCGCCGTTACCGGCTCTGTTTTCGCCTCTCCGGTAATTGCTCCTGATGGTAATCTGTACGTTGCCGGAGTATATGACCCCAACCTCTACGCGATTGATTCCAACGACGGCAGCATAAAATGGAGCTGCACTTTGCCGAACCCAATGACCCCGCAAAACAAAAGACCTTGGCCGTTTACCTCTCCTGTTGTTACTGCTGCTGACGGCACGGTATATATCTCGCCGCTTTTCAACCCTGAGTTATATGCAATCGACCCCAACGATGGAAACATAATCTGGTCGGTGGATTTGTCTGACCCTGCCTACTCCTGTAGATACGCCTGGTCCGAACCTGCTTTGGGGCCTGATGGTACGATTTACGTTAGTTTCGACGACCCGTATCTAAAGGCCGTTAATCCCGATGGAACTATCAAATGGACGACCAAGTTGGGAGAGATGGGCGGCTTTACATTGACCGTCGGAGGCAATGGACTTATTTACGCCGCCTCGGACGATGCACACCTTTATGTTGTTGACCCCAACGGAGAGCAAATCTCCGTATTTGAAGGCGACGGCGGCCTGAGCTTCCCGACTATAACAATAGGCCGAACGATTATTGTCGGCGATGCGGACAATGCCGTTTGGGCAATCAGTCCTTATCACTGCTGGGGACAGGATTGGGTCCTGCACCAGCTCGAAGACTTGGATAGCAGCGGCTCCGTGGACTATTCCGACCTTGCCGTATTGACCGGCGAATGGCTTAACTGCACGGATGCTGGCCCGCCCTGCAATTATCAGGGCGGTCAGATGTCTCTTAGAGGTGATTTAAACAAAGATTTATATGTCAATTTCGCCGACTTTGTGCAGTTGACAAATCGGTGGCTTAATGAGGAGTAAAAAATTATGAAACGCGGAAATAACTTTACAAAGAAAGACATTGTCATTGTTCTGGTCTGTATCATTTTTCTTATCGCTAATATCTCAGCCATTGGCGATAATGGCCGAAGACGCGCTAAGCAGGCCCTTTGTCTCGCGAACCTGATGAAGTGGGGACAGGTTTTCCATGCATACACCGCAGACAATGATGGCTACTTCCACGCAAGGTCGGTTGGCAATCCTGTCGGATACTCAAGAATATGGATATACTTCTATGAGCCGTATTACAGGGACCCTATGATGCGTTACTGTCCTGCAGCCGTGGACCGCTCCCTTAAGACAGGCCCCTTTGGCACCTGGAACTTAAACTTTGGCGCATGGAACCCGGATGACCCAGAATATTGCGGCCCTAATCCTCCGTACGACGGCAGCTACGGTATAAATCGCTACATCCCTAATTTAGTGGGCCAGGGTATGGAGAATGACCCGGTGTATTGGAGACGCGCTGGCATAAAAGGGGCGTCTCAGGTCCCCGTGCTTACGGATTGTCAGTTTGTGGCTTATTATGCAAGACCAACCTCTTCTCCGCCACCGTATGACGGTGCCTTTGAAAATGAAATGCAGTGGGCGTGCATCAATCGACACGAGGGCTTTATAAACGCTTGTTTTATGGATTTCTCCGCCCGTAAGGTAGGCCTCAAGGAGCTCTGGACACTAAAGTACTCTCGAACGTTCGACACTTGCGGCCCCTGGACTACCTGTGGCGGCGTCCAGCCGAGCCAATGGCCGCAATGGATGCAAGGATTTGAAGACTATTGAAAATATATTGCTGAGCGCTTCTATGGCAATGATAGATTCATCATAAATTTTTAGGGAGATGGAAAAATGAGAATGTTGGAATTTCCGACGGCTTTGTTAACAGCTATAGCGGCCGCAGTTCTAATCTCAGGCCCGATTGACACTATTAGAGTAAAAACTTGTAAACCTCCGCACCACAAACCGCCTCACCATTGGCATTGGTAGATTCACTACCGCCGGATGGACGGGAAAAGGCCGGGAACTTAAACGTTCCCGGCTTTTCCTTTTTACATTCACCGCCTAACATAAAAGCACCTGCGAGTGTGTCAGCGATGTAGCTTGTGCTGCCTCCTGCTCGGAGACTTATTTTTTCGTATGCCTTCGGCATACTTACTGAATGTTTCCTCGTTGCGGCCTCCGGCAGCACTGTGCGTGAGTCAATCCTTAGCAAAAATTGTTGTTAATTTAGGCAACTTTCACTGAATACCCCTTGTTAGTTTAGATAAATTTTTTCTGTTGTCGATGTTTGGTTGTCAGCCTTCTGTATAGTATGTATTACATACCATTATTTTTTTGAATATTTGGGTATGTTTTTGGTACTGTTTTAGTACTGTTTTGGTATGATTTTGGTATTGTTTTGGTATAGTTTTTATAAGTTTTCGTAAATTTTTGAACGTTTGTTAATATAATAGCGCCGTTGTACCCTCTCGACTCATTTTACGATTTTGCTCCACCGAATTTTCAATTTGTCCAATTACCCCATTTTCACTATTTTTAACCAGTTTCACCCTCACTAACTCACCTTTTTGCGGCTTTTTGCACGAATTTTCAAGGTGGACCATAAAATAACGCTCGCTCCTTCCCTTACTCCCGTTTTCCATCAGAATTTCAGCTTTTTCCCCCAAAAATTGCTCCCGGAATTGACGGCCAAGCTCGGCTTCAAGCTCGCATAATATCCGGGACCGCCTCTTCATAACCTCATTATTTACAGTCCCTTGCAAACCAGCCGCCGCCGTCCCCGCCCGCCTCGAAAAACTAAATATATGCATCTTTCCGAACCCCGCCTCCTTTGCCAGCTTAACCGTCGCCTCAAAGTCCTCCTCCGTTTCCCCCGGAAACCCAACAATAACATCAACGGTTATAGCAGGCCTGTCGAGCCGGTTTTTTATTAACTCAATTTTTTCCTTAAATTCATCAGCACTGTATTGTCTGCACATCTTTTTTAAGACCGCATTCGAGCCTGATTGTAGTGACAAATGCAGATGTGGCATAATCTTATGACTGTTACAAAACGTATCGAGCAATCGCGGTGTTACATCGCCCGGCTCCAGCGAGCTTACTCTTATCCTTGCCAGATTTGGTATTTCTGCCATTTTATCGAGCAAGTCGGCTAATTTGTCGTTTTGCTGGTTGGCCCAGTTTCTTCGCCGGACGCTTTTTTGCCCGTAAGCTCCAACAAATATGCCTGTTACGACGATTTCCTTATGACCCGCATCAGCAAGGGCTCGTGCCTCTTCAATAACCGCTTCAGAGGGCTTACTGTGAACAAATGGACGTGCCTTGGGTATAATACAATAGCTGCAGTATCCGTCGCAGCCGTCTTGAATCTTGAGAAATGCCCTCGTATGGCCTTTAAAAGATGTTAATTGGGTAAGTTCCGGCAACTTAGACTTAGCCATTTTGTTTTTAAGCTTGATTTTAAAGCCATTTTCTGTTCTAATAATGTGTTGAGTCGGTTGAGGGCTATAGCAACTCAAGCTAATGGAACTGTCATTAACTAATTGGCTTAAAGTTACAGCTATAGCTTCTCGATTACTAATCAGATGGACGTTTTTGCCGGGGTTGTTTAGTTCGTCTGTTTGTACTGTGGGTAAACAGCCGCAAACAACTATAACAGCATTAGGATTGAGTTTTTGGGCTTTTCGGATGCGTTGTCGGCTTTTTGCAGAGGCAGATAAAGTTACACAACAGGTATTGATAATAATTAGGTTGGGCTCACTTTTAGGTGTTTCGACATGGTTGAGCCCGAGTCGTTCAAGCAGTTCACGAATCTGTTGGCTTTCATAT
>CAZDQP010000141.1:0-6325 GCA_964507485.1 uncultured Pirellulales bacterium | reverse complement strand
ATGTTATCCACCACCGGGTGGGTGGGAGAATCACTGTTAAGTGCGGCGATAATAATTATGATTACCGGGGCGGGAGGAGCATTCGGAATGGTCCTCCGGAATTCGCCGATTGCTGATGTGCTCGGTGAGCACCTGTCACGAGCAGAGTTAGGTATTTTTCTGCCGTTCATTATAGCCGCGGCGCTAAAGACCGCACAGGGGTCGTCAACAGTTGCTTTGATTACGACTTCATCTTTAATAGCACCGCTAATGCCATCATTAGGGTTTGAGAGCGGAATAGCCAAGGCACTGGTCGTGCTGGCCATAGGCGCCGGTTCGATGGTTGTTTCTCACGCAAATGACAGCTTTTTCTGGGTTGTTACGCAGATGACCGGGATGGATGTAAAGACCGGTTATAGAACCCATACTTTGGCGACTTTGATTATAGGCGTGACTTCGATTATAACCATCTGGATAATCAGCCTGATAGCGCTATGATATAGGTTTAAAAGAGCGCGCCCGGCAGGACTCGAACCTGCAACCTTCGGATTCGAAGTCCGCGACTCTATCCAATTGAGCTACGGGCGCAGCGGTTCACAGTGATTTCTAAAATAACCCACCTTCATAAAAAAGTCAATCGAGAATAAAGAAACCGTGGCGTGTTTAAGATAAACTTATAAGGTGAAAGAGCGGAATTCCTGAGTGAGTGATTTTGTATATTTACCCGGCCTGCCATTTCCAATAATCTTGTTGTCGAATTTTACTACAGGCACAATGTCTCTCGTAGTCACGGCAATAAAGAGTTCGTCCGCATCTTTTGTTTGCTGCAGCGTCAACGATTTTTCGACCACTTCCAAGCCGGTATTTTTAGCCGCTTTGATAACAAATTTGCGTGTGACCGAAGGCAAGATGTTGGCTGTAAGCGGAGCGGTTTGCAAATTTTTTCCGAAGACCGCAAAAAATGCCGAACCGGCCCCTTCAGTTATCAAGCCAGCATCGTCGACAAGTATCGCCTCGGCACAACCTTTTTGCGTTGCATCCTGACGAGCGAGAACATTCGCCAACAGATTCAGTGATTTTATATCACATCTTTTCCATCGCCAGTCAGGATGTGTTGATACTGTGATGCCTTTGGTTTTTTCCTCTGTATCGTCGGGCAATTCTGTAATCGTCAAAAAGAAACTGGGCTTTAAGTCGATATTCCATATATGACTGCGCGGCGCAGAACCACGGGTAATATGAAAATATATCCTGGCGTTAGGAATAGACGCTGCGTCAAAGGCATTTATTATTCGGGAGCGAATCCGGTCGATGTCCACATTGGCTATCCGGATTGCAGAGAGACTCGTGGCGAATCTTTGCAGGTGTTCTTCCAGTGCAAAGATTTTGCCGTTATAGCTTCGCAGGACTTCGTAAACACCGTCGCCGAAGTAGATTCCGCGGTCGTTGTAAATCGGCTCAATGTCGGCCAGGGGCACGATTTTGTCGCCTATCATAGCTAACTGCATATAATTGCATCCAAAGTCATTATTGTCGTTAATAAGATACAAAAATATCCAATAATTTGCTTTACAAAAAAGATAAGAATGCGTAATATATCGCAATTATCCGAATTTTTAAAGGTAAACCTCAGGAGTTTTTGTAATGTATGCAGTGATTGAACAAGGCGGAAAGCAGTATAAGGTCACCGAGGGTGATTGTGTAAATATTGAATTGACCGATGTCCCGGCCAACGCCAAGACGATTGAGCTCGATAAAGTTTTATTCGTAAGTGATGGCAAGAAAGTAAAAATCGGAACCCCCCTGCTGGAAGGCGCCAAGGTTATTGCTTCGTTTAAGACCTCGGTGGAAGACGCCGTTGTTAAAGGAAAAAAAGTCTATCCGGTGCACTTTCGCAGACGTAAAAACAGCAAAAGGCGAATCGGACACCGCCAAAAATACCTGCAGGTGACAATAGGCAAGATAAAGGCCTGAGGCAATATTCCTCCGAAAGCCATTTTTTCGCTATTATTTCTGCTTATTATGAATATGCAAAGCTTGCGGTCCAGCCGTAAATTCAGCGTGTTTGATTGTCTAAATGCTCTTCATAATTTAAAGAAAATTCCAGGCTTTTCAATTCGCAAAAAACACTAATTTATTGTAGACTTTTTGTATTATCTCCGGTAGGGCAAATAAAATAATATGGACAAAACAAAAAAATTGCAGCCGCCTCTGACTGATTCTGTTGTCCGTTTGTTAAAAGCGGGTGATGAGGTTCTCGTCTCCGGCATAATCTATACTGCTCGTGATATGGCGCATAAGAGAATATGCGAAGCGATAGATGCGGGAGGTAAACTACCCTTTGAGCTTGAAGGAGCGGTTATTTATTTTCTCGGTCCAACACCCGCCCGCCCCGGAAGGATAATCGGCTCTGCCGGGCCCACTACATCATCAAGAATGGATGCTTTCAGTCCCGAGCTGCTAGCCAAAGGTCTGAAAGCAATGATTGGAAAAGGTTATCGCGGTACAGAAGTCAGAGATGCTTTGAAAAAATACAACGCTGTTCATCTTTCCACTATCGGCGGGGCTGGAGCGCTGCTTAGTAAACATATCATTTCCGCTGAAGTAATTGCTTATGAGGATTTGGGGACTGAGGCCATAAGGAAGCTGGAGGTAGTTGATTTTCCCGCCGTAGTTGCGTATGACTCCTCCGGGGGCACTGTTTATAAGTGAGGGATTAGGCAGTTGAAAGTTGCGCTATTGGGTTTATTGCAATCTGGCAAAAGTACAATTTTGGCCGGGTTAAGCGGCAAAGCAATTCCGCCGGTTGGTTCGACCAAGATTGAGGAAGTCATTGTATCGGTCCCTGATGTACGGCTTGATTGGCTGGCGGGATATTACAAGCCTAAGAAAACAATCTATGCGACGATTGATTGTCTCGACCTGCCGGGCTTTAATTTTACCGACGAGCATGGCCGCTCCGCGGCGCGACGATTGATTAATCAGGTAAGAACTTCTGAATTACTTGTTTTGATTGTGCGGGCATTTGAAAATCCAGCTGTGCCGCCCTATCGAGGCAGTATTGACCCCAACAGAGATTTAATAGAGCTTAAGAACGAATTATTGCTTGCTGATTTAGAGCTTGTTACGACACGCATAGCAAACCTTGAAAAGCAGCTTCATAAACCTGCCAAAACGCAGGCACATGACAAGGTAGAACTGGAACTGCAGAAGAAATTGCAAGAGGTAATTGAATCCGAGAAGCCGATTAGAACAGTTATTGAGACTGATGAGCAACTTGAAATGGTAAAACCGCTTGGGTTTTTGACCTTAAAGCCGATGGTGGTTGCGGTAAATGTCGGCGAGAACCAATTGAACGCAAAATTTGATTTTTCCGGTGTGATGAGCAGCTCCGTACCGGTCATCACGCTTTGCGCCGAGTTGGAATACGAACTGGCACAATTAGACGCTGACAGCAGGCGGGAGTTTATGGCTGATTTGGGTATAACCGAGTCGGAAGCGGGTAAATTCGTAAATAGCTGCTATGCAGCGATGGGATTAATCAGCTTTTTGACGGTCGTTTCGGGTGAGCTGCGCGCCTGGCCAATAAAACGAGGTACCGTTGCTCTCGATGCGGCCGGTAAAGTGCATACCGACATTAAACGAGGTTTTATTAAGGCCGAAGTTTTTGGATTTGAAGACCTGAAAGAGCTCGGTAGTGAGAAGGCCGTCAAGGGGGCGGGTAAAATTCGAATCGAAGGTAAAAATTATATTGTTCAGGATGGTGATATTATTAATTTCAGATTTAATGTATGAAAACAGCAACAGAAGCGGCATTTTACTGAATTAGTCTCACGTTTTGTCTTTTTATTTGTAATTACAAACAGGGTCTGCTGCCAGATAATCTCCACTTGTCGCATAGGCCCTTGCTCTGCATCCTCCACAGATGCCGACGAATTCACAAGTACCGCACTTGCCCTTGTAGTTTGAGATGTTACGAACCTGTTTCAGAAGTTGCGATTGTTCCCAAATTTTGCTGAAATCGAAGTTGTTTTTAATTAGATTACCTGCTGGGACGCTGAGGAAACCACAGGTTTGCACATCGCTGCGATAGCTTATAAATCCAAACCCCCTGCCGCCTATACAGCCAGGCACATCTTTCATTAAACCCTTATTTTCAGCTTGCCTGCACACTCTTGCAAACTGAGGGCCGCACGTAACTCTTACTTTAATTTCTGATTTGAGCTTTATTCGCAGCAGCTCGTTCAGTAACGCCTCGTATTCTACCGGGTCAAGCACAGCATCCTCGATTTCTTTACCCCGGCCGGTCGGAACAAGGATAAACGGATTGAAGCAATAGGCGCCGAGGTCTTTAGCCAACTGTGCTATGCCGAGGACTTCGTTAATGTTGATTTTGCTGATTGTGGAGTTAATCTGGAAACGGATACGTGCTTTGCGAGCTATTTTGGCGGCATTTATGGTAGAATCAAAGGCGCCTTTAGTGCCTCTGAATTTATCGTGGGTTTCGGCGGTAGCACCATCGATGGAAAAAGATAGTGCCATAACCCGTGTTTTTTTTAATCTGGCGATTGATTTTTCATTGATGAGGTAGCCGCAGGTAGCGAGGACCGGGCGTAGGCTGACTTTTCGTGCGTATCGTATAATTTCGTAGATATCCGGGCGTTCCATTGGTTCGCCGCCGGTGAGGATTAAAACGCATAATTTGTACTTAGCTATTGACTTAAGGATTTTTTTGCACTGACTTGTGGTAAGCTCTTCTTCGGCGGATGAGGTGGCTGAAGCGCGGCAATGGCGGCAGCTAAATCGGCAGCGGCGGGTGATTTCAAAGGCAATAAGACGCGGTTTTATTGATTTTCTGCGCATATATTGGGTGTCAATGTAGCGGAATTGGTTTTGAAATTCAATCAATTATGCGAATTTTAAATAGGGGTTTTTGGAGTTAACTGGAGTTGGATTGGAGTATCAAGCCTGTGCGGTTTGGGAAGTGTAAAAGGTGGTGAAAAAAGTGTTGCCAACGGCTGTTTTGTAATTATAATAACGTGTTTTATGCGAAAGATGAATAAAAAGGAGTAAATTCATTATGGAACCAATTGCAGAGGGCCAAATAGACTTGTTTTCGGATACTCAGCCGTCGCTGGAAGATATTGAGAAAATATCGAGTTCTGTTCATTCGAGCGAGGCCAGCCGGATAGCTTTTGCTGAAAAGGTCGAAGAGAATATGTCCGGGACGAGTCAGAAGGCATATTTTGGGACAGGGGTCGGGCTGTTTATTCTCGGCAGGTATGAAGAGGCGGTCAAAAGGTTGGGGAAAGTGAAGGACTGCAAGGAGAAGTTCATTTATATGGCATTTGCACTTCGTCGAATAGGCGAATTCGAAGAGGCAATCAAGAGTCTGCAGGAGTCGCTTGGTTACGATGCGGATAAGGTGAAGGTGACACTGGAGAAAAGCGCAACGTATCGTTATGCGTCGAACTTTGAGGCGGCGGCGAAGGAACTGAAGACTCTGGCGAATTTCGAGAACGTAAGCGCGGAATATCACTACCAACTCGGCAGATTACAAGAGGAACAGGGGTTTTATGAAGAGGCAATGGATAATTACATCATAGCTTTGGAATTATCGCCGGAGCATCAGAAGGCACTTTTTCACCTGGCGTACCGGTGTGATTTATCTGGCGATGAGGAGTCAGCGATTGATTACTATAAACAAATAGTGTCAACGGCACCGGTTTATGTGAGCGCACTGATGAATCTTGCAGTGCTTTATGAAGATACAGACGAGTTCGACAAAGCGGAGCGGTGTATCGACAAGGTCTTGAAGTATCATCCCAACCACCGCAGAGCGATAATGTTCAAGAAAGACATCGAAAGCTCGAAGACAATGTTCTACGATGAAGAAAAGGAAAAGAAGAAGGACCGCAGGACGCAAATACTCGAGACACCAATATCAGATTTTGAGCTGTCTGTGCGCAGCAGAAACTGTCTTAGAAAAATGCATATCGAAACAATTGGCGACCTTTTGAATATTACCGAGGCGGAACTTCTCTCTTATAAGAACTTCGGAGAGACGTCGCTGAAGGAGATAAAAGTCGTTCTTGAATCGAAAGGATTGCGTCTTGGTATGGCGCTGGAGGAGAAGCCGTTCGCTGCGACTGATACCTTCGGACATAGTGAAATAAGAGCAGAGGATGAGGGGCTTTTGAGCAAGCCGGTAGATGACCTTCAATTGTCGGTGCGTGCCCGTAAGTGCCTGCAAAGATTGAATATTCGCACTGTAGGTGAGTTGATACGTAAAACAGATGCCGAACTTCTCGGCGTTAAAAACTTCGGCGTAACAAGCTTAAACGAA
>CAZDQP010000140.1:0-6475 GCA_964507485.1 uncultured Pirellulales bacterium | reverse complement strand
GTGTGTTGCTGTTTGGGTCATATCGCTGGTCAATTTCTGCATTTTTATGGCCGCTATGTTCATATACAGCTGTGCAGTTTTGATTCAGTACAGGTGGGGAGGTAAAGATGGCCAAGAGTGAAATTTCGAACCAGATTCGCAAGCTTCGGTTTGAAAACAGTGAAATGACGCAGCAGCAATTAGCCGATAAAGTGGGGGTGACGCGGCAGACGATAATTGCGATAGAGGCGAACAAGTATTCACCATCGCTGTCGCTGGCGTTCAGATTGGCCGAGGTCTTCGGTGTGCCATTAGAAGAGGTATTTCAGTACGATTAAAGGGAGACGGGCGCTTCAAACCGGTTGGGGAGGAGATATAAAGGATGTCACTTGACAAATGAGAGCAGAGAAGGTACAATAAATATTTTCATATCCAGAGATTATATGGAGAAAGGGTGTTGAAATGTATAGATTTCAGAAGTTAGCGTTGTTGTGTACGTTGGTATTTTCGATAGCGGGGGTTTGCGAGGGGCAGCCAATAATAGCAGACCATAATGCGAGCGCGGCCTTTTTCAGCATACCTGTGGCTGCAATCGAGCAGGCCAAGGACACGCTGCATATCGCTTACGGGCATACATCGCACGGGAGCCAGCTTACTACGGGGATGAGCGCCCTTGTGGGTTTTATGAACGGGCTGGGCTATCCGACGGATTTGTATGCATATAATTCTGGAGGGAGTGGCGGAGCTCTTGATTTGCGTGATACGCCGTTTTCGGGGGCGAGTGATTTGGGAAATCCTAACTATACCGCATGGGAGGCGGCGACACGGGATTATTTAGGGACACCCGATGCAAACGGGAAGGGTAGCACGCGTCCCGAGGTGAATGTTATTATCTGGTCGTGGTGCGGCCAGGTGGACACAAGTGAGGAGAATATAAATCTTTATTTGAGTCTTATGGACGGATTGGAGCAGGATTATTTTAGCGTGTATTTTGTTTATATGACGGGACATTTAAACGGAACGGGGGCCGCGGGGAATGTGAATATACGTAATCAGCAAATCAGGGATTACTGCACGGCGAATGACAAGATATTATACGATTTTGCTGATATCGAGAGTTATGACCCGGACGGGCTGGTCAATTATATGGAGCTTTTCGCCAATGACAACTGCGATTACGACAGTGATGCAAATGGAAGTCTTGATAAAAACTGGGCGATAGACTGGCAGAATTCGCATACCGAAGGAGTCGATTGGTATTCCTGCAGTGCTGCGCACAGCCAGCCGTTGAATGGTAACTTAAAAGCTTATGGGGCGTGGTGGCTTTGGGCGCGGCTATCGGGCTGGGGTGAATGTCTTGAAGCGCCTTCGGCGCTTACGGCCGAGGCGGATTCGAATCTGGCTCAGATAGTTCTCGACTGGACGGACAACAGCTCGGAGCCGAACAACGAAGACAGCTTTATCATTCAGCGAAGCGTTGACGGCGGGGTATGGGACAATAATTATGCAAGCGTAGGGACGGATGTTAATACGTATACGGATATCAGTCTGGCGCCGGGGAGCTACAGCTACAGAGTAGTAGCGCACCTGGACGATGACGGTTCCGGCAGTCCGTGTGATTCCGGGCCGTCAAATATAGCGACGGCAGTGATAGTCAGCACCGACCCGCCGGAGGCACCGTCGGGACTGTCGGCGACGGGGGATTCGCAAAACCGGACGGTGTCGCTTGACTGGAATGACAATTCCACCGACGAGGACGGTTTTATCGTGCAACGCCAGGTTGACGGTGGTGTGTGGGACGATGATTACGCAGGTACGGCGGCGGACGTCAATGTGTTTGTTGATGTCAATATATTGCCGGGGACATACAATTACAGGATTATCGCGCATAATTTTTACGGTGACTCGGCGGCATCTAATGAATCGAATGCAGTGATAGTCGATATACCCACGGCGCCGAGCGGGTTGACGGCGTATGCGGAGAGCGGAACGGTGGTGCTTGGCTGGAGCGACAACTCTGACAGCGAGGACGGTTTCATTATTCAGCGTCGTATCGGCGGCGGTGCGTGGGACAATAATTACGCTGTTGTCGATGCGAATTTGGAATCTTATATCGATGACAACAACGGTTCGCCGCCACTGCCGAACGGGACATATACGTATCGGATTGCGGCGTACAATGAAAACGGCAGTTCGCTGCCGTCGAACGAGGAGTACGCGGTGGTTTCCACGGATGTTCCTGCGGCGCCGTCTAATCTTGTTGCTGAGGCCAACGGGTACGGGGTGACTCTGACGTGGACGGATAACAGTGACAACGAAGAAAACTTCGTAATCGAACGTGCCGTGGACGGGGGGGACTGGTATACACTGAATGATTTGGTTTTGCCGAATACGGAATTATATTACGACCAAGCGCTGCTGCCGGGACATATTTACACGTATCGCATCAAGGCCGAGAATGGACTTGGCGAATCGGATTATTCGAACGAGGACTCGGCGGAGGTTTTGCAGCAGGGGACGTCGAGCATTACGCTCAAGCAGGATGTTAACAGTTACACGGGCTGTAGAGATGCTTATCTTGATTCGGCGAACCCGACTTACAATTATGGCGGCACTTTGTATACCTATGTTCGGAACAGTCCGAAATGCAATTTTATCATTGGGTTTGATTTGCCAGCGGAAGTGATTGGGAAGCAAATTAACTCGGCTACGCTAGGTTTATACTGCTGGTCTGTAAGCGGCTGGCAAGAAGGGCAGTATCTCGAGCTTTACCGCGTTACCGAGCAGTGGACAGAAGGCACGGCAGGCGGCAGCAGTTCTGGCGCCTATCAGGAAGGAAGCTCAAGCTGGAATATCCGGACGGGCACGACCGCTTGGACGACACCGGGCGGGACGTACGAACCAAATGTTCTTGACAGTTCGCTGATTCCGAATAATGCATATTATCCGGAATTCGATATTACCGAACTGGTACAGGATTGGGCGGACGGGGCGTTGTCGAATTACGGAGTGCTGCTGTTGAACGATACGCCGGTGACAACGGGGATAAAGGCGAGCGAATACAGCGAGTACGGCAGGCCGTATCTGGTCATTGAATACAGTGATATAACGCCGATGTGTCCGAATCTTTACGGGGCCGGTCTTGTGGACATGCTGGATTTCGGTATGTTAGCGAATGAGTGGCTGTCGGACGGGTCGAATCCTTTTGCCGACCTCGACGGTGATAATTCGGTGGACGTTAACGACCTTAATGTATTCTGCGATTACTGGCTGCAGGAGTGTTATTGAGGGCTATTTGACTTCTACCGATGCGTTTTCGTCGAAGGGGTTTGTTCTCATAGCCAGCGAGAACAGGTAAGGGTAATCGCGTTTCAGGTGTTTCATATAATCGAGCCATTGAATCAACAACTGGTGGTAGGCCCTTTTTATGTCGCCGGCGAGGTGCTCGTAGTCGGAATCGGGCAATGATTTCAAATCGGTTCTGTGGGCCAGCTCGTCGGTCAAATGGAAGACCGCCCAGAGCAGGTTGGTGAAAGATTCGTGTTCGAGCAGATTCGGATTTTCGAGGAGGGTGAGCAGGAACTGTCTTTTTGAAACGAGGAAATCTCTTACTTTATCGAGGGGTTCTTTTTTGCTGTTTATGTCGCTTTTGCGTCTTCTTACGCTTCTGTGAACCTGCATAAAGTCTTTGTTCGTCCAGTCTTTTGTTACTACAAGCTGCTGAGCGATATCGGATGCTTTTGGGTCGAAGCGGGAGCATATTTTTAGGAGTTCCGTCCCGACCTCACTAAAGAAAGTGCCTATTACCATATTGAGTTTTTTCAGGATGGACTGCTTTTCTCTGTAGACGAGCAGGCGATGCAGGACGAGCATAACTATCAGGACGTCGAGAAAGAGAAAGGCGATGTCGCCGAGTAGATATATGAAGATGTGATGGGCATCTTTGAAGATAACATAGTGCAGATAATAGAAGATGGCAGAGAGTGCGACGAGAATTAGAGCAAGCATAATTTGCCAGTTGAAGAAACGTTTCATTATTTGTCTCCTGTTTAGAGTTCTTTACATTGCGTTCGGATGATTACTAACCAAAAGCCACATCGAGAATCATCATAACAAGAAATCCCAAAACAGTTCCTGTTGTGGCCGAATCGGTGTTGTTATTGCGCTGTGATTCGGGGATAACTTCTTCGACGACGACGAAGATCATAGCGCCTGCGGCGAAAGCGAGGGCGTAAGGCAATAGAGGTTTAGCCGATAAGACGGCAGCGGCGCCGATGACGGCGGCGAGGGGTTCGACTATCGCGGACAGCTGGCCGTACCAAAAACTTTTCAGGCGGGACAGGCCTTCACGGCGCAGCGGGACGGAGACGGCGAAACCTTCGGGGAAATTCTGGATTCCTATTCCGATTGCCAGAGCGACGGCGGCAGGCAGGGTAGCAGAGGGAAATCCTGCCGTTACTGCGCCGAAGGCGACGCCTATAGCCAATCCTTCAGGGATGTTGTGTAGTGTTATAGCGGTGACGAGCAAGGTGCTTCGCTGCCATGAGGTTTTGATTCCTTCTGCTTGTTCCGTCGGGAAACCGATGTGCAAGTGCGGCAGTATTTTGTCGATTATTCTCAAGAAGATTGTGCCGAGGAGGAAGCCGGCTGCTGCGGGTATCCATGGGGCAATAAAATGGTCCTGTGACATTTCTATGGCGGGGGCCAGGAGCGACCAGAAACTGGCTGCAATCATAACGCCGCCAGCAAAACCAAGCATAGAGTCGAGAAGCTTTTGGTTGACTTTTTTTGTGGTGAATACGGCGGCGGCGCCGGCAGCGGTCAGAGCCCAGGTAAAAATTCCGGCGACGAGGGCCTGAATAACGGGATTAAGATTCGTAATCCAATTCGCCATTCGTTGATTATATACCGTTCGTTTATTCGATACAACTGACTACGTTTTTAAAAAAAATCTGGAGGGCCATCTGCAAACAGCGGAGACAGCCCTCCTTTGCGATATTATTTTAAGAACTTCGAGACGAATGGAGAAGTTTCGCCGCGGCGCAGGAAGTGACCTGAGGGGCCTTCGCCGAGGAACTCTGAGAACCAGGATTCGTGCTCGATTTCCTCGTTGAGAATTGCGAGCGCCAAATCGTACGTTCTGTGGTCCTTGCCTGCGGTCAGGTTGCAAATTTCGGTGTAGCCCCTGACGGCACATCTTTCCGCATTGACGAGCACTTTTAGTATTGCCTCGACGTCTGTGGGGTCCTTCGGGAGGTTAGCAGGGGGGCACGCGGACATATCATGGAAGTCCTTCATACTGTCGGGGAGTTTTCCGCCAAGCTCGTAAATTCGGGGCATCAAGGCTTCAAAGTGGTTGCGGTCCTCGATTCTTGCTGTTTCAGCAATTTCCTTGATTCCTTCGCCTTTCAAGCCGATGAGGTTCGCGCGAAGGATGGTGTAATAGTAATAGGTGGTGAGTTCGGCAGATGCGTTTTTGACCAGCAGGGTCAACAATTTATCCAGGTCTACTCCGGATTTTTTTACCATTTCAATTGCTAATTTTGCCATTTTTGTGTCTCCTTAATTAATAATAGTTCTTATATAGTAATTATTCTTGATATTTTCCAAAAAAATATATTACGATTTTCTGATACACTCATCGCACGTACCTTCCAGGATTATTTTCACACCGGTAATCCTGAAGTTTTTTCGAAACGCCTTTGGTATACTCAAGTTGTCATATCCGCTGTTGTGGAAGTCCACTATTTTATTACATTTCCGGCATCTGAAATGATGGTGGTTGTTTATATCAGGGTCGTATCTTTTTGTTTCGCCATAACCCTCGACAACATTGACTACGCCGATTTCGGCGAATTTCGAAAGCGTTCTATATACGGTATCGAGGGATATGTCCGGGAAAGTGTTCCTGACTCTCCTGAAGATGTCGTCTGAATCAGGGTGGTTTTCCGATTTAACCAGTTCCTGGTATATTGTGACGCGCTGCGGTGTTATATTGAGGTTGTGCCGCTTGCAGCTATTCCTGAAAGAGGCCAGCGAGTCATATCTATTTTTGCTTTGCATTTCACAATCACCTAAAGAGGGCAGTGTTTTTGATATATATTACTATATAAGAAAGATTCTTATTGTTCAGTAAAAATTATAAAAATTTTTTAGCCAGCCCAGAAATGGTCACACAGAACGGCTATAAGTGCTTATTTGGAGGGTTGTTATGCTGGCAGGGGAGATTTGTTGATTTATGCCATAGCGATTTGAAAAATCAGTGGGCGAGGCGGGGAACAGCAGTTTTCACAGGAGTTATAGAATGCGGTGCAATTCCAGTGGGGGCCAAGCGGGCGAACGTCTCGGCACTTCAAATTGCAAGGCGGTTCTGATAGAATAATGTTTTTTAGTCGGGAAGTAACGGTGAGTGGTTATGGCAATTCCTGTAGTAGCGATAATTGGTCGGCCGAACGTGGGCAAGAGCAGCCTGTTCAATGCGCTGGCGGGCGAGATG
>CAZDQP010000139.1:0-6598 GCA_964507485.1 uncultured Pirellulales bacterium | reverse complement strand
AGAGCACACTTTTTAAAGTGCCAGCACAACAGTTATTGTAACTGGGTCCGCCTTTGGCGGACTAAAACAGACAAAAAAGTTCTAACACCACAAGAATACGCTGATTTTAAAATGGCGACCACATTTTTTTAATAATATCGGCAAACAAAGCTTACTGCAAAAGCCTACTTTTACAAAACTACACCTGCAGACAACAACCTCCCGCTTGGATTCACCGCACACGATATTTGAAGAATGTTCGGACAAAACTAATAGCAATCCGTGATTATACGTTATTTTTACTGTTTATGTTCCAATTTAAATGCCGGTCAGCTCCGGTATGCGCTTGAGTATCTTGCCGGTTTTGAGCCGGCTGCTGCCTGGTAAACATATAAAAAAAGACCGGAGTTTCAGGAAAACTCCGGTCCTTGTAAGACAGCTTTTCATAAACTATTTAGAGCAAACTTATAATTTATGCTGTCTTACCAAAACCAAGATATATTGAAGAAAAGCACTTTACAGAATTATTATAACCATAAAAGCAGCTTTTTACAAGCATTTTTTAGGGATTGGCACAATTTTCTTGTAAAAAATCGCGACTAATCAGGCTCATACGATAGATGTGTTTTAAACTCTTACAAAAAATAGGCCTTTAGGATGTATTCTTCGAGCATTCTTTGGGTGTTGAAAAATGAGCCGTTTAATGCCAGGGCGTTAGTCATAATACCCAAATAAGCTTTTTTGTTATTATAGAACATAGGAATGATGACGTTTTCGAGCTTATCATAAAGTGCCTGTGCATCCTCTGCGCTATTTTCAGCGTTTTGTTCTTTGTCGTTGTGATTACCTATAGCCCAGCCGGTCAAGCCTTCAACGCATCCTTCTACCCACCAGCCGTCCAAAACGCTAAATGAGGGCACAGCGTTAAGAGCCGCCTTCATTCCGCTTGTTCCGGACGCCTCGTGAGGTGGTTGCGGAGTATTGAGCCAGAGGTCAACGCCCGGTATAAGTACCTTTGCCACTTCCATATTATAGTTCGGCAGATACACAAGTTTAATGTCCGGCTGCAAAGGCTGTCTTGCTCGGAACACTTTTTTGATGAGTTCTTTACCTTCCTGATCTTTGGGATGGGCTTTACCTGAGAATACCAATTGGAATTTGCCGGCTTTTGAGGCAATTTTCTTCAGCCTCTCAATATCATGGAATAATAAATCCGCTCTTTTATAAGTGGCGGCACGTCGTGCAAAACCAATAGTAAAAACATCTAAATCCATATCCGTATTGGTTTGCTGCTTGATGTATTCGAACAGTTGACGTTTTGACTGCATATGCGCGTCCTGTATTTCGGGTTTGGGCAGGTTCAATGCGTACCGAAGGCTGAAATTATTCTCGCGCCAGTTCGGTATATGCCTGTCGAGGACATCTGCGAACGGCTTCGATACCCAGGTAGAAGCATGTACGCCGTTGGTGATTGAGTCAACTACATAAGAGCCGAACATCTGGCTGGATACCCTTCCATGTTCTCTGGATACTCCATTTATATAGTGGCTCAGATGCAGACCCAGATAAGTCATATTCAGCACACCAGGGTCGCAGCAGAGGTCGTTTTCCAGCTCCAGAACTTTATGTTCGCCGAGGACCTGACGTACAAGGTCCATTGGGAACTGATCCTGTCCGGCTGGCACCGGAGTATGAGTGGTGAAAACACATTTTGCCCTGACTGCCTCGATAAGGTCTGCGGAGATCGAATCCCCACCGGTTTTTTCTACCTCTTCAGTCAGCAATTCCAGAGCCAGCATGGCAGCGTGTCCCTCGTTCATGTGGAATCGGGCTATGTTTTGGTAACCCAGGCTACGTAACATTCTGACGCCGCCGATTCCCAATATTACTTCCTGGCACAGCCGGTAGCGCTGGTCGCCTCCGTATAGATAGTGACATAACTTTCTGTCGTAAGTGCTGTTTTCCTGCAGGTCGGTGTCTAAGAAAAAGACCGGCACTTCATATCCGGTTATGCCGGACACCTGGTATCTCCATGCCTGCACATAGACGGTTCGGCCTTCCAGAACAACGGAGATTCTGTTATTCAGCGGCTGCAGAAAGTTACTGACATTCCAGTTTTCCGGCTGTTCGCTTTGACCGCCATCCGAAGCCAGCTTTTGGTAAAAATAGCCCTTTCTTGCAAGCAAAGTTACGCAAACTGTAGGTACTCGCATATCAGCAGACGAGCGTATAGTATCAGCCGCTAATATACCGAGGCCGCCGCTATAGGTCGGCATACGTGCATCCAGGCCTATTTCCATTGTAAAATAAGCAATTTTTCTATCATCTCTCATAGTTGTATTCGGTTCCTAAAGTTTATAATTCATCTATTCTTATCGGCTTTTTTCGCTGCAAACTGGAGCAACACAATAGATATAAATTAATGGTTCGTCACCCTCGTTTTTAACATCATGGAGTGTATTTGGTGGTATGTAACAAACCTTGCCAACGCCGACATTGAAGCTTTGGGCGTTATCAACTGACAATTTACCCTGGCCGGAAAGAAAGACAAGCAACTCTTCGCGGTCTTTGGTACTGTGCTGGCCGCAGCTTTGGCCTGGCTTCAAATGTACACGGCCTGAGCGCATTCCGCAGGTTTGCGGCTGGCCGTCCAACAGCTTTTGACTTTCAGGATTATCATTCAGGTCTACGACCAGAACTTTTTCCGATGATGCCATACATTCATCCTCAAGAATAATTTTCGATTAATGAGCCGACATATTTAGATAATTTATTACTTTCTGTCAATTTTTTTTCTTGAACTGGTAACACATTCTTAATATTCTTATGTTTAGTAACACTATTTTCAAAATCGTATGCGCTACTGAAAATTTGTTTTTGGAGGAAAATGTTATGAAAAATTTGGCTGTTTTAACTGCAATTGTTATCTTGTCGCTTGATGTTATTGCAAAAGCTCAACCTACCGTTGCAAGGGTAACTCATTCACAGTTCCAGGCTGTAAATGATTCTGGAGAGCAGACATATACGGCTACCGATAAAGTAATCCTCGAGGGAATTTTGCTGCACAATCCTGCTGATATGCTGGACCCGACGCCGGATGATACTATAACCGAGCTCTACAACATCGGCGGACAGTGGCAGATATTTTTCCAGGGTGAAGGCGATGACCATGCAGGCACAGCCGTCTGGATGGGACAACTGTATAACAATCTGCCGTGGATACCGCTGGATGGTGGTTATACGAACGAAGAATTTATAGCTGAGCTTAGTCGCATCAATGCAGCTCAATTCTGCCCGGGTGACAGGATACGAGTTACCGGCTATTTTCTGTCATATAACGGTAAGTTGAACATAAACGAGCAGCATAAAAAGAATCCTGACCACGATTTTACCATTGAATTATTGGAGCGTGGGGTTGGAGTCCCCAGGCCGGAAGTTGTTACGCTCGATGAGCTAAAGGACGACAACGACAATTTCATTTTTGATCCCAATCGTTTAACTGGCTGCGAATATTACCAGGCCAGGCTTATCAAGATTGAAGATGTCTGGTTCGTGGACCCAAATGACTGGGGCCCTAATGCAACTCTAACGATAACCGATGGCGTCAAGACTTTCCCAGTGAAATTGGGGCGGGGCAACGGCATTTATGCCGGCTCGTATAATTTGAGCGAACCTTTCGATATCATCGGCATTATGGACCAGGAGAGCTCTGACTTAACGAGCGGTTATCACTTATGGGTGATGAACTATGATGGAAACGGCTTAGTCTTGGCCTGCTACGAGCACCGTATGGCGGATAAGGAATAATCATCGCCGTTCCGGCGATGGCTAAACGGGAAAGGAATCGTTTATTTTGAAGCGGGCGTTTACCTTAATTGAGTTGTTGGTGGTTATTGCCATTATCGCACTTTTGTTGGGGATTCTGCTACCTGTAGTAGGGCGGGCTCGTCTTCAGGCGAAGGTTGTTGCGGTCAACGCTGAATTGCGAGAGATTGGTATGGCACTTGAGGCTTATTCGTTTGACAATGACAGCAAATTCCCGCCCACTCGCGTGGACTGTATGCTCGGAGGCCACTTCTATCAACTGCCTTTGGAGCTGGTTGAAAGTAAATACCTGCCTGTGCCTGATGACAGCAATACCTATATAGCCACCAGCATAGAAGACAGGTTCAACAAAGGATACACATATAAATACAGGTCCGTGGGGACACTAATTTACAATAGAACTGTCACCGTCAAGGATGGAGCGTATCTGTGGGTTCCGGATGGCTTCCCCGACAATGAAAAAGAGCAGGGACAAAATTATTATAATATAAAAGAATCACCCGTTAGTTGGGTTCTTTACAGCCAGGGACCCAATTTTGACCTGAACCTTATGAGAGAGATGGAGTATCCGGTGCCGAGAAAAACCTGGTATAATCCCCAGGCTCAAATGGGTGTCATCGTACGCATTCGGCTAAAAAA
This sequence comes from uncultured Pirellulales bacterium, assembly GCA_964507485.1. Lineage (GTDB taxonomy): Bacteria > Planctomycetota > Phycisphaerae > Sedimentisphaerales > Anaerobacaceae > CAIYOL01. The sequence continues at coordinate 2,155 of CAZDQP010000139.1, read as the reverse complement.
CGGCAGACATCTTGGCTCTTTTGAAGGTCATCCATAAGCGTGCTTGAGTACAAAGTTTAGCCGTCGCCGGCACGGCGACGGTTGGTATCTAATAGAAGGAATTAAGCATGAAAGACAAACGTGTCATAGCAGAAATCTTTTTAACTATTTGTTTGGGATTAATGTTCGGTGTGTTTATTTCGGGATGTGGGAGAAGTCATCATCACCATAATGGAGCTTCTGTAATCTCGACGGAAAAAGTTCTCGTAATGGATTTAAGTGATAAGGCCGAATATCAACCACTTTTAACAGGAGAGCCGCAAACTCATGGTATGCGTTCGGGCAGAGTATATTTGCAGCCGGGCGAAAGCTGTGGCGAGCACAGCACCGGGGCTCACGAGGAGCAGCTCGTTTTTCTTTCGGGTAAAGGGACAGCCTTGATTGGCAAAGAACAAACGGCCTATGAAATCGGCCAGGGTAAAATCATATATATTCCGCCGTATACGATTCACGATATGAAAAATACCGGCACCGAACCTCTTGTTTATATTTATTGTGTTGCTCCTGTAAAATAGGTCCGAAGGATAACCCCGCGTAAAACGCGGGGCTAAATATTTAGCCCGTGGTTTCACCACGGGTTTACAATCTTTCATTCGGAGAATTTGTAATGACCGCAGAATTGAGTGCTTTGGCTATTACTGCTGCCTCGATAGCCTTTTTCCATACACTTTTTGGCCCGGACCATTATGTGCCATTTATTATGATTTCGTGGGCAAGAAAATGGTCCACGTTTAAAACCACGGTGGTAACTCTACTATGCGGTTTTGGTCACATAGGAAGTTCTGTTGTGCTGGGCCTGATAGGTGTAGCGCTGGGCTTGGCGGTCAAAAAATTAGAATTTGTAGAATCTTTTCGTGGCAATATCGCTGCATGGCTTCTTATCGCCTTCGGCCTTGCATACACGGTATGGGGACTACGCAGAGCTTATCGAAATCAGCCCCACTCGCATCACCACACTCATTTTGGCATTGATACGCATACCCATAGCCACAAACATTATGATGAACACTCTCACATTCACAATTCCTTCGACTCTGCTCAGAATAGGGATGCAACCTCGTTTAATATTACACCATGGGTGCTATTTGCCATATTTGTTTTTGGGCCCTGTGAGCCTTTGATTCCTATTGTGATGTACCCGGCGGCAAAGAACAACTTCTCTGGCTTAATATTGGTCACATTTGTCTTCGGTACAATTACGATTGCCACAATGCTAAGCTTAGTTCTTCTCTCCAGGGCCGGCGTGAATTTTATTCCCTTAGCCGGTGCACAGCGATTTTCCCATGCAATAGCTGGTGCGGCCATTCTTCTTTGCGGCCTGGCAATTCAATTTCTCGGATTGTGATTATTTGCTCATACTATTATTTGGAAACGTGAGCCGAACGGTAAATATCCCGCCATGCTGAAGTTCAGCAGTGACAGAACCGCCTAATGCTCTGACGATCTTTTGCACCAAAGACAAACCTAAACCACAATGGATACCGGTGGCTGTCCGTGATGAGTCAGCTCTCCAGAAGCAGTCAAAAACATGTGAGGCCTGCTCGCTGGTGAGTTTGCAGCCGGTGTTGCTAACAGTTATTTCTATGAAGTCGTTGGTTTGACAAGCAGTTAGCCATATTCGGCCAGCTTTGTCAGCATATTCGACGGCGTTACTCAGAAGGTTCGACAAAACCATGGAAAGGTTCTCGCGGTCTGAACAAACCGCCACATTGTCAGAGACGCGGTTATCAAAGACAAGCTCACGTTCAATCGCTTTTTCTTTGAACGGCCTCCAACAAGAATCCGCCAGTTCAGATAGTCGTATCTGCTCATAGCAAAAGGCCACCTGACAAGCGTCAAGACGGGTAATTGTCAGCAAATTGCCTACCATTTTCTGCATGTTTTCAACAATTGTCAGGCAATCGGAAAGGACAGTTTGGTATTCGTTAGTCTGGCGGGCTCGCTTCAATGTCACCTCAATCGTAGAACGGATACCGGCCAAAGGTGTTCGCATCTCGTGAGCAACATCTGCTGTAAAGCGACGCTCTCGCTTAAAAGCCTCTTCGAGTCGCGACAAAAGGTCATTTAAGCGGTCTTTGATCGGCAACAGTTCACTGGGTACATCATCAGTTCCAAT
>CAZDQP010000138.1:0-6649 GCA_964507485.1 uncultured Pirellulales bacterium | reverse complement strand
GTGGTATCGTTTGCCGCAGCGTCAGTGTGCCATAAGATCGCATGGTGACAACGATGATGATGGTATTCGGCTCGGTCTGGCTTTGAAATACTTGCACGCTCTGCACGGGAAAGCCCGTAAGGGCGAGCATTTGTTGCAGCAGTCCTTCAGCATACTGATACAGATACAGGCTACCGGAGGCATAGATATAGCTGCGAAAGACATCGAGCTCATAGACAGTATGACCTTCAATGTAGCTCTCTGCCATCAGAGATGGATTGGCCGGGTCAGAGACATCAAAACACTGCAGCCAGGTATTCCGTGGATTGTTGCCGCTCGTACTTGCCATATAAGCGCGGTAGCTGCCGGCTGAAAGCGTATCTATAGACACCGCATTGGCGGCAAAACCCGCGAGCGGATCAATATGGCCCACCTCCGTCGGATTAGTGGGATCGCTCACATCAATCAGGCGCAGTCCGGCGGTGCCGTCCGCAACGTAGGCAATCGAATCAGCAACGACCAGACGGCGTGCATCTCCCGGAATATCGAAGGTGCCTACTTCGACCGGAACCACAGGATTATTCACATCCACAATGCGGAGCTGATCCGCCAGCACATAAACGTACTGACCGGCAGCAAACACGTCGTTTATGCCTGCACCTCCGGGCGGGATGTACTGGCCAATTATTGTAGGATTGGCAGGATTGTTGACATCGATGATTTCCAGTCCGAAATTGTCGACCGCGACATAAGCCATGTTGCCTTGGATAGAAAGGCGGAGGGCGTCTCCCCATGGGAGCGAACAACTGCCAGTTGGGACGGGGTTTAACGGATCAGTCAGGTCCACGACCCAGAAACTGCCGTAAGCGGAGAAGTAACCACAAGAGGCATCGGCGCTTACCTGGACGCCCTGCATGTCCTCGGGCAATTCATAAGTATCCAGGGTCACCGGACTGGCCGGGGTTCCGGCATCCAGGATACGAAGGCCTCTGCTGTTGCTTACCAGATAGACAGTGTTTCCCCGAACGGCTAATTCATTGGTGCGCCAGTCGGCGTTCGAGGTGGAAATGAGCGCGATGCTTTCGGGGTTGCTCACATCCAGGATGAGTAAGCCGGTATCTCCATCCGCTACGTATGCCATATTGTTCACCACTTCCACGTCGTACGTGTAACCCGGTGTATTGTAGGTTCCAAGCCGCGTGGGATTGGCAGGATTGGTCACATCGACCACGACAAGCCCTCCTTCTCCGTCAGCTACGTACGCCGTGGTGCCAACGACACAAACTGCATAGGCAGTACTAGTCGGTGTGCTGTAAGTTTTAAGCAGGGTCGGGTGAACCGGATCGGTTACATTGAGAATTTGCAGGCCAACCCATTGGTCGGCCACGTATGCGGTGCCGTCCACCACCTTTACATCCTGTACTGTGCCGGACATGTCGTAGCTGGTGATGAGACTCGGATTGGCCGGATTGCTGATGTCAACGATTTGCAGCTCACCATTCGATCCGTCGGCGATATAGGCAACCGTGCCCGCGACGTCTATACCGCGGGCATTTCCCGGCGTGTCGCATGTACCAATGAGGGCTGGGTGCAACGGATCGGAGATGTCCACGATCCGCAGGCCATAGCCGTTCACGACGTAAGCCGTGGAGCCTACAATCGCAATGCCGTCGACTACGCCGCCACTAAATGGCAGGCTTGCCGCTTGCCGAATCCGGCTCGGGTCGGAAACGTCCATTACGATGAACCCCATGCCCTCACCGAGGTAGACGTAATTGCCGGTTTCCGGCACAGCTAATGAAGAAACCAATCCACCGAATTGTCCCACGGGTTCAAGAGTTATTTCGTCCTGTGCCTGTGTTCTGCCAGCGAGAAAAAATAGAATACCAACAACAAGGACTACCGTCGGCATCATTGTTAATCGTTGCGAGTGAGTTTTTCGTGCATTCATCATTGCCTCCTATATCTATCGCCTATGTAATTATATTTCTTTGCTTTCCTATCCAATACAGAGCATCGGGGTAAGATTCTTTGAAGTGTAATTGCGGAGTTCCTATTTTTCTGTCCTCCTTCTCTCCCATAATCTGCATATTACAAAATTTTTATGAGAAATGCAACCATCTTAGCTAATTTTTCTGACCCTTTATGCAGTTAATATTTAAGATGCAACCCTGGGATTGCCTTAACTTCAAAAACAATATTACCTGTGGCAAATGTATGCAATCAGCGATAAAATCGCTGGCTGAATATGGACGACATTCAGCGAAAATTAGCTCTGATTGACAAAGAGTTTACCGGCGGTAAAAATTTTCACAGACAGATTGTAAGCACATCTCCTCTTGTATTTGTCGCGGTGGGACTAATAATTGGGATCTTAATACAAGACATTTTAGCCTGGCCAATTCAGTCATGGTTAATGCTGCTTGTCCTTTGTGCAATAAGCACCATCATATTATTTGCTGTCAAAAAAGCGATTTATCCTCCATACATGACCGCCTATTTGGCTTGCTTCTGCTTTATATGTCTTGGTGCGATTCGTCTAAATAGCTTTTATCAGCCGAGACCTGACGATATCCGCAACTTTGTCACAGGTGAGAAAAAATTGGCAACAATTCGTGGTATGATTATCACTGACCCATACATCAATGAAAATCAGCAATGGCGATTTTCCAAATTTACCTATAGCGACCCAACTACAAGTTTCTACCTCAAGCTAAAGGAGATAAAATCTTTTGTTAGATGGTCAAAGGTAAACGGCACCATTCGAGTGCAGGTCGGCGAACCCTTACTGGATTTGAAAGTCGGCGATTGTATCCAGGCATACTGCTGGCTGGACAGATTCAAAGTAGCTACCAATCCCGGCCAATTTGATATAGCAAAGTATCTTGCTCGGAGAAATATTTTTGTTGCGGCATCCGTTGAATCAAGAGATAGTATTACATTAGTTGAAAAGCACTCTATAAACCACCTCGCAGGATTAAAAAGAAAGTTAAGAGAAATAACCACGCAGGCCTTATTAGGTGACATACAGCCGGACAGCCCAAGCCAGGGTTTACTGCAGGCTTTACTGCTCGGCTACAGAAGCAATATTGACAATGACACTTATGAGGCCTTTCGCAAAACAGGCCTATTGCACTTTATCAGTCTTTCCGGATTGCACTTGGGTATTTTCGTTGGAATTATCTGGTGGCTGTGTAAGACAGTCGGTTTAATGAAACGAGCCAGAGCAGTCATTTGTATAATTGCAATATGCGTGTTTTTGTTAATTGTCCCGCTGAGAGCGCCCACGTTAAGGGCAGCTATTATAGCCTTTGTTTTTTGCATATCGTTCTTTTTTCGCCGACGGTCAAATCCTCTAAACTCACTTTCCTTAGCAGCAGTAATTCTGCTACTGATAAGACCTACGCAAATGTTCGAGGCCGGTTGGCAATTGTCTTTCGCTTCGGTTCTTGGGATTATACTTCTGGCAGACCGCATCTATTTCTTTATATATGAAAAAATAACAGAAAATTCTTGGTTTAGGGAAATTCCCAAAACTAAACCATTTTATCGAATAACCACGAAGCCGGGACCATACGTACTGAGACTCTTTTCTGTAGGTCTGGCTGCCTGGGTTGGCAGTGCCGGAATTTTACTGTATCATTTTTACACCATCGCACCGTTGGCAAGCATCTGGACAATCTTAGTTTTTCCACTGGTTGGCGCAATCTTAGCATTGGGATTTTTGAAGATAATTTTATTTTTTGTGCTGCCAACATTGAGTAGTATTTTAGGCGTTATAGTCACAATGCTGTCGAACTGGTTAATCTGGTTTGTAAAACTCATAGCGAGCCTGGACATCTCGCAAATACTCATAGGTCACGTGTCACTTATCTCTGTGATTTTATATTACAGCTTCGTTCTTTTTGCTGCTTTTATTTATTTTCAGCGTCCGTTACTTAAAAAAGCTGTATGTACTGCAATGACTCTGGCAATAATTGTCTTTTTAGGTGTTACGAAATGGCAAAGAACATATCGGGACAATCTGATTCTTAGCTGCCTCGATGTAGGCCACGGACAGGCTATACTGGCGCAGCTTCCGGGCAAAGCCAATGTTTTATTCGATGCAGGCTCGATGTACAAAAATGACGTCGGCAGACGAATCGTTGGGCCGTTTTTGGATTACAGCGGTCTGAATAAAATCGATGCAATAATTATAAGCCACAATGATATAGACCATATTAACGGAATACCTGGGGTTATTGAACACTGTAAAGTTAAAAGCGTTTATGCTAATGATGCGTTTTTCAGGACATTAGATACATGGGGCACAGCCAAGTTTCTAAGCGATTATATGCGGCAGATGGGACTTACTATAAGAACGACCAGCGAAGCACCGGATTTTGACAGCAGCGCTAACATAAATTTTCTCTGGCCGGGCGAAGTGGCATCTGAGTCAACCGAACTCAGCGACAATGACAGCTCGCTTGTTTGCTCAATAGAGTTTGCGGGCAAGAGAATCCTTTTGTGCTCCGATATCGAAGAGTTTGCTCAAGGTGAGCTTCTTCGCCTCAATCCGGGCCTAAGAGCCGATATTGTAGTCGTTCCTCATCACGGCTTATCTTCATCATTGGAGCCAGGCTTTCTTGAAAGCCTTAACGCAGATGTTTTGATATGCAGTTGTGGCCGAAGCCAATATGAAAGGACGAATCCTACAAACAGGATGGGGACGAGCAACTTCAACAAAACAAAATCATTTTATACAGCTAAAGATGGTGCTATAAATGTCTCCATCAACAAGTATGGCACAATAAAAACATCAACATTTGTAGAGAACGGGCAGTAACAAGCAAGTCCTGAACCAAACTGTAAATCACCGCATATGTACAACAATTTCTACCCTTCGATTCTTTGCTTTACCTGCTGGGGTAGAATTTGAGGCGACAGGCCTTGCGGCTCCACAGCCGGATGCTTGTATCTGAGCCTCCGGAATTCCGCGCTCAACTAAATACCTGACAACAGTAAGAGCACGCTCAGCCGAAAGTTCCCAGTTATCCTTCCACGGTGATTTTTTAATTGGATCCGAATCAGTATGTCCTACCACATCTATTTGTCTGCCGGAATATTTGCTCTTCAGCACCGATAGTATGTGGTCAAGCTGTGTACTGGTTGCTTTTTTTAGCGTGGCTTTTCCTGAATCAAAGAGTATATCGTCTTGAAGGGTTACGGTAATAGTTCCAGCAGCAGCGTCAAAGGCAACGTCGTAACCTTCTCCGAAGCCAGTGACCTCGGCTGGGCTTTTTTTCTGTTCTTGAATCTGTTTTTGCAGCTCCTGTATAGTCTCCTGATCTTGAGAAATCCGCTGAGCAAACTGGTCTCTTTCTGACTGCAGGCTTTCAAATCTGCCTTTTAGATTTTCGTGCTCCACATTCAGGTAATCATATTTCTTCTGCCAGTCTGTACAGCCACACAAGAAAGTAATCGATGCCATGCAAATCAACAGCGCAATAGTTTTCGGATTAATGTTTCGCATTTTGTCTCTCCTTAAATATGAAATTTAATTTCTTCATCCTAACGATAAAGTATAAAACCCCAGTTATTAATAATCCAGTCGTGTAAAATCATAACAGTAAATACAGCTAATGACAAGAACGGACCATAAGGAATTTGTCGAGTTTTTCTAAAAAACATTTGAAAAATCGCCCAGGTCAATCCGAAGAACGGCGCAATAAAAAACGCAATGACTACAAAAATCGGACCAATTACCGCCCCTGCTGCTCCCATTAAATGCACATCTCCAAGTCCCATTGCCTCCTTTCCAAAGGTCAAGGTTCCAACAATTCGGGTTACCCAAACAACCCCACAACCCACAAAATAACCCCAAAGACTGCCTAAAAAACCTGCAATTATGGGTCGCTGCGACAAATTTGACCACCAGTTACTTATCGAAGCGGATTCTTTGATAATAAAGAAAGTAACTACTGAGCAAATGACGATCGGCAGCAAAAAAATGATTTCCTTACAGACCTCCATACGATGATTAAACTCATGCTCACCTCCGTCATCTGTCCCGCCACAGGCGGGTAAACCTCCGTCATCTGTCTTCTGCCCTCTATCTTCTGCTTCGTAACTTCTTTTAATCAAACCAGTTGTAAGGAGCAACAAAGAGACAGCCAAACCGATTGAGGCCCCAACTGCAAGCAAGCCGGTTTTGGCTGAGGCACTTGGCAAAAGCCAATATGCACGAATCAAGGATGGGTTAATTATGTAGCTTCCAACTGCAGAAACTAAAAATCCTACGGCGGTTACGAGCCAGCAAATAGAAAGCGGGATAATCCAAAGCTCCAGGTCAATAGCCGAAGCAGCGGTAAAAGCAGCCAACAAAATTATTGAAACAAGATAGATTAACCAGCCGCCACCCAGAAAAGAACCTAAACCATCACGCAAGCCGGAGCGAAAATACAAAATAAAAAGGCCAACGAAAAGAATACCCGTAAACAGTTCGATAATAAAATAACGCGGCGATATAGGTGCTTTACAAGATCGGCACTTAGCACCTAAAACCAGCCACGAAATCAGTGGTATATTATCGTAAAAACGAATATGTTTGCCGCAGGCAGGACATGCAGAAGGTGGAGTTACTATGGATTTGTCACGGGGCAAACGATAGATAACAACGTTTAAAAAGCTG
>CAZDQP010000137.1:0-6715 GCA_964507485.1 uncultured Pirellulales bacterium | reverse complement strand
TAATCATAATTATTATCGCTGCACTTAACAGTGATTCTCCCACCCACCCGGTGGTGGATAACATTTGTCTGTCGAATTTTTTGGGAAGCCGAAACGCCAGAAGCACCCCGAAAAGTAATGCGACGACCGGTTCCCCTACAAATCCTAATATATTTTTAAAACTGCCCTCACCGAGAGGGTGCGTCGGAAAATCTGAAATAGATTTAACTACGATTAAAACGATCGGAATCACAATCGGGGTAAACGCCTTAAACGCAGACGGTGCTTCTTTGAGTTTGGCTTCTACATCTGCCTCAGAAAGCTCCGGATTCGGGTCTATATAAATCCTTGAGGCGATTTTTGTGGCGAACAGCCAACCGGCCACGAGAGCAAAAGCGCTCACAATCAAACCGAAAAAAATCACCAGCCCAAGGTCGGCGCCAAGTATACCGGCGGCCGCGATTGGTCCCGGCGTCGGAGGCACTAAACAGTGTGTAGCAGTAAGACCGACCGCTAAAGCTATTGCAGATCCTGCCAAAGATATTTTAACTCTCTTGGATAGCGCCCTGTTTAATGGCGTAAGGATTACAAAACCCGAATCCGCAAAAACAGGAATCGAAACAATGTAGCCGATTATAGACATCGCCAGAGGAACATGTTTTTCCCCAATAATCTTCAAGATTTCTTCAGCTACCGCGAATGCTCCGCCCGAACGCTCGAGAAACGTCCCGATGATAACGCCCGCGATAATTACGATTCCGATACTGCCGAGAGTCCCGCCAAATCCGCCATTGATTGATTTGACAATTTCGGGAAGCGGCATCCGGGAGCACAATCCGAAACCCACAGCAGCAAATAGTAGTGCCAGAAACGGATGCAGGTGAAATTTACTCGTAGAAATGACAATAAAAAGTATGCTGATTAGCAAAAGCAAAATCAAAAGCATAAACAGAATCCTTTCAATAAATGCTGTTTAGCTACCTACCCTTTTTTCCTGACCTCTGTCTTAGCTAGCTTTTCGTAGAACTGGATGATGCCTCCGTGGTCATCGCCCGCCTTCCCATCAACCTTAAGCGCCTGCATAATCTCCATCACGCCGCTCGCCAGTGGAACTGGCACGCCGATTTTATGCGCCGTCTCCAGCGCGTTCGCCAAATCTTTTATATGCAGTTCAATCCGAAATCCCGGCTTGAAATTCCCGGCCAGCGCCAAAGGCACTTTGGCATCGAGAACTGTGCTGCCTGCCAGCCCGCCACAGATTGCCTGGTAAACCCTTTCCGGGTCAACACCCGCTTTTGTCGCCAACACCATCGCCTCCGACATCGCCGCGATATTCAGCGCAACAATTATCTGGTTGGCAAGTTTCGTCGTATTCCCGCTACCGATATCGCCAACCAGAACCACCGACGCTCCCATAACCTTCAAAATATCCTCTACCTGCTCAAATACCTCTTTCTTCCCGCCGACCATAATCGAAAGAGTCCCGTCTTTGGCTTTCGGCTCGCCCCCGCTCACCGGCGCATCGAGCATTTCCACACCCTTTTTCGCTGCTTCTGCCGCGACTTCTTTCGATACCAGCGGTGCGATTGAACTCATATCAATCAAAATCATCCCCTCTTGCGCGCCATCTAAGACTCCGTCTTCCCCGAGAACCGCTTCTTTAACCTCGGGTGAATTAGGTAGCATAGTAATTACCACTTCGCTGTGTGCCGCGACATCCCTGCTACTTGTCCCTTCCTTAGCACCAGCCACTACGACCTCTTTCACCGGCTCCTTCCTGATATCATAAACCATCAGCTTATAACCGGCTTTAATCAAATTAATTGCCATGGGCTTGCCCATGATTCCCAACCCGATAAATCCTATTTTTTCCATCGCTATTATCCCAAAAAAGCCTTAATCAATAGGTGTCAAAACCACCTTCATCGCTTCTTTACTTTCCACCAGTCCGAACGCCTCTTTCCATTTGTCGATTGGTAGTACGTGCGTAACCAGTTTTTCAAGGTCCACTTGTCCCTTGCTCATCATCGCAAGGCATTTCTCCCATACGTCCCACGTATGGCTGAAGTGTCCCCTCAACGTGACCGACTTCGCAATAATCGGGTCTAAGCTGAAGCCTACCGGCTTCGGCCCCCACCCGATTTTGGTAATCTGGCCGTTTGGACGCACCGCATCAATCGAAAATTTCAGCGTCTCCCCCGGACCTGCCGTATCTATTATCAAATCCGCCCCGTATCCGTCCCCAAGAGCTTTCAGTCTCGGCAGGGGGTCTTCCTTGCTGCTGTTAATTGCCATCGTAGCGCTGAATTCCTTCGCTGCCTCTAACCTTTTCTCGTCGCCTTTTGTCCCGATGGCGATAATCTCGCTCGCCCCTGAAAGTTCCGCCATCTTCATGCATAATAACCCTATCGGTCCCGGCCCAATCACGACCACCGTATCTCCGGGGTTTACCGTGCTGCTGCATACTACCGCCTTATAAGCCACACAAAATGGCTCAGTCAGCGACGCCGCCTTCAGCGAAACGCTCTCCGGGACACTGTGCAGAATTCTCTCCGGCACCTTCACATATTTGGTAAATGCCCCGTCAAGATGAAACCCGAATCCCTTCCGCTCCCTGCAAATGTGATAATTATTTGTCCTGCACAATGCGCATTTGCCGCAGTAATCTGCATGTGTCTCAGATGTCACTCTATCCCCAACCTTGAACTTGCTTACCTGCTTGCCGGCTTTAACAATCTTGCCCGCGAATTCGTGCCCCAGAATAAAAGGACAGTTAAAATCGAACTTCACCGCCCCCGTATGCATATGCGGGTCCGTCCCGCAAATACCTATATATGCCACTTCAACTAATACGTCATTCTCGCGGATTTCCGGAACCGGCACCTCCCGCAGTTCCATCGCATTTGGTTTATTTTCATACTTGACTACGGCCTTCATCGTTTTACTGATTGTATCCATCTGCTTACCCTAAAACCTTTTTCACCGCTTTGACAACCGCCGCATCCGTCAGACCGTAATGTTCCAGAAGCTGCTCATAGCTCAGCGCCGACTGCCCGAAACAATCCTGTATAGCCACCGCCTCCATCGATATCTGCCCCCGCAGTATATAAGCGACAGCACTCGCAAGACCCCCGATTATAGTATGCTCCTCGACCACTACAACTCCCTTCATCCCGCTCGCTAACTTTTTAATTGCCTCTTCGTCTATCGGCTTCAAAGTGCTTACATTGACTATCCGCAGGGATACGCCTTCTTTTTCAAGGGCCTCTGCCGCCTTAAGAGACTTATAAACCATATACCCGTATGTAAAGACCGTGACATCCTTTCCATCACGTATCACGCTCGGCCTACCTATCTCGAACTTCTCATTTTCGTCCGTAACGTCCGGCACCTCGTTGCGCGGCACGCGTAAATATACCGGCCCCTCGTGCTCCACCGCCGCCCGCACCATCTTCTTCGTCTCTATCCCGTCGGCAGGGGATAATATTGTCATATTCGGCAGCGACCGCATTATCGCAACATCCTCAATCCCCTGATGAGTCGCGCCATCCCCAAAGTCCGAAAGCCCGCAGCTCGAGCCCATAATCTTAATGTTAATATTTCCGATGCAGCTCACGCGAATCTGGTCATATGGCCTGCCCGTAGCGAACACCGCGAATGAATTCGCAAATGCAATCTTTCCGCTTATCGCAAGCCCCGCCGCAACAGAAATCATATTCTGCTCGCCAATACCCATCTCGAAGAAACGCTCACGAAACTCCTGCTCGAAAAACCGCGTCATCGTTGACTTGCACAAGTCCGCGTCCAGCGCCACAATCCGCTTATTCTCTTTGCCCAGCTCTACAAGCGTCTCACCATACACCACTCTGCAATTTTGCTTATTCATCCGCAATCTTCCTCGAATAGTTGTCTCGCCGTTATATGCTGCTCTTCAGTCATTATCCCGTGATGGAATTCTGCCTTGCCCTCAGCGAAAGGCACTCCCTTGCCTTTTATCGTATGAGCAACAATCATCACCGGCTTGCCCTTGATTTTATCCGCCTCGTCCAGTGCCTCCGCTATTTCTTTGACACTGTGCCCGTCGACTTCCAAAACTTCCCACCCGAACGCCTTCCACTTCTCGCCGTGCGGGTTCGTATCGTATCGCTCCACAATCGGCCCCATCGCCTGCACCTTGTTCTTGTCGAAAATCGCTACAAGATTGTCCAAGTTATAAAAAGCCGCTGTCATCGATGCCTCCCATACCTGTCCCTCTGCTATCTCCCCGTCACCAAGTATGCAGTAAATCGTGTAATCCTTCTTGTCTAACCTCCCCGCAAGTGCCATCCCGCACGCTAAGCTCAGCCCCTGTCCCAGCGACCCCGTGTTCGCCTCTATCCCCGGCATCCTCAGCATCTCCGGATGTCCCTGTGCTATCGTGCCAAGCTCTTTCAGTGTATTCAGTTCTTTCTTTGGAAAATACCCCCACTCCGCCAGCGCCGCGTATTGCGCAAGCGCCGCGTGACCTTTGCTCAATATCAACCTGTCCCTATCCTGCCATTTCGGCTCCTTCGGATTGTGCCGCATCTTATGAAAATACAATACTGCAACTATATCAGCTATCGAGCACGACCCGCCCAGATGCCCCGGCTTACCCGCCCCAATCATCATCACAATGTCATAACGAAGCGTCTTCGCCGTTTTCTCTAATTCTTGTATCTTTTCAGCGGAAATCGCCATATTGGCCCTTCTCTTACCTTGTCATTCCCGCAGAAGGCGGAAATCCAGTGTTTCCTAAAACCGTGCTATAAAGAAATCGCAATAATAACAAACAACCCCAAGACACGCAATCATACTTTTGCGTTCAATCCTTTCCTGTTATAGGATACGCCCCACGCCTCAAAATACGGTACTTTGAAAAAACAGTTAAATTATTCGACTTTATCCTTGACAAAATAGGCATTTTATGGTAAATATAATGTTCTAAAAGGGGGAAAGAGAAGGGAGACTTTCTTCAAACCAGAACGTGATGCGTGTTCGTTTGCGCATATGCACTATCTGAATGTAAATATGCTGAAAGGGCAAAAGATGAAAAGGCGATTAATCTCAGCTTTAATGCTGGTAGTTTGTTTATGGTTGGGGAATACATTGAAGGCCGATATCCTCACATTATATCCCACCGATGACGCTTATGTGAGCAGCACTGAGCCGGACACCGTTCATAACGGCAATGGTCTAAGTGCCGGGTATAATGCCAGCGAAATTACAAGGTCGTATCTTATGTTTGACCTTTCCGCCATTCCCGACGGCCAAACGATTATGGCAGCCGACCTTCGTCTCGACGCAAGCTTCGTTACTCTTCCCGAGGCCCCGGAAATTGGTGCTTATTACCTTCTGGACGATAACTGGTCTGAGAGCACACTTACCTGGAATAACGCCCCAACAAGTCTCAGCATGTTTCCTACTGATACTCAATTAGTCAATATCGACGAGGTTTTCTGGAACGTACTTATTGACGTTAGCTACGTCTACAACGATGACGATATGTACAGCGCCGTTTTAAAATTACCCGAAGAAATCTCCGGAACAGCGGCAAGTTTCTGGTCCAAAGACCTCGGCGTCATCGACTGGTCGCCGTACCTGGCAATTGAATATCAGCCAGTCCCCGAGCCGGTGACGCTTGTGCTCTTTGGTCTCGGTGGACTAATCTTGAAAAAACGTAAATCGTAAAAATTATGTTTTAAAAAAGTAAAGAGATACGAGTTCGATTGCATATACGTACTGTTTTAGCGCAAATATACAAAAAGGATAAAAGATGAAAAGATGGTTAATCTCAGCTTTAATGCTGTTCGTCTGTTTATGGTTGGGGAATACGTCGAAAGCCAACATCCTTACACTATACCCCACTAATGATGCCTATATACAAAGCGATGAGCCGGACTCGCTTCACAACAACAATACTCTGTATGCCGGATATACTAACGAGATTACAAGGTCATATATTATGTTTAACCTTTCCTCTGTCCCTGATGACCAATCAATTGTGTCGGCTGTACTCCGTCTTAGTCCGAATTTTCTCACTTTCACTGACCCGGTAATCGGTGCCTATTACCTTCTGGACGATAACTGGTCTGAGAGCACATTAACTTGGAATAACGCCCCAACTAATTTCAACATCCCAGCCACTGATACACAAACAATCACCACCGAAGATGCCTTCTTCACAGTAAGTAGTGACGTTAGTCATGCCTATGGCGATAACGATATATACAGCGTAGTTTTGAAACTGCCGAACGAAGTTTCCGGCGCAAAAGCGGGCTTCTGGTCCAAGGACTTTGGCATTGCTGACAACTCGCCACAACTGACAATCGAATATCAGCCAATACCCGAGCCAGTTACGCTTGTGCTCTTTGGTCTCGGTGGACTAATCTTGAAAAAACGTAAATCATAAATCTAACTCTTTAATTGAGAAACAGACCGTGGATGTTGGCTGTGCTGACACCCACGGCTTTTTTTTGCGATTCTCCTCTCCCCCAAAATCACCTGAATTTTCCTGCCGCACAGCTAAAAAAAACGCCAACGCTTTTCTGCATTGGCGTTACTGCTGCATATTGCCGGCCTACTTACGATTCTTCTTCTCCAATCTGTTCTGCCGACGTTGTAATCCATTTTCTGCCGCCGCTGGATTCTACATAGTAAACTGGCTTCTCAACAATGGCAAATTCAACAAGATGCCTGCAAGTACCGGAATAGGTAT
>CAZDQP010000136.1:0-6716 GCA_964507485.1 uncultured Pirellulales bacterium | reverse complement strand
ATTGCATTCATTTTGATTGATTGAAATCTCGTATTGCGTAGCGCATATTGCGAAGTAAAGGAAAAGGTAAAAGTAAGCTAAAGTTTTGTTTCTTCATTTTTCTCATAGTGTTTTCCTTTCAAAAAACTACTGGGCAGAATTAAAGCCCTTCTATAATTGGACGGACCTGCGCGTTTGATGCGAAAATTTTGGGATTTTTCGAGAGCAGAAAATTTGTAAGTATTTATAAGTAAAGAAGTAAAAAAAATTTTAAAAATCCACCAATTTTGTAAATACCACTAACAGATTTGATTGATTTTTCAGATACAGAAAGACATAATATATTTTTTATATATTAGTAAAAACATTGTCTTAAAAGCACTTAAAATTTGAAGATAATGTGCACTATTACTCCAAAAAACGCGATAAATACACTCTAAAAATTTAACTATCAAGATTCTTAGTAGATATAATAATATATACTAATAAGTCGAGTCGTATGAAAAGGCAAAAATATTTGGATTTTTTAACCTTTTAGATTGACACTGATTTTTGACGTTTTTATATTACTAAAAAACAAGAAACATTATTTACTAAATTGTTATAAAGGAGCTTAAAAACATGCAAAAAACCCCTCAACACATCGCCGAAGAGATTAAACGATTGGTTGACCAATTGGTCGAAATCACAAATTCCACATCAAGTAATAGAAAAAGGAATAACCAAATATCCTCAGTGAAAGGTAAGAAAGGTGCTATTGGAGCAATTTCAATATTAATAGAGGAAGGATTCTTCGATTCACCAAAAGACTTGCCTTCTGTAATGGAAAGACTTCAAGAAATTGGACGACACTACCCTCAACCGTCTATAGCTATGAACCTCCTAAATCTTACGAGGAAACGCACTCTTATACGGATGAAGGATGGCAAAACGAAACCTTGGCAATATGTAATAAGGAAATAAAGAATGACAGAAGAAAACATAGCACGACTAACACAAAGGATTGAACGCCTTGAAAAGGCAGTTTTTGGAAAAAGCGATTCTAAAACCAAACAAAAAGATAATATAGCTGTTCCAGTTGAAATAAGTTTCTCTCTTAACGAAAGGGCTTTTGTTAAAAGATGCGCTGCCAACAAAAGTGGCCCGAAAAAATTTACACTATTGTTAGCTTATTTGACAAAAGGCAAAGTTGGCGAAAACGTTACCTTAGCCGATATTAAAAAGCATTGGAACAAGATGAAAGCGAAAAGTTTGCTTGGTCAATTCAACATGTTTTATCCAAATTATGCAAAAACCCATGGATGGGTTGATTCAAAAGAATATGGAAGTTATATGCTGACAAAAGAATGGGAAGGTGTGTTATAAAATTTAATGGAAAAGGTTGAAAATAATGAAGTGTGATAGAAATAAAGATTTGTTAGACAAATTCCAAAAAGCAAAAATCAACGATATGCCCGATTTCAGCGGTTATTCCAAACCTCTTGAAATGGGATTGTGGGTTCTGTGGGTCTCAAAGGAAAAGCTCAATGTAAAAATGCTAACGGCTTATGAAATTGCAAATATCATATTAAATGTGATGGAGAACAGTATCAACACGAGAACTATTGTTAATGCTTTTAACAGAGCCAGAAACAAAATGGTCCATATGCATAATATAGGCGGAAAAACTTATTATGAAATTATGAAGCAGGGCAAACAACACTTAATTAAAGAAGCTGGCAGAGGTTCTATCGCTATTTATTATTTTGAGGCAGAGAAACGATATTATAGTAAGAATGTTCTAGCAAATAATATACTAACCGGACTTACAGGCGAGATAAAGATTGTAGATCCTTACTGTAGCGAGAGAACTTTGGACATTTTATCAAAAGCTAAGGTGAAGCATGTTAAATTCCTTACAAGAATTGAGAATCTCTCAGAGAACAACCAAAAACGATTCCTGAGAGATCTAAAAGATTTCAAGACAGAAAATGACAATTTTGAGTTTAGAAGTTATTCTGGTGCAGATATACATGATAGATATATCATCTCGCCTGATATTGTTGTTATTCTGGGACACAGCATGAAGGATCTAGGTGCGAAAGAGTCGTTTGCTGTTGTTTTTGACAAGAAGACAAATAGAAATATATTTGATGCTCTTGTTGAGAATTTCAACAGGAGGTGGAAGAAAGCAGGTATAATATGACAAAATCTTACTAAGTCAATTTACAAATGTCTTTTTTTACTTTTTAGATTTTGCTTTTTTGGGCAAGTCGTGTTCTATTAGGTTTTCTCCGGCAATGGTTATTCTTATATTTGATGAATCACTCGTATCTATAAAGCCTTTCCTAGATGCAACCAAGGCCATTGCGTGACCAATATCTTTAGGCAACTTACGACCGATGGCTTTCAGGCAAGTATAAACATGATTTACATCAATATTGTTAATGCCGAGTTCCTTATCTAAGTAATAAACACATACTGCATAAGTTTGTGCCCCAACGTTTGGTTTCTTTTCTTCGAAGAATTCTTTAAACGGTTGTTTGTTTTTTGGATGCAGATTGAGCTCCTTAACAATTGAGGGTCGTTCTGTCTTTGTTTTAGACTTGCTGCCTTTCTTTTTTGTTGTTTGCTTCTTTTTTCTCTTTCTTTTTTCTATTTCCTTACTTTCAATCCCGTCGGGCATTACCTCAGTTGAATATTTTTTCCATGCCCAAAGGAGGATTCTGTTTCTTGCATTTTTGTCTTGAACTTTAGATAGAGTTTCATCAAGTATTTTAAGAGCAGCTATTTCTTCCATAACTTTTTCCCCTTTATTAAATTAACGGACAATATGTAATTTTCTCATGTTTTGTAATTATACCTTTTTTGGCAGATGCTGCAATATTTGATGATAGTATGTGAATTAGGAGTATTGCGCAGTGCTGCCGGAGGCCGCAACGAAGAAACAAACAGTCGTTCGCTGAAAGCGAACATTAAGACAATATCTGAGCAGAAGGCAGCACAAGCAGGTTGTAAAGGTTGTAAGAGATAGGGAAAAAATAAAAAGGCAAAAATGTATAGCTTTCTCTTGTCCCTAGTTTTTACAGTAGGTTTTTAGATTAGAATCAAAATAATTAAGCAGTCAGGTTTAATCAGGTAATGTAAGTATCATATGCGGTTCGCTTGTACTCCAATGTGCCTTTAGGCATTCGATTTTTAGATTTTCACACACCTGCTTAATTAGGTAAATATTATATAGTTTGTCTGTCCTATCTCCCACAATTACCCCCTTCAACGACGTGCTGATATCAAGGCATTCAAGCTTCCTATGAGGGTCAAATACAACTACCCGGAATTCCGCTTCATCTCTATAGTCAATATTCTTGCGAAAAAAGAATTTTTCCAAATTATCTGTCACGTATTTATGTACACACTCTCTGGCACTTTTTTGCCCAAGTAAGCTATAATCAAAAGATGGGCGACTACCATCCTCTTGTGAATACATAACATAATCGGCCTTATATTGTTTCGTTTGAGTTTTTAGGGCCTTTTCTAATTCTTCTTTTGATAGAACCAGGCAGATACCGTAATGATTTTCTCCGTATTGTGACCACATACGAGATCCATCCCAACCCTTTGAATGGAAATATTTATCTCTTTCGGAATTGCCATCATTCAGAATCAACATAGGTGTTATATTCGTGCAGAAACTCATTATTTCGCATTCATACCTTAATATTTTGTTGAAGTCATCACGAGCTTCGTTGAATAGTATTTCAAATGATTTATCGTCAGGAGCGGCTGTTGCCAGTTGACTTCCATGAGAGGGGTGTAATAGCTTGAATTTATATTCTCTCGGGTCGTTCATATCATTAAAAATAGAGAGTTTAAATTTCTTTGTATTCAATATGTGCTTTATGGCTATCGGCGTTTTCGTGTAGTGGAAAAGAGCATCTGGGTCTTTAACATATGCTTTTAAATTCATACTCTAATTTTCCCATAAAGTCTTCTCCTTTACAACAGCAATTACTCCCGCTCAAGCGCACCTAAGGCATAAACCGCGGGGGCTTTTTTACCTAAGTTGCTGGTGCTGGTGGAGGCCGTACCTAGGGCACAGGCCCACAGGACAGGCAATGAAGAAACGAACAGTAGTTCGCTGGAAGCGAACATTAAAACAGTATCCGAGCAGAAGGCAGCAACAGCAACTCTGCTGCCGTGCCCGCGGGGGAATAATTCAGTTGACAAAGGGGTCAGAATCGGTTAGCGTATAGAACAGTGCTGTAACAGAGAAGTGGTGGAGAAAATTGTTCTGTTTTTCGGCAGGCTTTTCCCCTCACAAAGGATGCGGTTATTCTGTGAAAGACAAATTAAGAAGGGAGAAAAATCAATGTATAGAAAACTATGGTTTGCCGGGCTATACCTTTTGGCTGCAGCTATTTACTGCAGCCCTGAGCCGGTCTTAGCTGTAGACATAGATCCAAACTTTGATGGCAGCATTTGCGAAGCTCAGAAGAAGGTTATCAACGCCAAAATTGAACGGTGGGAGGGTCGGTTACCTCACCAAAACCCAGAGCACAAAGTTGAAATTGATTTCAAGAAGTACGACTTTAGCGAGCGAGCTTTCTTTCCTCCGTGGGTATATATTGAACCAGTCGGTCCAGATAAAACAAAAGAACTCGTACGAGCCGGCCCCATTACAAGAGGAATACCTGAAGATGGTAATGCTCTCGGCAGAACCATCCTAACGGCCAATGACTACGATAAAGACGGCAGACCTATCCATGCCCGTATTGAGATTAACGATAATAACGATATCGACTGGTATGTAGACGCTAATGACCCGCCTACAGACGGGAATGTCCCGGCCGGACAATACGACTTGTGGTCGGTGATAAATCACGAATTAGCACACGCTCTCGGCTTTACAACCGCGTGCCCTCGGTTTTCGGAGCACGTTACGCCAGATGACCCCAATGACCCTAACTCCCCCAGAAAATACAACCGAGGCGGTGACCCAAACGCTACTCTTGTACCAGAAGATGATGGCACACACCTGGACCCCAATGTCCATCCCGATGATTTGATGAATCCCACAATTTCACCTGGTGAACGCAGACGACCGAGCGGTCTTGACGTTAATATGCTGCTGCATGAAGTTTGGTCTTATAATTCACATCCAATTGATGGAGAAGAAGACGTGTCAGTGGATGAAAAACTTCGCTGGAAAGTGAGCGACTTTGCTGAAGAATACGATGTATATCTAGGCACCGATTTTGACGATGTAAACGATGCCAATATATCCGATTTGACGGGCATATACCGCGGCCGTCAGGATGTTAACAGTTACGACCCCTGCGGCCTCCTCAGATTGTACCAGAGTTACTACTGGCGTATTGATGAAGTTAATGACCCGAACATCCGGCGAGGCAATGTCTGGAGCTTCACGACAATGCTTTATGCTGTTGTGGAGGACTACAATTCGTATATGGACACCGCAGGTCTTCGGAATGTATGGGAGGACGGTAACACCAACGGCACTTCCTCGGAAGTTTATATTGAGTCAACAATAACCCGCGACGGCAACTCGATGAAATATTTGTTCAGAAATGACCTCTACCCCTACTATTCTGAATGTTACGCAACTATGGCTGATTTGGTAATGGAGCCGAACTGGGAAGGCATTGGCGCTAAAGCACTGGGTCTATGGTTCTACGGTCAAGAAGACAATGACGCCAACGAGCAGATGTATTTAAAACTGACTGACGGCGACGGTAATTCCTGTACGGTAGAATACCCTGCTATGGGCGACATCAAGTCTGAATGGTGGCAAATGTGGAACATCAGCCTCGAGAACTTCAAATCCGCCGGTGTGGATTTGACTGATGTCAATTTAATTACCATCGGCTTCGGTAACCCAAATGCAGGAGGTTCGGGTACCGTGTATTTCGAAGATGTGCGGCTATATACGACCAGATGTGTCCTCGCAGAGCGCGATGCCAATTTTGCGAGGGTTGACTACGCTCCGCTCGGTGCCCCCGCCGGTGATTGCGTGGTAGACGAATTAGAGCTTGAGATATTTTGTGATTACTGGCTGTATGAGTTTTATGAACCCATACCGCCAACACCACCGAATGATGAAAATCTCGTTTGTTACTACAACTTTAACCAAATCTATGACGGCAATAAATGGTGGGATTCTGTTCACCCGAACGACCCCTGCTGGACCGCGACTTCGTACGTTGCCTATTACGGTGGCAATCAAGGTGTGGAATATTCAGCAGGTACCAGTCCGTTTAACGACAATTGCGTCTATATTGACGGCTCCGGAGGCAGCAGGATTTCCTGCGGCCTTTTAGGAGAAGTTAAGGGCATGGGCCATAAACTTACCAGTGACGATAATGATGTAACCATATCGGCGTGGATCAAGTGGGGAGGTCCGCGTGTCCCCCAAGGGAGCCAGCCTCAGGGTATCGTCGCTCAAAGGAATATGTGGACCCAAACCGGGCATATCTTCGAACTCGACTGCGATACGCCTGACCAAGAAGATTGGTTTGGCGGAATCCAAATGCGGCAATTCGGCGATGGCACAACCGGTGTTTATTCCGACCCCAATGTGATGGATCCGTTTATCGGCAAATGGGCGCACGTAGCCGTCACGCATGATGGAGATGGTACAATGACCAGAATCTATCTCAATGGTGTCGAAATAGCGAACGGGACAGCATTCTCATTTGGCGGCCCCGGCAATCCAGTCGGCGACCCCAACGAAGTAGGTT
>CAZDQP010000135.1:0-6722 GCA_964507485.1 uncultured Pirellulales bacterium | reverse complement strand
GCTTGGTACAAAAGAGCAACTCAAGCTCGGCCAATCGCTAACAAAACACCAATGGAGCGTCTGGTCGGGCCATCAGCCAGTTCGCCAATACTTTTGTCAGCCCGAAGATATCCCACGATTTGTCACTGAATTCGGCTTACAATCACTGCCTAATACGAAAACTATAAGAAATTTTTGTTCTCCCGAAAAGCTGCGCATCGGCAGCTTACCAATCGAAAAACACAATTACCAATTAGACGGCAACAGCCGTCTATATCGTTATATCGGAGATTTGTTTGGCCCCGCCGAAAACCTCGAACAATATGTATACTTTTCTCAGGTTACACAAGCACGTGGCGTCAAATCATATGCGGAATATTTAAGAGCTCACAATTTTCGAAACAGCGGCGCATTATTCTGGCAATTCAATGACTGCTGTCCAGCAATAAGCTGGTCTGCGATAGATTACACAGGTGAACCAAAAGCACTTTATTATTATGCGAAGCGATTTTTCTCGACGCTTCTGATTACGGTCATACCCGAACCGGAGAAAACACAACTCTATTTGTCTCCGGTTCCACAATCACTGAAAGTTATTGTGATAAACGACAGTGAACAACCAATAACCGCCACGCTGAACTGCCGATTGATAGATTTGTTCGGGCGACTGATAGACCAGGCAACACTTCCGATTGTGGTCGCACCATTTGGCACATCAACGCCGCCGAAACTACCCAAAACAATTGTTCGGCCCACCAATCCTGAGGGATGCTGCCTGCATCTCGTGATAGACAGAAATGGAGAAAAAATTGCAGAAAATCTGTTCTTCTATCTGCCCGACAAATATATCGCCTGGCCCAAGGTAAAAATCAGCAAAAGCTTTTCTCAAATAACAGACAAGCAATGGAAGGTCAAACTCAAATCAAATGCAATAGCAAAAGATGTTCAAATCAGCAACTCCGCAACAGTAGAGTTTAGTGATAATTTTATAGACCTGATCCCCCCAGATGAGTTTGAGATAACAATCAATTGTGAGCAGCCTCTTTCTTCAATGATGCCGTCACTGCGGCTGCTCCATCTTCAATCGGGATTTTAAAACAACCAAATACTCCCTATAGTAATCAGGAGCTACAATCCCATTCCCTCCCTATCCCCTTCAAATGTTGGTTTTGAGGTGCGCCTGCGCTCTTGTTGGCCCGCCCACCGTCGCAAAGGTTCCTTAGGTTCTCTCTCGGCTCTCTTTATTTCATTAAACTTACTCTGCAATACTTCGTCCCAATACCTGTTTTTAACGGGCAAACGCTCTATGTTTTTTCCGCTGAAACTATAAAGCATTTCAAAAAAATGCCTGAAATGCAGAATATTCCCGCCCGACCAATCACTCACAGGTACAACATCAACTAATACCGCACCGGTAGTATAATCAACAATCTTAGGTACTGAAACTTTCTCTTGTTCCTCCTCCTTTGTAATCCTGTACTCACCAAGTTTACCTATAAGTTCCCCCTGCCTGACTGTAAAATCCCTGCTATACCAATAACCCAATACATACCTGGAGACCTGGACTATTACAGTATTTGTAGCTTCCTGTATGTCACGCGGGAAGAAGTACAAGGTTCCCGGAACATCCACAATCTCTGTTGTGTCGGAAAATTCGCTCCACAAAATCACCCTGTTTTTCAGCGGTAAGTCCCTTTTGCTGAACTGACTTGTCCCCGCAATAGGATTAAAAATACCCAATCTAATTCGATAGCGGTAACTCTTCCCAGGTTCAACGGTATCATCATTTGCCCAAAACAATAAAGGTTCACTCATATGGGCGATGTTTTTACGGTCAGCAATCGAAATCTCGCTAAATTCCATGTAAATATCATCTATTGTCCTTGAAACTCCTTTGCTTTTCTGAGTACGTTCCTTCTCACTATCCCGAGCGGGCTGGTTTCTTCTCGGCGAAGTTCTCCCCGGAACTGCGGACGTAGTCGGCCCTCTATCTCCTTCCATTCTTACTTCTGTCGGGCGCGTTTTTACCGTCGTCGTTCTTCGCCGCTCCAAGCGTTCTCCTTCACGCTCCTCCCTTTTTTCTGCAACGGCCTCACGCCTTTCCATAATATTCATCTCTCTTTGATAGTCCACATACTCCCTATGTAACGAAGGCGGAAACCACTCTTCTCTGGCAGAGGCAATCTGATAAGCCTCCGGCTGCAACAGGTCCGTTCTCACCTCAGCATCATCAAACTGCAACAGTCGCACTTTTACTCCGCCAGCCGGTAAATTATTAATATCCTCTATAATCTCAAACATCTTTCTGCGATCGTCCACCTTACTTCTCGGCACACTTCGCCAATCGCTCCAACTGCCATCAGGAAGCAACCTCTGTCTTTGTAACTGCACAGCCGCAAAAACAGGTTTTGCCAAGCATGGATCACGCCAATCCTGCTGGACACTACCGCCAGCGAAGCTTTCATAAAACCTACTATACAATTCCGAAACATCAAATTTTGCTTCTACAGTAACAAGGTCGATATCATTCGGCTCACTATTACCCTCACTATAAACATTTTCTTCGTTAATCTCTCCGTTAGGCACATAAGCCACAGCTCTGATGTGCTCAACCGATACTTCGCTGACTTCACCAATCACCGGAATACGATACACCCTATCATCGATCACGCTCTCTAAACTAAAAGGTAGTGGCGGATAGATATTACCATCAATGTTACCTATCGCTGAGTTAAGCAGAGCAGTGAAATCACCAACCCGTGTCTTATACGGCTGTTCCGGCTGCTCAGGACTTCTATCGAGCCTGCTTTCTAAAACTTCAGCCTGCTCGTTTAGTATATAATTATCGATATCGCCGGGGCCAATCTTTTGCCCATCATAATTGACTGTACAGGGACTTTTAACAACAAAGAGATATGAAAGAACAATACACACTATAACCACCAAAGCTAAAACAATCTTCTCAACATGCTCTTCGAAAAAGTTGCTATCTTTTTTACTCATGCCCGGTATCCCGTATAACACTCCAATTACATTTACTGCTTATTCTATCTCTTTCTTCTCAAGCGATTTTTTGACTGATTCCGGCTTAATCTCATCATAGCCATTTTTATTGAAGATATATTCGCAAACTAAATCCAATTCCATCACAGCATCCTCTCCATAGCGATAAAACTCGTGTTCCTCACTCCTCCGGTCAACAGATCTGATATTACTTTCTAAAATCGTTATTTGATTATGCCTGAAAATCTGTTCTCGCTCATCGCCGGAAAATCCTCTGAACTGATGCTGCTTGGCACTGCAAAGTTGCTGCATAAACGGCAAAACCGCCTTCGCTCCAACCACAACAACAACATTAAATTGTATAACATCAATATCATCATTACAAAACCTTCCGGTGTGAGATGTAGCAATTGCATTTTCAGGCGATTGAATATAACTGGGTCTCTCAATCTCTCCAGCCCTTAGTCTTTCACTCTTGTTAAAATTAATCCCCAGAAGTCGTTTTACGGGCGATGTGAAAACGCTATTCGACCCGGAATTCAGTGCATCTATTGTATCAAAAACGTCTTCGATAACCCAAAAAGCCAACTGCCAATACCAACAGTCTTCAACCGCTTTGTCCATTCCGGTATATTCATACTCTTTCCAAAATTCATATCCGCTCAAATCCACCGGATTAGCATAAACAAGCGCAGTTTGCGCCTTCTCCCGGCAAAGAACATCCGTTATCGTCGCGTCAACCTCACTCATTCTTCTTCCCATAACTCGATCCAGACTCCAATCAGAACGTGATAAACCGGAACCACGTAAACCCCTTTGCAATTCGGCTTCGGTGGGACAATCAAGAGCACTTACACGAGTGATTAGCTTCTCCATTTCGCGGCGAAACCTTTGTCCAAATTCTTTGAAAATTAACACAGAGGTATATTTCGGCTCAGGAAATATCTTATAACTTAATAATTGCCTTTGACTGCTGCGCTTGGCTAAAAGGGCTGTCTGATTAGCATCCCTGCTATAATCCTGCTGATACTGCTGCTCAACCTCCCATTGGTTACGGGAAACGGCATTTCTGCTTAGAGACTGAATTCCTTTGCCTACAGAAAGACTTTCCTTTTCTATGCGTTTCTTTAGGCTATTGCTAAGCAATCGGGTAGGTATAAAAAGAAGTACTGCTACCAGAATTATAATAACGGGAAGTATCAGCGATGAATAATTCTTCAGAAAACTTAATCTATATATAATGTCTTTAAATTTAGAGATATCCATTTCGGCTCACCAATCTATTCTATTTTTTGGCTATTCCACTACGTTTATTTCAGGGTTAAAATGTCTCCATAACCTAAAAAATAATCTATTAAGCTTCGGTCTCTTCTGTATCCTTCGGTGCCTCTTTCCAAATAAACTTAATATTTAATCTGAACCAGTGGTCATTGGCTTTATAAACAACTTTACCTGTTCTGTCGATTTTCTTAGCTCCGTCCCAGTCCAACTCGGCGACCCTACTGATAACCTCCTTTGTCATAGGGTCAATTAAAACCTGCTCGCTGATATCTTCACTACCGGCCCTTTTTCCCTTCTCAAATTCAATATCTTTAAGACCTATCCCCCCAGGCATATTAGCCTCCAAATCCACCTCACCCGTTTCTAATTTGAAATGCTTGATCTTGGCTCTTTTGTACAGTTCAAACGGATTTTTCCAATCAACAACATCATCAAGATGCATTAGTCGAGTAACAACCCCCCATTTATTCGGGTCGTTCTCCACTCCGACAGGATCCATTAATTCATATATGTTCTTGTAGGGGCTATAGCCGACTATAGTTACTACGAACCCCGGGCCACTTTCAGTATCCTCACCTTCATCTTTCTCAGTGGTTCCGGGGGTCGTCACAGAATACGTCTTTCGACCAAACTTAGCAGCACTAGATGAAATACCAGTACCATACCTGTCACCCTCCATCCGAATAGGTTCTTTTTTACCTGACCTTCTTCTACCTCCCCTCTCCGTAAAATCTATAGCACCAAATTTAGCAGAAGCAATATCATCTGAGAAATAAACCGACATGCCTGTAACGAATATCTGTTTGCGCTCATTGCGTTTAATTTTCTTTATTCCCTTTACATCACCATTGGCAAAAGCCCTATAAAGTTCTTTCTGTTCAGGATTATTTTTCTCGTTCGGCAAGACCGAGATTACAGTTTGATGCAATAATGGAACTACGTCACGGTAGTCAAAAAGCTTAAATTCTTTTTCTATTATTTCTTCGGACTGCAATCCTTTACCTTCTTCAGTTCTGAGCTTGCTACTGGCCTGCCGAGCTGCACTAACGATATTTTTAACCTTTTGTCGGGCCTGTTTGTTATTTGCATAATTAATTCTGTCCAAAGCAATTCTTGCAAAACTCATAAGCGAAACCAGTAATACCATACACGCTGCAACTATAAAGTATTTTGTTTTACTAACCCAAGCCATCGATCGTGCAATGTTGCGGGGCAGCAAGTTGCTTTCTATCCTCGCTAAGCCTAAACCCTGCAAAGCAAGACCATAAACGATACCAAAATCACTAACACTCTCATGAAATTTCGCTGCTGAAACATCTGAACTTAATGCAAGCCTCTTAAATGAATCCGGCATCTCAACAGGCATCTGTAATGTTTGCCTTAAGTACTTAAGCAGGCCGCGCATTTTTGTTCCACCGCCTAATGCAATAATCTTCGACAATTTAGTGTTCGGATTAGAACTGCTGTAAAAACCCAGTGACCGCTGGATTTCAGAAGCCAAATCCGTAAAAACCGGCTTCATAGCCTGAAACACCTGTCTGGCATATTTGCTCATTGGAGCGGTGCGTTTTAATTTTTCAGCTTTTTCAAAATTGAGTTTGAATGTATCTGCTATCGCCCTTGTAAAAGCGTTGCCTCCCATCGGGACACATCTTTGCCAAACTGTCGATTGAGTACAGACTACTAAATCGCTGTTTTCAGCACCTATGTCAAGAATAACTGTGGCTTGTTCATCAGACTTACTCAAATCACTATGGTCGAACAATGCGTAATTATACAAAGCCATCGGCGCCATCTGAACATAACTAACCATCAAATTCTCTCTGGCAAAATGTTCCAATACCGAACTGACTACATCGCTCTTAACTGCGAAAATCCCCACTTTTGTTTCAGGGCTGTCAGTTTCGGTCATTATCTGCCAATCCCACTGCACATCGTTGATATCAAAGGGAATTTGCTGAGCCGCTTCAAACTTGACGATTTCAGGAATGCGCTTCTGCTCAACAGGCGGTAGCTTCACAAATCGTGCAAAACTGTTCTGGCTCGGGACAGAAACAATTATATCGTCCCTACCCAAATCGTTCTGCTTCACAAACTGTCGCAAACTCAACGCAATTAGCTCGTCTCTTTCTGCCGGTTTTACACCACTTCCGGTAAGGACTTTGCCGTGCTGGATATTATCAAAGCCGATTACTTCAATAACATCCTCTACGAGCCTTAATCGCAACGCCTTTAGTGAATTATTGCCAATATCTATCGCCCAAACCGACCCGTATTCTAATGCCATAATAAAATCCTCACAATTATGGTCCAAATATGATTTGAACGGTGTTGTAAGCTCTCCTAAACAATTATATATTATACCATACTATGAAAACTTTCGCCATAAATACTATTGGCTGCAAAGTCAATCAATATGAAAGCCAACAGATTCGTGAACTGCTTGAACGACTCGGGCT
>CAZDQP010000134.1:0-6838 GCA_964507485.1 uncultured Pirellulales bacterium | reverse complement strand
CACTTAAGGAGGTCGAAACTCGTTTTGCGATATCTGCATATCGTAAACGTATTTTTGAGGGATTCAAAGATGGTGTAATGGCTTTGCGTAAAGCCGGATGCCGTAAAATATTTCTAGACGGTAGCTTTATTACAGAAAAGTCAATCCCCGGCGACTTTGATGCGTGTTGGGACGTCACAGGCGTAGACACTGCAAAGCTAGACCCAATTTTTCTTGATTTTAAGGATAAACGTAAAAAACAGAAAAGGCGCTTTTATGGAGAATTCTTTCCAACCAGCTGGTTAGCAGATAGAGTGCACCCATTTTTGGATTATTTTCAAACTGACAAGGATACAGGAAACGCGAAGGGCATTATTTGTATAAAGTTATACTAAAGGTGACCGAAAGGAATATTGCCAATGATAACTAATGAAAGACAATATCGAATAACAACCACTCAATTAAAGAAATTCCGAGAAGCAATTGACGAGTTTGATATCGAATCTGCTATTAAACGGACGAAGTCTAAGATTCTGGCAAAAGCAGAATTAGATGCATTGCAGAGCGAATATGAAAATCTTTCTGCGCAACTCCATGAATATGAAACATTGAAATCCGGGACAGTTGACGTGTTAAAAGCATCGAGTTTGGAGGAATTACCAATAATTCTTATCAGGGCACGTATTGCCAAAAGACTGTCACAACGCCAGCTTGCAGAAGCTATTGATGTAAAGGAACAACAGATTCAGAGATACGAAGCTGAAGAATATGCTTCTGCGAGTTTGTCTAGGCTTGCCGAAGTGGCAAAAGCACTCGGTTTAAATATAAGCGAGGTTGCTGAATTCAAAGCAACACTGCAAAAAACTGTTAAGGCAGATAAAGACGATTTATCATGGGATCAGTTTCCAATTAAAGAAATGTTTCGCCGCAATTGGCTTGAGGGGTTTTCTGACTCCTTAGAAGATGCTCTGGATAATGCTGAAACTCTTGCAAAAACATTTGTAAAAAGCTCTCTCGATAGGCCAGTCCAATCACTTGCACGTCAACGCGTACGTGCCGGAGGCGTTGTAAACCGATATGCTCTTCTTGCTTGGCAGTGTCGGATTATAGCCCTCGCCAATAAACAAAGATTAAAAAATAAATACAGACGAAATACTATTACTAAAGAGTGGTTAACAAAGGTGGCTCAACTAAGCTGTACCGATAACTGGGAAAGAAAAGTAATTGAGTACCTGAAAAAATTCGGGATTCGACTGATCGTTGAGTCTCATTTGCCTCATACTTATTTGGACGGCGCTGCATTTTTACTTTCTGACGGCTCACCAATAATTGGGGTGACATTGCGTTACGATAGGATAGATAATTTCTGGTTTGTTCTTTTACACGAGCTTATTCATATAATGAAGCATCTACATAAGGGGAATATAGAAAGTATATTCGATGATTTAGATGTGGAAGCCGGGGATATTGAACAGGAAGCAGACGAACAAGCTGGCGAAATCCTTGTGCCCAAAGACAAATGGAATATGGCTTTGGCGCGTTATTTAAGAAATGAAGATTCAATCAAAACTCTAGCACAGGAACTACATATTCATCCTGCGATAATAGCAGGGAAAATAAGAAAAGAAGCTAATGATTATATGATTCTCAAAGATATGGTAGGACGAGGTGAAGTAAGAAAATTGTTTCCAAATGTACATTTTTCGTAATAAAAAAGGATAATACAATGAATTTTAACTGTTATCAATATGTGCCATGTTTGCGCTGGAAAGAAGGAGAATATAAAGCAATATCACAATTACCGCCTTCATCTAAGCGCGTATTAATGCCGCTAATTGAGGTTCCAGAATTTGGAAGGCCAGAAAATGGTTGGGACCATGAAACTGCAAGTAAAGTAAAAACGATAGACAAACACTTGTCTCTTTTTGCGGATAGAGTTTACAAGATATGGGGTGATTCACCTTGTTTTGTTGATTTTAACCTCATTTCATCTACCCAACGAATTAAAAGTCGTATTCACCCTATATCCTTCGTTTTCAAAGAACTTCGAGGTTTGTTAGGGTGCCAAGCTATACCCGTAACAGGCATATCCAGAGACAGTATATATCAACAAGAGATAAGAGAGGTTTCGACTAAAGACGATAATGGTATTTGTTTAAGAATAAAGGTTGAACAAGCAGTCAAAAAAATCTTTAAAACAGAAATAGATTCATTATTATCAACATTGAAAGCTCAACCTGCTGACTGTGATGTCATTTTTGATTTAGGTGCTCCAATGAATTTTCTCCCCCTCCATAGTTTTGCAATGGCCATTCAGGGGGTTGTGAGCAAACTGCCTTATTTGGACAAGTGGCGAACATTCACTCTTCTAAGCACATCCTTTCCTGAAACAATGAGTAGCATAAAAGAAGGGACAGAAGTTGTACCTCGCTATGAATGGCAATTATATAAAAAACTGATGAACAGCTTCAGCAAAAGTGGACTTCGTCTCCTATCATTTGGTGATTATGCAATAAGTCATCCTAAGGTTTTTGATGTTGATCCCAAGGTAATGAAACCTTCTGCTACTATCAGATATACCATTGATGATGGCTGGTTTATTGTAAAAGGGAAAAAGGTCCGAGATAAAAAACTTACTAATTATAAACAGTATCGTAAACTTTGCAAACAGGTTTTAGTTTCGGATTATTATTGTGAACCAGACTTCTCTTGGGGAGATAACTATATCCAAGAATGTGCAAACGGGACAGTCAAAACAGGCAATCTTTCTACGTGGCGACAGGTTGGAACAAGTCACCACGTTGAGAAGGTGATTCGGGACGTCGCCAGTTTTTACGCTTCTTAAGATATTCCCTGACGAACTTTCGTAGTTCGCAAATATTCAGTGAGTCTACCAGACACTCATATAATACTGCGCGAGGCTGGCGAAGTATTCTTGAAGGAAATTTTTTCTGCTGTAATATTTCTACCGCTTCATTGCGCCATAATAACCGTGCTATAGATATTGGATTAGTGCTTTTATTCGATTTTGCCTCACGAATTATATCAAAATTTACCGCGCCCCTAGATCCTTTTGTAGTTGCTATCACACCCCACCATCTGGGGACATGGTTTTGAATAGAGGTGAGGTGACGGTCACCCACAATTATGGAAACCCTATCAAAAACTGAATTATATGATTTAACTTGTTTCTCAAGCCTACGGAGTGAATCTTTGTTACTCTTAATCTCATAGCCAATAAGATGCCCATTAATCACAGCAATGTCGGCTCGACACTTCCCGTGATTTAAGCCGAGCTCGTCAATCACAAGTGTATCTTTTTGGGCGTGTTGTTGTCGTAGCCTCTTCCTATGGAAATTTTGCCTAATCTCGGTATCGTTCATAACTTATATTTCGTCAGTGGAATCAAGATTTCTCAAATAATTATACATAGATATAAGCAAATTCAAAGCCAAAAAAGTCGTTTTCACAGCAACTCTCTCGCCCTCGGTAATTCAGGGAAGTAATTCCAAAGCGGGCTGGCGAGGCACCGGCCCAGGCCGGTTGGTTCGGTTAGAAAAGAAAAGCGTTCCTTGCGTGGATTTTTGACTAACCGATAAGGAATCGCTGGCAGGGCCAGCGGTTTTGGTTTATGAAGTGCACCTAAGGCACAAGCTGGCGGAGGGCGCAATATTTTCGTATTGCGTAGTTAGTATCGCGTATTGCGAAGTGGTGCCGAAAGCATACCAGTAAGACAGTATCCGAGCCCCGATGGGATACATACGGGACAGGCAGAAGGCAGCACAAGCAGAATCAGTAACCCCCAGCTGGGCTAGGGCTAAACGACTCGGAAGTCTAGTTGGCGATCCGTGTTAATACATTCGTTAGACGATCTGTTCTTTTTCTGTTCACCGTCTGTGAAAAACCACAACAACCAGTGAAAGCACATATACAGCCATCATCGCAACCATAACGGTTAAGATAAAAGGATGATAGTAACTTTTATAGAAAGCTAATATTATCATAATCATCAACAACAACGTGTTAAAAGCCGTTAAGGCTAAAATAGCACCGAGAAAACGTTCCTGCGACCCTTCAGAACGATACATCAAATCTACCGCCCTCGTAGGATACGTCACGCGAACTACAGTCCGAGCGTTAGGGATATGGCTTCTTGTAAGAATCCGGTTTATGCTCCATCGTACAGCGTCTTTAAGCATAATCATAAACACAGCCGCACCACCTAGTCTAGCCATCCAATCGATGTATACTGTGACCTCTCCTAACCATTCGACGCTTCCGTACTCAAAATCAATATCTACGTGAATCCGATCAATTTCTGGCAATTCCCTAGCGATCTCCGTCTCAATTAGACTTCTTATAACTTCTCGATTCTTTCTTAAGCGGTTAATTAAAATCTCGGAATTCTGATCAACCATTTGAAGTTCCGCATCTGACACTGACCCATGAAATCGCAACTTGTATTTGGTCATTGCATTTGTCCTCCTTTTCTGAGACATAATAATATACGCTTTTTATTAGAAGTTTAGTATAGCGGGGATATATGGAATGTCAAGATTGTTTGTAGCGGTTTTGGTTTATGAAGTGCACCTAAGGCACAAGCTGTCGGAGGCCGCAATATTTTCGTATTGCGTAGTTAGTATCGCGTATTGCGAAGTGGTGCCGAAGGCATACGGGTAGGATAGTATCCGAGCCCCGATGGGATACATACGGGACAGGCAGGAGGCAGGACAAGCAGACCGCTCAATTGCCGCGGGGGAATAATTTAGTTGATAAACGGGTCGGAATTGGTTAACATATATAACAGTGCTATAATAGAGAAGTGGTGAGGGAGCTTCTGCTTTTTGTCCGGTAAGTTTCCCCCACAAGAGGAGGTTTTCTTAACCTTGTTTTTGGAGGAGTAAAATGTCTGGGAAGTTTCTGTTTGTAATATCTTTTGTTTTGGCGCTAAGTTCGGCGCAGCTGTGCTACGGCGCCGACCCTCGCATGCTCAAGCTTGACTTCAACAACACCGGAGACAACACCGAAGCAGAGACCGAGCCGGGCGAACTTAATTCCAACCCCAGTCACCCGCATTACGACCCGAACCTCCCGGACTGGATACCATTTACCCTTGATGACAGCGGCGACATAGTCAATAATGTTCAAATTGACCTTTCAGGTGCAAATCCTGAATACGGTTATCTCGGAGAAATTGAGTCGCGCCGCCGTACGAACCCCTATTCTTACCCAAGTGACATGAACAACGAACAGCTCTACAGAGACTTTCTTATGGGGGCCGGTGGCGGGGACCACGGAGTTACAATTGAGCTATGGGGACTCGGAGTCAATCGAGAAGTCAATATAACTATGTGGGCATATGACGATAGCAGCGTGGCTGCAGACGGTCATACACCCCGAGTGTCGAACTGGTATGCCAATGCACACGCTGTCAATGACATCAACGATGCTCACATTTTTGACACTAATTTCTACGGCGGTGACCCCTACTGGCCTTTGTGGATGCCTCTTGGTGAAATCGGCGGAGCAGGTCTGAACTGGGGATGTCCAAATGATTATAAGTGGAGCGCAGTAGTAACAACAGATTATCTGGGCAGAATCATCCTGACATCTGAACCGGACCCACAGACCCTGGGAGGTCAGCCTTTTGCGTTCGTCAACGGCATGGTCGTGGAGCCGAACGGCACTTACACAGCAACAAAATACGCCCACCGTCCGCAGCCGCGTGACGAGATAACAGGTGTCCCTAAAGATATATCGCTTAGCTGGAGACAGGGCGACGGCGTCAGCAAGCACGATGTGTATATCGGGCTCGACGCGAACACAGTTGCCGACGCCAACAGAGCTTCTCACCCCAATCTTGTCATTTACGCACCAGATGAAACTTCTAACAGTTACGACCCCTTTGGCCCTACCGGTTTCCTCGATTTAGACACAACTTATTACTGGCGCGTCGACCAGAATGACGGCGCCCAGACATATAAGGGTGAGGTGTGGAGCTTTACGACCTGGAGGTTTATGACTTATGAGGAGGACCCAACATGGAGAGTAGATGCAAGATGTTTTTTAGATGGACCATCGGGTGCATTTGATGATATATCTGTCAAAGATCCGTCCATTGTGTACTCCGGGGGCAAATGGCACCTCTTTTACACCGGACGTGACAGCAGTATGTGGCGTATGGGTTATGCTTCTGCAACATCAATTGCCGGGCTGAAGACAGCAACTCACACTTTTATGAGCTCACTAAACGGCGGCACCTATTTTTGCGCGCCGCAGGTGTTCTGGTTTGGAGCAAAAGGCAAATGGTATTTAATTTACCAGAGCGGCTTAGGGCCGACCTTTTCGACCAATACAGACGTAGGCAATCCAAGCGGATGGGCTGCCGGTCAATCGATGGGGTTTTCTGATGGAATCGATTTCTGGTGTATTTCCGACGGTTCTTATGTATACTGCTTTTATTCGCCAATGGACGGCTCACATACGATTAAACGGCGGAGCACAACAGTTGCGAATTTCCCAACCGGCTGGTCGTCAGCTACAGTTATAGCTACTGATACCTTTGAAGCGCCAGCCGTATATAAAAATAAAGCGGATGGGATGTATTATATGATGGTCGAAGATATGGGAGCAACCAGATGGCAGGAATTATGGACTGCAAGCAACCCTGGCGGTACGTGGACAAAAGTTTCCGAGCAATGGGCTCATCCAAGCGACCTTATTGACAATGCAGACCACTGGACAGACCAGGTTTCCCACGGTGAAATACTCCGCGAAGGAACGGATGAAAGAATGGAAATCCACGATATAGGTCGCTGTGAGATTCTAATCCAGGGAGTAGTGAATGGAAGTTATGGAG
>CAZDQP010000133.1:0-6920 GCA_964507485.1 uncultured Pirellulales bacterium | reverse complement strand
AAAACGAAAAGAAATGGAAAAAACAGTTTTACAGACATTTTAGAACCTCCAAAAAATTCATATAAATGGACAAAATTTCCCAAACGTTCATCCTGATAATCCCGAACAGCCGGTCAGGGGTTCGCTTTTTTTAAAAAGAATAAAAAAAAGCGAACCCGATTGCCGAAAATCGGGATAATAGGGATGTAATACAGATGGACGATAATGCCGGCAAAATAGATTTTAGCGTTATCAGGGAAGCTCAGCTCGGCAGTAAGGAAGGTATGTCCTCTCTGGTTAAGCTGACAGAGGGGATGGTCTTTACTTTTTTATACCGTGCTACACTTGATTATCATTTATCCGAGGACCTGTGCCAAGATACGATGCTTGATATGATAAAATCCATCAAACGTCTTGAACTGAGCGGAGGTAAATCTTTAGTGGCGTGGCTGTTCAGGACAGCTATGGGCAAGTTTCAACATCACTATAGAGTTCAGGGCAGTACACGGATTGACCGGAGGAGTCTAACCAGCTCGGAGGCTATTTCCAGAGTTGCGGCCAGCAACGCGGAGCCGGCGAGGGCACTGCAGAGTAAGGAGATAATCAAGACTATAGTCGATGCGATGGCGACGTTGAGTGTCGAGTACCGCAGCGCTTTGGCGCTTAGGTGCTTTGACCATATGTCTTATGCGGAGATTGCTGTGATTATGGGGGGGACGCAGCTTCGGAACAAGATGCTCTTCTACCGTGCGAGAAGGGCCCTGAAGCGCCAATTGACACGTAAAGGTATCGGTCGGTCACAATTGTTAGGGGCACTTGGCGTTTTTGCATGTGTTACTTCTGTGCCTACGAAGACTGTGTCAGCAGCGTGTGCAGTTGGAACCGGTTCGCTGAAAGTTGGTCTGCCCACCGCTATCTTTGCAACATTAGCTACAAAAACCGGCATAATCGTGACATCGATAGTTGCAGCTTTGACTTTATCTACAAGCGTCACACTAGTCTTGCCAAAAGACGGAGTGGCTATGCCGCCGATTGATGACGTGCGATTTGCCTTTCCTTCGACGGTTATTGCCAGTGAAGACCATAAAGGCGACGGATTCCAAGCTATAAATACAGACGATTGCAACAGTCAACCTTTTGTCACAACCCCGGAAGAAATTCTGGTAGGAGAACCTCGGGATGGTAATCTCGGGTTGATGCTGCCGCGAGGCTATTCGGTTGAGTTGGGCTTCTCCGGGGAAATATCTGAAGGTCGTGGTCCTGATATTTTCTTGGCGGGCTGTGGTTGTCGACGTACATTTAGTATCGAGCTAACCGATGGAGCCGGGCGTAGATATAGATTTAAGCGTCTAAAGTGTAATAACCACTGCTTTGACTACCACGTTATACCTTTTGATATAGAAAAGATACCACTTTCATTCGAACCTCGCGCGATACGGATTTCGGGAACGGACGACCGGGGCCGGCATAAAGGTTTCGAGTTGTGTTCGGTACGGGCAAGAATTTCTCAACAGCAGCCAGTAGTGCCCGAATAAATTTGGCGGCTGAACCGGGTAAAAAAATTTCGGAATCTGTGTTATGCCACATGGGTCTTCGCCCACAAGGCAAGATTCCGCTTAGAAAGGCTAAATACGTCGTTGGCAGGGACGGAGATTTTTGTTAAAATGCGGGTGGTGGAATATGTCCGGCGGCAAGAGAATAAGGGTAATGAAAGGCACAGCGCTGATTATCATCGCGGTGTTTTCGGCTGTTTCTGCGTGGGCGGAGACTGAGCCGCATAAAAAGGGGAGTTTTACGGCAGTATTCGAGGAGTACAGCCCGCTATCCAGTCCCAGAGCGCTTGAAAGAAGGATGGGAAGTCGTGCTAATCGTGGCGCCAGGAGAAAACATGACTATGATATCAGGACAGAGTCGTTCGAGGTTTATGTCCCGGACAGCTATGATTCTAATACGCCGTTCGGGTTGATGGTGTGGATATCTCCGAGCCCGTCCGGCGGCATGCCGCCTTTGCAGGGCATACAGGAGATGATGGACAAATACAAGCTGATATGGGTCGGGGCGAATAAATCGGGGAATAAAGAATACACATATGTGCGCAGAGTTCCTCTGGCGCTCGACGGCGCTTACAATATGGAGGAGCTTTACAATATAGACCCGAACAGGGTATATGTGGCGGGTCTTTCCGGGGGCGGGCGCATTGCGAGCATTACGGCGTTTCATCACAGTGACGTATACAGCGGCGGTATTTTTATTATTGGTGCGAACTACTGGGAGAGTATGCGTGCTCCCGGGACGAAGAATGCCCGCTGGCGGAGCGGCGGGCCGAGGCCGAAAGGGAAATACCTGAGAAGAGCGAAGAAGTTCGGGAGGTATGTTTTTCTTACGGGTGAGCATGATGGTAACAGGCTGCAGATGCACACGTATTACGAAAAAAGGTACCGGAAGAAGTTGGATAATGTTCTGTATATTGAGGTGCCCGGTATGGGTCATGAGGTGCCTCCGGCGGAAGAATTTGAAAAGGCGCTGAAATATGTCGATACGCCTTTGCTGGAGAAGGCGGTGCGAGGGCGAGCGACGAAAAAGAGAAACGATGAGAAGGTTAATGCCGAGGTCAGAAAATAGATTTGTTTTGTTGATGAGCGCGGCGGTTTTGTGTTTTGCGGGCGGGTGCTGTAGTCAGGGCAGCGCTGATGCGTGCAATAGACAGGGAAGCTTGCTGCGGCATGTGGTGCTCATTGAGTTTAAGGAAACAACCACAAAAGGGCAGATAGAGGAAACGGAGAGGATGTTCTGCGCGATGGCAAGCGGAATTGAGGAAATTAAAGATTACGAATGGGGGACTAATGTCGGCGACGTTGATAGGACGGGAGGATTTACGCATTGCTTCGTTTTGACTTTTGTCAGCGAGGGCGATAGAGATAGGTATATGTCAGATGCTGCACATAATGAGTTGCGGACTGCTACGCGGCCTTATATAAAGAAGATGCTTGTGCTTGACTATTGGAAGCGGGAAAATTAGAGGTTGTTTGGGGCGCGGATTCGATTGATTCCGCTCATTTCGGGGGCCAAATATGAGTTTGAGGGGAAAGAAAAAAGTAAGTCATAGGGTGGAAATAGCCGAAAAATATAATTGACAGGCAGAAGAAAACATTGTAAGATTGAAATAGTATTTGTCTTAAACAGGCAAATACGAGCCTGAAACACCCCTTGTTGGGGTGGTTACGGAATTGCAGCAGGGCTTAAAATCTTCGGGTATTTCGGTTGTTTTCTGGTGAGAACGGCTGGTATCCCGGGGGCGAGCCAGAGGTGTTGCAGTTGACCCTGTGAAGTCAGGGCAGGCCGGAATAACTATTAACGTTTATCAGGAAAGGTGTAAAGATGAGTCCCAAGTCTCGTTCATCGGCAGGTTCGGCCGTTAAATCATCTCTTAAGGCGGGCGCTCAAATAATCGTTGATACGCTGGTTGATTTGGGTGTAGAAACGATGTTCGGTTACCCGGGCGGTGTGGTGCTGCCGCTTTTTGACAGATTGTATGATGCGCCGATTAATTTTGTTATTCCACGTCACGAGCAAGGCGGCTGTCATATGGCTGATGCTTACGCCCGTGCCAGCGGGAAGGTTGGCGTAGTAGTTGCGACCAGCGGGCCGGGTGCGTGCAATCTGACAACGGGTCTTGCCACGGCGATGATGGATTCTGTACCGGTGGTCGCTCTCACGGGGCAGGTTCGCACGGAGCTAATCGGCAATGATGCATTTCAGGAGGCCGATACTACGGGGATTACGCGCCCTGTTACGAAATACAACTGTATAGTTAAGGACATTAAGGACCTCGAGCGTACGATTCGCGAGGCGTTTTATATAGCGTCGACGTTGCGGCCGGGGCCGGTGCTTATAGATTTGCCGGTTGACATTCAGGTTGCGAAGTATGATTCGGGCGGTCGGGTCGAGATAGACCTGCCGGGTTATCGGATTCGGACGAAGGGTCACGCGCGGCAGATATCTGCGGCGGCAGCGGCGATAAACAAATCTGAAAGGCCGGTGCTGTATGTCGGCGGCGGAGTTATCATTGCTAACGCGAGCGAGGAATTAAGGGCACTGGCGAAGAAAGCACATTTGCCGGTGACGATGACACTTTTAGGACTGGGCAGTTTCGACCAAAGCAAACCGGAATCACTGGATATGCTGGGGATGCACGGTTCGGCTTATGCGAATTTTGCTGTTCAGGAATGCGACCTGCTGATAGCGGTAGGTGCGCGGTTCGACGACAGGGTTACGGGTAAGATAAAGGGCTTTGCGCCGCATGCGAAGATAGTTCATATCGATATCGACCCGACGAGCATATCGAAGAACGTTAACGTGGATATTCCGGTGGTTGGCGATGCGAAATATATACTGAGCGA
The DNA here is from genome assembly GCA_964507485.1 of uncultured Pirellulales bacterium. Lineage (GTDB taxonomy): Bacteria > Planctomycetota > Phycisphaerae > Sedimentisphaerales > Anaerobacaceae > CAIYOL01. Next base: position 2,541 of record CAZDQP010000133.1, on the reverse strand, counting down.
GCTGGTCAAGGAAGTTAAACACCTCGATAGGGCAGAGTGGTTTGAGAAAATTGCCGAGTGGAAGAAGAAGTTTCCATTTACCTACGACAAGAAGTCGACGGGGGTAAAGCCGCAGTATATAATTGAGGAGCTGTGCCGTCAGACCAAGGGTGAGGCGATTGTAACCACGGGCGTCGGGCAGAACCAGATGTGGGCGTCGCAATTTTACAAGTTCAACCGGCCGAGGCAGTTCATAAGCTCCGGCGGGCTGGGGACGATGGGGTATGGGCTGCCGGCGGCGATAGGCGCGCAGGTAGCGAAACCGGATGCGACAGTTATTGATATTGACGGCGACCACAGTTTTAATATGACGATGACGGAGCTCAGAACGGCGGTCGAGAATGAACTGCCGATAAAGGTCTGCATTTTGAATAACGGATATATGGGAATGGTTCGGCAGTGGCAGGAACTTTTCTACAACAAGCGATACTCAAAGACTTACCTGTCGAATCCTGATTATGCGACTGTGGCGGAGGCGCTCGGTGCCGTGGGAATTACTGTTGATAAGAAATCCGAGGTTGCCGGCGCTATTAAGAAGATGCTTGGTCAGAAGCGGCCGTGTGTTGTTGATTTCAGGATTGAGCGCGAGGAAAATGTCTGGCCGATGGTAGCGGCCGGTAAAAGTCTGAACGAAATGGACGGTCTTGATATAATGGAAAGTATGGCGTAATAAAATTAAAAAGGCAAGAGCGATGAAGCATATAATAAGCGCATTAGTTGAAAACAAGCCCGGCGTTCTGGCACATGTTGCGGGTATGTTTGCCGCGCGGGCGTTCAATATTGATTCACTTGTCGTCGGCCGAACCGAAGACCCGAAGCTGAGCCGAATGACGATAGTTGTTGTCGGCGACGACAGGGTTTTGGAGCAGGTACGCAAGCAGTTAGCCAAGATTGTTCCGGTTGTTAAGGTTCAGGATTTTGCCGGTCAGCCGATGGTGGCTCGAGATTTGATGCTAATAACGGTTTCCGCCCCTCCGGATAAGCGGCCGGAGATATTGTCTTTGATAGAGATGTTCAGGGGCAGGGTAGTTGATATCGGGACCAAGCAGTTGATGGTTGAAGTCAGCGGGCCGGAGAGCAAGATAGAGGCCTTTATCGAGGTTTGTAAACCATACGGCATTAAAAATGTGGCTAGGACTGGAACAATCGCAATGCCTCGTCAGGGGGCATCGGAGGTGAAATTTTAGGGCCGGTCTTTTTTATTGAATGTCGGCAAGCCGGCGATTATGATATTTACGTATGAGAGTTGCGCTGACTAAATACGGTTGGCCGCAGGTGGTTGTATTTCCGGCAATGGTGTTGGGGGCGATGATTGTTTATCTGGTATTAAGTGTCCTATATCTTGGTTTCTGGACGGTCATCTCGGTAGAAGCGGTTTTTGCTGTAGTCCTGATATGGGTGTTGTTGTTTTTTCGGGACCCCTACAGACTTTGTCCCTTAGACAAAAACCTGCTGCTTTCGCCCGCTGATGGTCGAGTAACCGATATTGAGATTGTCAGGGAGAAGGACTTTATCGGTGAGCAGGTAATTAGAATCGGGATATTTTTGAGTATTTTTGATGTGCATATTAATCGAGCACCGTGTAATGTGAAAGTTGAGAAAATCAGATACAAGAAAGGTCAATACAAGAATGCCGCCAGGGCGGGGTCGGGACGGGTTAATGAGTCCAACGACCTTTATATGAGGAGAGCTGACAGCCCCAAAGACAGGTTGATTGTGCGGCAAATCAGCGGGGCGATTGCCCGGCGAATTGTATGTGCTGCGAAGGAGGGACACGAATTAACTGGCGGTGAGAAATTCGGGATGATAAAATTCGGTTCCAGAACGGAATTATATGTGCCTATTGGTGCTAACGTGAAGTGTCTGGTTCAGAAAGGCGATAAAGTCAAAGCGGGCACAACACCGCTTGTAAGGTACGAATAATGACGAGGTTAAAGACACAGGCAGCCAAGGAGAGTTTACTTCGGCGTGTGCGTAGGCAGAGGTTGAAGTATATCACGGTCCTGCCGTCTTTGGTGACAATACTAAATGGCGTATGTGGTTTTGCGGCCATTGTTTTTGCCAGCAGGGGCGCAGCCGTCGGGATTAACCATTTTTCCTATCATAAGCTTAGTCTGCCATATTTTTCTATGGCAGGTTATATGATTCTACTTGCGATGATTGCCGATGTTATGGACGGCCGTCTTGCGCGTATGAGCAAAAACACATCCAGCTTCGGCGGCCAGCTTGATAGTTTATGTGATATAATCAGCTTTGGGGTGGCGCCGGCATTTTTGATGCTCAAGGTTCTTGAATATAAATTGCACGGATTCAATGGACAGGATTTAAACTTCGTGGATTTTGTTCAACGATTTGTTTGGCTGGCGGCGGCGGCGTATATAAGCTGTGCGGCTATTCGATTGGCCAGATTTAACGTGGAGAACGAGGAGGATGAATCCGCCCATATGAGTTTCATAGGCCTGCCGACTCCCGCTGCAGCAGGGGTAGTGGTGAGTCTTGTAA
>CAZDQP010000132.1:0-6996 GCA_964507485.1 uncultured Pirellulales bacterium | reverse complement strand
AACCTACTTCGTTGGGGTCGCCGACTGGATTGCCGGGGCCGCCAAATGAGAATGCCGTCCCGTTTGCTATTTCGTTAGCATTGAGATAGATTCTGGTCATTGTACCATCTCCATCATGCGTGACGGCTAAGTGCACCCATTTGCCGATAAATGCATTCAGCACTCCGGGTGGGCTATACACGCCGGTCGTATCGTCGCCATACTGACGCATTTGAATTCCACCCCACCAGTCTTCTGTGTCGGGGCTATCAACATCGAATTCGAAGATATGCGAACTGTGGTTCCATCCCTTCCTTTGAGCGACGATACCCTGAGGCTGGCTCCCTTTGGGGACACGCGGACCTCCCCACTTTATCCAAGCCGATATGGTTACATCATTATCGTCGCTGGTGAGCTTATGGCCCATGCCCTTAACTTCTCCTAAAAGGCCGCAGGAAATCCTGCTGCCTAAGGAGCCGTAGGAGCCGTCAATATAGACGCAGTTGTCGTCAAACGGACTGGTACCCACTGAATATTCCACATCTTGATTGCCGTCGTAATAGGCATTGTACCAAGTCGCTGTCCAGCAGGGGTCGTTCGGGTGTTGTAAATCCCAGATCTTGTTACCGTCGTAAACCTCGTTAAAGTTGTAGTGACAAACAAGGTTTTCGATGGGTGGTGGATCCGTGGGTATGTTTTGGTCCTCAAGTAGCCAGTCATTACAAAGTATCTCAAGCTCTATTTCGTCTACTACGCAATCACCGGAGGCAGGGTAACCGGGCGGAGCGTAGTCAACCCTCGCAAAATCAGCATCGCGCTCTGCAAGGATACATTTGGTCACATATAGTCGCACATCTTCGAAGTACACGGTACCTGAACTTTCTGCATCGTAGTTGTAGAAGCCGATAGTAATTAAATTGACATCAGTCAAATCCACACCAGCGGAACTGAAGCTCTCGAGGCTGATGTTCCAGCTTTGCCACTCTTCCACCTTGATGTCGCCCATAGCAGGGTATTCTACCGTATAGGAATTACCGTTGCCGTCAGTCAGTCTTAAATCCATCTGCTCGTTGGCGTCATTGTCTTCTTGACCGTAGAACCATAGAGTTAGTGTTCCAGCGCCAATGCCCTCCCAGTTCGGCTCCATTTCCAAATCAGCCATAGTCGCGTAAGAGTCAGAATAGGGGGGGAAGAGGTCGTTTCTGAACAAATATCTCATCGAGTTGCCGTCGCGGGCTATTGTTGACTCAATATAAACTTCCGAGGAAGTCCCGTTGGTGCTGCCGTCCTTCCATACATTCCGGAGACTTGTGGTGTCCGTATACGAATCGTAGTCCTCCACAACAGCATAAGGCAATGTCGTAAAGATCCATACCTCGCCCTTATATGTCTGGCCGCCAGTATTCTCGTCGACACGCCAGTAGTAAGTCGTGTCTAAATTGAGGAAGCCGTCTGAGCCGAATGGGTCGTAGCTGTTGGAGGTTAGACCCGGTGCGTAAATAATAAGACCGGGATGAGAGGTAGTGTTGGCATCGGCAACTGCGTTTGCGTCGGTCCCGAGGTAAAAATCATGTGTGGTGGTGCTTGCGCCCTGCCTCCAGGTGAGCGATTCATTTACTGGAACGCCTGTTATAGTATCACGCGGCCGCGGACGGTGGGCGTATTCTGTTGCTGTATAGGTGCCCATCGGCTCTACAATCATAGCGTTGAGGAACGCAAATGGCTGGCCTTCCAAAGTGCACGGGTCCGGTTCAGTTGTCAGGACGATTCTGCCCAGGTAATCTGTATGTGCTATTCCACTCCACTTATAATCATTTGGGCATCCCCAGCCCGGTATCATCCCTTCACCGAGAGGCATCCACAGGGGCCAGTAGGCGTCACCACCATTGAAGTTAGTGTCAAAAATGTGTGCATCGTTGATGTCGTTGACGGCGTATGCATTGGCATACCAATTGCAGACTCGGTATCTACCGGATGTAGATTCGCTTTGATCATCATATCCCCATATTGTTATATTGACTTCCCGATTGATTCCGAGTTCCCATAACTCAACAGTAATATTGGTGTAATTTTCCCCCATGAGGAAATCCATGTAAAGCCGTTGATTGTTCGTGTCATTTGGGTAAGAATAGGGGTTCTCGCGCAGGCGTGACCCAATTTCTCCGAGATAACCGTATGCGGGGTTTGCACCTGAAAGGTCGATTTGAACATTATTGACTATGTCACCGCTGTCTGCGAGACTAAACCCTGTCCAGTTCGCAAGATTCGGGTCATAATGAGGGTGATTCGCGTCAAATCCGATTTCGCCGGGCTCGGTTTCAACTGCGGTGTTGTTTTCGTAGTGATTAAAATCCAGCTTGAGCATGCGCGGGTCGGCACCGTAGCTTGTGGACGCTGGACTTAGCACCAAAACAAAGGATATTACAAGCAGAAATTTCTTAGACATGTTCTTTCTCCTTAAAAACAAGGTTAAGAAAACCGCGTTTTGTGGGGAAACTTGCCGCATAAACAGGAGAAGTTTCCTCACACTTCTCTGTTACAGCACTGTTCTATACGTTAACCGATTCCGACCCGTTTGTCAACTAAATTATTCCCCCGCGGACGCGGCAGCAGAGTAGCTCGTGTTGCCCCCTGATAAGACACCCTTTTACTTATTTTGCTGTTACATCCTCCAGTTCGCCCCTTATTTTTATTTACCTCGTACTTCGGACTACGTAGTACTAAGGATTCTTTTGGCTTCCGGAAACAACAGTAATTAAGGCCTCCATACGCGATAGCAGTCGGGGGATACTACCTTGGCTGAATACAGGGACTTCATTTTGCTTGTCCTGCCTGTTTTAGCGAAGCGAAGACCCGGGAATGTTTTTATCTGCTCCCCATCCGTCCGCTCTTTGTAAATCCAAGCTCAGTTTGGATCGCTATCGCAGGGCTTCAATTTCCAATTAAGACATATCATACTTGCGGGATATCTTGATAAAAGATAATATACTATCTAAATATGGGGAAAGAAGGTAGAAAAATCTTTATGCCAAGGAGTATAAATGGATAAAAGATCAAAAACGGAATCATCTGTGAAAGTTGAACAAAATTCCTCTCATATTGAGATTGACAACCTAGTTACGCAAGCACAAAAAGCAGCAGCCGAATTTCTGAAGCTCCAGCAGGAAGATGTTGACCGTATTGTTCATGCAATGGCTCGGGCTGGTGAGGCTGAGCGGTTATCCCTTGCCAGACTGGCTGTTGAAGAAACCAAAATGGGGGTTTTCGAGGATAAAGTCATAAAAAATCAATTCGCCACAGAGTACATTTACAACGATATAAAAGATGTTAAGACAGTCGGGATTATCCGCCGTGATACTCTACGCGGCATTGCCGAGATGGCCGAGCCCGTAGGACCGATTGCTGTTATCACGCCCGTTACAAATCCGACTTCTACCGTAATGTTCAAATGTATAATCGCTATGAAGACTCGCAATCCTGTTATTGTCGCCGCTCACCCCAAGGCACTGCGTTGCAGTATTAAAGCGGCTAAAATCATGTATGATGCAGCATCTAAAGAAGGGGCACCCCAAAATGCTATCCAATGGGTAGAGCATCCTTCGGTAGAAGGCAGCAATTACCTGATGAGCCATTCCAGCATCGCCCTTATCCTAGCTACCGGTGGTTCAGCAATGGTCAAAGCCGCATATAGCTCCGGAACCCCAGCATTTGGCGTCGGTCCCGGCAATACTCCGGCCTACATCGACAAGAGCGCTCGAATTGATATGGCCGTAACCAGCATCATAATGTCCAAAACTTTTGACCACGGTATGATATGCGCATCGGAACAATCGGTCGTCAGTGACCAAAAGGTTGCTGACGAAGTAGAGAAAAAATTCCAGGAAAATGGTGTTTATTTCTGTTCGCACGAGGAGGCTGAACGTCTCGCAGACATAGCAATAGATGCCAAACGGCAGATGATGTCAGCAGCAGTAGTAGGCCAGCCCGCGAACAAGATTGCCAAGCTCGCGAATATCAATGCCCCAGAAAATACAAAAATACTGGCAGTTCGGCTCAACAGCGTAGGAAGCAATTGTCCGCTTTCACGTGAGAAACTCAGTCCGATACTTGGGTTCTACAGGGTTAAAAACCTCCAGGAGGGACTAGAAAGATGCAAACAGATTTCCGAGTTCGGCGGATTAGGCCATACCGCGGTTGTTTATGCCGAAGATAATGACGTCGTCGCGGCATTTCAAAATGTTATGAGCGCCGGCAGAATCCTGGTGAACTCGCCAAGTGCACATGGAGCAATCGGAGATATCTACAACCGCCTCGGCCCGTCCCTTACATTGGGCTGCGGCACTAAAGGAGGAAACATAACCACTTCGAACATATCTGTTCTAAATCTGCTGAACATCAAGCAGGTAACCGAACGAAAAGCTAATATGCTCTGGATGCAGATACCCAAGGAAATCTATTTCAACTTTGGTAGTCTCGAGTACCTTCGTGACATTGACGCCAAAAATGTGGTCATTGTGACAGATCCTATAATGGCCAAAATCGGCAATGTTAAAAAAGTTACATCCCTCATGGAAAAAGTCCAGCAGGTCCGCGTCTTTACAGACGTCGAACCGGACCCTTCCGTCGAGACCGTCATGGCTGGAAAGGCTTTTCTTGACCAGTACCAGCCGGAATACATTATAGCGCTCGGCGGCGGTTCTCCCATAGATGCTGCCAAAGGTATGTGGCTGTTTTACGAACATCCCGAAACAAAATTCGATGATTTGAAACTTAAGTTTGCGGACATTCGCAAACGCACATATCGCTTTCCGGAATTAGGCAAAAAGTGCAAATTAATTGCTATACCCACCACCAGCGGAACAGGAAGCGAAGTGACAGCTTTCACCGTGATAACAGATAAGGCCAGAGGTATTAAATATCCCCTCGCCGACTACGCACTGACCCCTACTATAGCAATCGTCGATCCCGAACTGGCTATGACGATGCCACCTTCAGTCACAGCCGATACCGGCCTTGATGTCCTCACCCATGCAATAGAAGCGTATGTTTCAGTTTGCGCTACCGACTACACAGACCCCCTTGCGCTGCAGGCGATAAAAATGGTCTTTAAATATTTAAAACGGGCTTATACCGACGGCAATGACCGCACAGCCCGCGAAAAAATGCATAATGCTTCGTGCATAGCCGGCCTGGCTTTTACTAACGCATTTCTCGGCATCAACCACAGTCTCGCCCATATTTTAGGAAATCGCTTTAATATCCCGCACGGCCGTGCTAATGCCGTCCTCTTACCGCACGTTATTGCCTACAACGCCCAAAAACCGACAAAGTTCACCTCGTTTCCGAATTACGAAAAGTATATAGCTGATGAAAAATACGCAGAAATCGCCTCAGCTCTCGGTCTGGAAGGTAAATCTAATAAAGAAAAAATCCACAAACTTATAGAAGAGGTTCGCAAGCTTATTAAAGATGTGGGTATCCCGCTGACTCTTAAGGATATGGGTATCAAAAAAGATGACTTTATGCTCAGCGTATTAGATATGGCTTATATCGCCTTTGACGACCAATGTACCGGCTCCAATCCTCGATATCCATTGGTAAGAGAGCTGGAGGATATCTACAGCTTGGCTTACGGAGAATAAATTGCACAATAATCTTATTAAGGAATCATAACAATGTCTGCTGGAAAAGTTTTTGTAATTGATGATGAAGATGATGTCCTCGCCGTTATGCAGGAGATAATCACCAAGGCTGGATATGAAGTCGAAACTTTTTCCAGCGGCTCTGCTGCTCTGGAAAAAATGCAAAATTCTGCCCCTGATATGGTATTTCTCGATGTTCAAATGCCCAACATGAACGGCTTCCAAATCCTCAAAGCCATTCGAGACAAAGACAGCCTTTCGAAAGTCCCTGTCGTTCTTCTTTCGTCAATAAGCTCAGTAACCGGTCGCGATTATGACCCCGAAATAATTCAATCGAAATACGGCGTTCATCCTGATGCCTTCATATCGAAATCCATAGAGAAGGATGTTATAGAACAACATCTAAAAACGTTCATAAAAGACAAGTAACACTTTTCACCAGCACCTCATAGCGAAACGTAGATCCCAGAAAGCTGTCATATAGGACGTACTTGTTGCTGTCTCCTGCTCGGATACTTATTTTTTCGTAAGCCTCCAGCATATCCGCTGTATGTGTCCTCGTTGCGGCCTCTGGCAGTACCAGCAATTCAGGTAAAAGCTAAAGCCGCAAAACCAAAAATTAAAACCTTCCGCCATCGCTTCGTAAAATTTTTACCCCATTTCCCAATCTTATATAATCCTTAAAATAGGTAATCCACTCCCCGAAACCCCTGAAATCCCGTCCGATTTCGCTAAACTGCCCCCTACGCAAAACCGATATATTGCTATTGATCTAGGAGGCTTATAATGCCGGAAGAAGTTAAGCTAAACGAAGAGGAAGGAATCATTGAGGTTTCCTCTTACGGCGTCGTTACAAAGCAGGACATTGTTGACTCGGTTGATATTATAATCGAAATCAAACGCAGCAAGGGAATCGATAAGGTTTTGGTCGATACACGAGAGCAAACCTTAATGCCGAACACAATAGAAATTGTCGATCTGTTCGCCGAAAAGTTCCCCGATAATATGAAGGTGGCAATAATAACTTCAGAGAAGCAACCTACTAAAAGAGACATCGATTTCGCTGAATTAGTTGCAGCAAACAGATTTTTGTATAAATTCAAGATGTTCCCTTCAAAAGAACAGGCCATGGCCTTCCTTAATCAATCGCCTGTGGAATCTATTTAGAAAAATCTGAAACATGTTTAAAAATTAACTAATCATAGTCTACTTTAAAAAGCCTCCGCGGGCGCGGCAGCGGGGTAGCTTCAATCAAAAGCGCAGGTAGTTTTACCCCCCAAATCCATTTTTTTTAAATTTTTTATCCCTTTTAGCATAAGCAGTTACAAATTTTCTGCCCTCGAAAAATACCAAGATTTTCGCATCAAACGCGCAG
>CAZDQP010000131.1:0-7012 GCA_964507485.1 uncultured Pirellulales bacterium | reverse complement strand
ATCTGCTTTGCTGTATCGACGCCGAAATACTCAAAACAGCCAACGAGCAGATAGTTCACCGCCCGGCGGATATCGGCGACGCTTGTATCAGTCATGGCCTCGCCAATCCAGACAAGATGCTCGGTGCTCGAAGTGCCGTCGCGGTTACGAGAGAAAAGCCTCATTACCAGCCACTGGTCGTACAGCGTATAGTAATACGGTATGTAAGAGGTGCGGCCAAAATCGTAACCTCTCTCATATCTGCCGTTATAAAATCCGGATGGATGATAGAGCGGCATATAATCAAATACCTTATGTGAGCCAACCCCGACCTGGAAAAAAAGGTGATAGTCCGCAGCTTCGATAGTGTCAGCCGGTACATAGCCATACCATTTTAGCAGCAGCTCAATCTTGTCCTTAATTTCTCTGTCAAAGATGGGATTTTGAGAATTCGGGTCCACAGCCACGTATATTGTTTCTTTGTCCTTAATCGGCTCAGTAAATTCGGAGAATCCGTTAACATGCACTCGGTATGATGTTGTACAACCCGTGGCACAAATCGAAAAGAATACGAAAATCAAATAGAGCCTTGCCATTTTGCGCCTCCGTTCAAATCTAATAAAGTCTTACTAAACCTGAAATTTTGGAGCACAAAGATTTTCCTATAAACTTTTCGTCTTCCATGAAGACGGTAGTAATATTGTTACTATCAAGTATGTTTAAGTCAAGCAATGGGTATCTGCCTGCTAAAAATTGGTGCTAAAGGCCAAAAAATCCACCTATAAACTCGACACGCACCCCATGCAGGGTATAATGACAATATCGTAAAAAATATAATTTTATCATAATTTGGAGGTTCATAACTATGTTACTATGGGTTTTTAGAAGCATATTTCTTGCGGTTATTATGGCGGTTTTATTTGTTAATTTAACTTCACAAAATATTGCTGTGGATGAAGACGGAAAACCTTCCGAGGAAGTCCGTAGTGCGAATTTTAACGCGATTGTCTGGAGCAGTATGGGCATGGCCCTATTTGTCTTCCTGCTGGATGTTTTTACGCCCAAGAACAAGTTCAGCGCCCTGGCAGGAGTGTTCCTTGGCTTACTGGTTGGAGTGCTTATAAGCTGGGCGCTGTCACCTCTGGTAGATATGATTATGGCTACGTACAGGATTGATATCACTACTTATGCCATAACGGCAATTAAATGGATGATGGGAATATGCGTATGTTATCTTACCATCAGCATTGTGATGCGGACAAAGGATGACGTGCGTTTCGTTGTCCCTTATGTTGAATTTGCCAAACAGACCAAAGGTGCCCGCCCGCTGATATTGGATACCTCGGCAATCGTTGATGGGCGGATAGCAGACTTATGTCAGAGCAGATTATTTGATGCTCCGCTGCTTGTGCCGCGTTTCGTTCTTAATGAGCTGCAATTGATAGCTGATTCAGCGGACAAGCTCAAGCGCAACCGTGGAAGACGGGGACTTGATATACTCAACAAGATGCAGACCAATCCCGCTATTGACGTGCAGATTGATGACGCCATAGATCCGGAAATTGAGGAAATCAAAGGCGTTGACCAGAAGCTGATGATGTTTTCTAAGGGCTGTAACGGTCGGCTGGCCACAACGGATTATAACCTGAGCAAGGTTGCCCAGGTCCGCGCCGTCGATGTTATAAATATTAACGACCTGGCCAATTCGCTAAAGGTGGTCGCTCTACCAGGTGAAACCATGGAGGTTAAAATCATAAAACCAGGCGAAGAGTCTGAACAAGGTATCGGCTATCTGGATGATGGGACGATGATTGTTGTTGAAGGCGCACGCAATAAAATCGGACGGCAAGTAATTATCAGTGTAACCAGCTCTCTCCAAACCTCAGCGGGAAAAATGATTTTTGGCAAATTCGAGTCTTTTATCCAGGATGCAGATGCAAACAGCCGGCGAACATACAACAAAAGACAAAATTAGACAGGACAGTTGTGAAGATTGAATAAAGAAGACTCCAAATAAATTCCCGAATTTCGATTTTAAATCGATAATCGGAAATCGAAAATTTGGGCTTTACGGAGAACCTCGTGCTAGAGATTTTACTTCTTCGCCACTCCCGACGCGTTGATTTGTGTACTGAGCTGCGATAGCTGATCTTTAAACTGCTTGAGCATAGTTATCATCTGGTCACGCATCGCTTGATTGTCACTTTGCAAATCTGTGATCTGCTGCTGCATCGCAGTTTGTTGCTGCCCAATATTCTTTACAGCATTAGTAAAGGCTTGTATACCTGCCGCATTGGCTGTTATCTGCTGAGAATGAGCCTGCACGACATTCTGCAACTTAATCTGGTTATCCTTAACATCAGCGATTTGCCTGCTGCAACCAGCAAAAACCAGGTTGGTCACGACGAAAAGCCATGCTAAAACTGTCCATATATTTAGCCTTTTTGCGTTCAATTTAATTTTCATCTTTCAATGCCTTTCCGCTATCAACACATACAGGTTCGGTCGATTTTACCAGCTCTGATAATCATTGCTTTATCTGATGAGCGTATGCGCCCTTTGCTCCACCAGTACAACGAAATCAGCAACCCAAATAGTTCTGACTCAAAATTCGTCCTTGCCAGTTTACTACAGAGAAAGAACTGAAATTAAATGAAGCCCCTAAGGGGCTGAGCCCTCCGTGGAGTTACTATAGAATAACATATCCATTATCCAAAGTCAATAGTGTTAGATAAGAATCGTGGATTATGGTAAAAATTGCTGCCTAAATATCTGTTAATGAATCAAAGGGCAGGTTATTTTCGGACTAAACAGGGTATATGTGAATAACCAACCTCGAATTTTTATTAAAATCAGGAGCCGGCTGGCTGCCGTTAGCAGCCTTAGTTGTTCAGCCGCTCCGTTTGTAGCGGTTTTACCGGCAGATGATAAAATAAATAGCGCATATCATCTTTGTAGATAAAAAACAGAAATAGATAAAGCTATGTTTCCTTGACAAAACAAAACAATAAATGATTATGTGGTAATTAAAAATCGACTTTTTAAAAATTCTTTTACTGAGTGAGCGCTGTGTATCAACTAATCGGCATCATAATATCATTAGCTGTGCTGGTGACGCTGCTACGACTAAAAGTCAAGATCGGCCTGGCTATGGTGATTTCGGCTTGTATACTGGCACTGTTATTGCATGTCTCGCCGGTTCAGGTTGCCCGGACACTGGCAGCGGAATGGCAAAAAGAACCATTGACCCGCACAACGGGTTATCTTTTCGTATCGTTGACCGCCCTGCTGCTTTTCGTCAATGTCATTGGCGCGGCGATGGAGGAAATCGGTCTATCCCAGCGATTGGTACCTGCAATGCATGGGCTGTTTAAAAGCCGTAGATTCGCCCTGGCACTGATACCTTTAATGATGGGGATGCTGCCGACGCCGGGCGGCATTATGCTGTCGGCACCTATGGTCCGCGAAGCGGGTGACAAAATCGGCGTCGAACGCAGCCGACTGGCTGCCATCAACTTCCTCTTCCGCCATCAATGGGAACCCGTTTGGCCGCTTTTCCCTGCGGTGCCTCTTATCCAGAGCCTGCTTGGCATTTCAGCGTTTACTCTGTTCCGCTATCATATCGTGTTGAGTGGTGCGGGAATTCTTGGTGGTATAGTTACCCTGCTGATGTTCGGCATACCACCGAAAAGACCCGACCATATATACGCTAAACGTCATATCGGCCACCATTTACTCGACTTTCTACATGCCTTTTGGCCTATCGCATTCACTGCGGGCCTGTATATCGCTTTCAACCTGCCGCCGGCCGTTGGGATATTCTTAGCCATCATTGGATTACTAACAGCACATAAAGTCCCTTTCAAGCGCTGGCCTCATGTCTTCAGGGCCGCTCTGGAGCCGGACATGGTGCTGCTTATTTTCGGTGCGCTATTATTCAAAATCAACTTGGAAGCGAGTGGCGCCATCGGCAGTGTCGTACAATTTCTGACCGCCGCCCACGTTCCACCGTTTTTACTTTTATTTTTACTGCCGATGATTGTCAGCTTCAGCACCGGTGTAACTATGCCGACTGTAGCAATTACCTATCCGTTTCTCATCGCCTTTATCAGCAAAGGCGGTGAAGTCAAAATGGGACTGGAAGTATTGGCCTTTTCCGGCGTGATTTTCGGCCTGTCTCTGACGCCCGTACACCTTTGCTTAGCACTTTCGGCGAGCTACTTTGAGACTTCGCTGCTCAGAATAATTCTGAAGCTTCTTCCGCCAGCAGTAGCCATCGCCGGTGCAGGTTTGCTTATGGCGGTCTTCTTCGGTTAAAACCCCCAAGACAATAACCCCCAGGGTAAACCTGGGGGCTAAACATTTTTCGCCTTGTGGTCTTGTGCACCAGATATAATGACTACGTACTCACCTTTCGGTTCTTTTTCAAGCTGCGTTAATAATTCGGATAATCGCCCGCGTTTCACAGATTCAAATAACTTTGTCAGCTCTTTAGCTAAAGCAGCCTGGCGGTCTCCTAACACTTCTAAGGCATCTTTTAAAAAGCTCTGTAAACGATATGGGCTTTCATAATAAATGAGCGTATGCGGTGACTGACTGTCGGCAGCCAAAAATCGTCGGCGTTTGCTGCTCGTGCGGGGCGGAAAACCACGAAAAGTGAAACTATGTATCGGCAGACCAGACAGAACCAGAGCCATCACAAACGCTGTAGCTCCTGGAATCATCGTCACCTCTATACCTGCTTCGATAGCACATCGCACCAGCGTAAATCCCGGATCGGAGATGCCCGGCGTGCCCGCATTTGTGACCAAAGCAACCGATTTGCCTTTTTCAAGCAAGCCTACAATCTTCTTTGCGGCTTGAGTTTTGTTATGCTCGTGAAAGGAGATCTGCAGCTTTTTGATATCAAAATGCTTGAGCAAAATACCTGTCTTGCGCGTATCTTCGCTGGCGACGTAATCCACCTGGCGTAGTGTTTCCAGCGCACGCAGAGTAATGTCCGACAGGTTTCCAATAGGTGTGGCTACTAAATAAAGCATATCGTCGACCGTCAGAAGTCAGAAATCTGTCTTCTGAATTCTGTTATCCGCCGTATAGTCCCTTGCGTCTGTTGGCGAGTATTTTTCGCCCGCCTTTGGTCCGCATTCTAACACGAAAACCACACTTCCTTCGTTTCTTAATACTGCTCTTACGAGGATTCTCCATAGATACTCCCTTATGCACGTTTTGTGTGCACTCTTAGATGCTCTTTCGCCTTCCGCAATTTCTGCGAAAAGTCACTGTCTTTAAACTGTGATGTCCATTTCCTTATGGTAACCCAACCACCAAAACGGATGAGGCGGTTACGCCAGGGGCGATACCATCGCCTCCATCCTAATTTAAGATTGTGCAAGAATAAAACCAGACCGGGGAAAGAAAATATACTTGCCGTAATCAAAAACATATATTTGAACTGATAAAACCTGCCCATGATCTGTCTGATAGAGCGCTGCATTTGTTCTGCGCTCATCGGCTCATCGGGCTCAAACAAGGGAAAGTTGCCATCATAATATTCCCAGCCTACATCCTCGGTTGGGTAAATCCTGTTTTGTCTTTCAAGCCTGTGTCTCAATTCCGTTCCAGGCAGAGGAGCCGGCAGCAAAACCTGTATGGTGTCAATCTTAGCTCTCTTGATGAAATTCTTAAAACGTTTCACCCGCTCCTCGACCGGCATGTTGAAATTCACGCCTTCTGTTTTTGGATAGCCAAAGATGAACATCCCATGTACCAGGAATCCAAATTTGTGATATATCCTTGTAAGCGATAGCATTTCTTCGGCTTTTACACGTTTGTTCATAGCCGCTAATTCTTCTTCAATCGGCGATTCAAAACCAATGGCTACCGTCTTAATGCCCGCTTGCTGCATAGCAGCCAATAGCTCTGGGTCTTTGGCTTTATCCAATCTTATTTGAACTGTCGTAAACAGCCGCCTGTCTATGCGCTTTTGATAATCTCTAAGCATATTACAGAATCTTATTGTCTCGTTTCGTTGTTGTCCAAATAGATCATCTACAATAAAGAAATGCCTGGCTTTGCGTGTCTCCACAAGAAAGCTGATATGCTCAAGCAGACGCTCCGGCGAGGCGTATCTTGGTTTGCCCCGGACGGTACAGAACTCGCAGGCCATTGCGCAGCCGCGTGTCCTTTCAACGGGATAAAGTTTGATCTTTGCGTAGCGGACCAGGGAAAAATCAGGTAAAGGCAATTTGTCAAAATCTGTCAGAGCCTCTCTTTCGGCAGTGCAAACGACCTGACCGTCCCTCAGATAGGCAATGCCTTTAACCTCGTTTACATCTCGCTTGCCTTCTATTGACTGCAGAAGCTCCTTAACTGTCTCTTCCGCCTCGCCAATAACCAGGTAGTCGATGCCGCTGGCGAGCGCCACGTCTATATTGTCTTCAACAAAATGTTGTCCCCCGGCGATAGTGACAATCCCCTTATCTTTATAAAAGCGGGCTAATTCGTAGAGTCTGGGTATGGTGCTCGTCAATCCTCCATAGAATCCAACGACATCTGCCGGCCTGTGCTGTTGTAAAAACTCGTGGTCGGCTCCGGTCAAATTACCTCTGGGGCCGTACCTGCGAAGGTTGTTCTCGTCAATAACCTCAGCATCCCATCTTTCCATTTTATTAATGGCGGTAGCCACGCATACCGGCCCCAAGGCAGTGGTCTTCCTGGCGATGCGGGAATAAATGTTAAAAGCCGGATAAGCCGGAATAACTACTCTCAACCGATACCTTTTTTTCGATAAATCAAACATACAAAAATCCAATCAAAAATTTAGATGATTGTATGGTTTCTCACCGTTTTAAACAAATAAAATTTGGATAAATTGGGGGTTTTAGTACAGAAGCAGGTGAATTATTTATTATATTTTCGCTTAATCTGCCGGATTAAGGTGCTAATTCGCCCAGTTCATACAAGATAACTGCCGAGGCGACGACAGCCGCAGTTTCTGTTCGCAGGATTCGGCTGCCCAAGCTGACCGGTTTGA
>CAZDQP010000130.1:0-7086 GCA_964507485.1 uncultured Pirellulales bacterium | reverse complement strand
ATCGCCGCTTTTATTTAGGACTTGAATTTATTCGACCCGCCATGGCGCACATAGATTTTTGCGTTCCAATCTGTGATTACCTCCACTAGTTGTAACTAGTTTAATGGTAACTAGTAAAAAAGTGAACTTATTTTACCAATCACCGATTATTCGATAAGCTTCATTGTTAAATTCTGCTGGATAGTTATCCTAGGTCCTCTGCTAATACCCATTAGGATGGAAGCATCCATCTGCAATTGGTATCTTTGATTGTAGTGCTCTATTCGTCCTGCATCTATATTGAATATTTCCTCACCCTTACCCTTTAAATCCAAGAACCTATAGTTCCTTAGGAAACCAAACTTACCGCTCATTTGGAAACTGCCGGAGTACGGCACTGGCCAACTAGCAGGAATTGAGTCAGCAAGTGAATAAGTACTCCGTATCACGGCAAGCTGCCCTTTTTCACTTTGGCGGACTTCATCGAGCGTGTAGGTGACATTTCTTGCTTTGCGGGTTACCATAGGAGTTGGTATAAGTAGTATAGACTTCCAGCTTTGCCCCACGCTGACTCCATCCACAGCTTTTTCTATGCTGGAAATCGAATCCCAAAGGAACCATTGAGTGGTGATAAAATCGCTTATCATATCAGGTTCCTTAATCCTCCCTCTTTTACTTTCTGGCCGGAAGGCCTTTTTACCAATTTCTTTGATTAACTTCTCCAATTGCGAATAATCTTCAATTTTGCCGGTAGGGTCAACATTGAACACGAAACTCTTGCCCATAAGATTTTTTATCGCTTCTTTTCCTGTTCGACCTGAAGATCGACTGACTTGTACCGATTTGCATGTTGCCTTAACGGTTGTAAGGCCGTAGGCGTCCACCTCAATTGGTGTGTAGTCAATAACCATATTCATCAACTCATAAGACTCATCAACCTTTCTCCTGTTCCGTTTAGAACTGCTTTTCGTCGGGTCCCAATCAACTTTAATATCCTTGCGGGAAACGAAGCTGTACCGCAGAGTTTGACCTTCCCGAAAATCCACAGTTATTAATATTTTCTCTCCATCTTGACTATGGCTCGGCGTTTCGCCGAGATGGGCTAACGGCTCTTTCTCCTCGACTTTCGGTGCACATCCTGTAAGAACACCGAAGAAAATAACTGTGCAAAAAGCTATGACTCTTTTCAACTTTGCTCCTTTCAATCGATTCGACTTTAAATCCTGACTTCAAAACTGATTGAGGTTTTCCCACCTTGCCGCTTTCCGCAAAATGTGACCCCAAAATAACCGGTGCTCTTTGGACATTGAACTCTGGTTTTCACACCTTTTCTAATCGACTTTTTCGAGGCTGTAAAAACGAGTAGCACTCATTGTCAAGATCACAGGCTCCTGTTCACTTGATGAGAAGTCGACAGTCCATTCTTGTTGCAGTTTTTCACGGTATTTCCTTACTTTACCAGCAGTTAAATCTATCTCTAACTCACCAGTATATGTTTTGGTATTATCAGACCTTTTTAAAAACTTAGCTGACTGCTCTTCTGGCGTCTCTGAGGCAGGAATAGCATCCATCTCTACGACAGCTATCTGCCGATTATCTTGGTTCTTAATCTGATTTAGTGTATAAATCTTTTCGTATGATTCCGACCCCAACATACCGAAGTCAAAACTCCTCTTGTTGCTCCAATTGTCACCTATGTGTAATTGGTTTTTTTCGGCGTCCGGCAAAATCAAGTTTCCATGTCGCTCCTTGATTACTTCGGGTCTGAGTCGTCTCAAAGCTGTTGCTGGAATCGTGGTACCTCCTCTGGCCGCCATTTCTGCCTCTTTTGTGTCAATAACTTCTATAACCTCACCGGTTGGTGCAATTTTTATGGTGTAACTTTGCCCGATTAACTTTGCTAATGGGTGGTTCGGGTCTTTTGGCTTAGCGCTGTCAAACTTATAAGCAGCATCGTCCTTAACTATAGATAAATACTTAAGTCCATCAATCGTAATTTTCGCAATAGCATTGCCCCTATCATCAACGCTTTGTATTTCCTGGGTGAATGTCATTTCGTGCCTATTGTAATTGCGACCGCCCTTAAAGGTTGGTTCTTCTGGCAAGTCCCCTTCCCATTTAATATTCCGTTCTGCCCTGGTTATTACCTTATAAGTTGTCGAATCTTTTGGATTGAACTTCAGTGCTATAATGGCAGACTTTTCGGCTGGAACTTTGGGTGTTTGTTTTTCAATTTCGACTTTGGGTTTAGCAACTTCCTCACCGGGAGGGGCGCATCCTGCTGCCAAAAGAAGCGAACAAACTACAACACTTGCCAGATACTTGCGAATTTTAACTTGTCCCATTGTTAGTCTCCTTAGAAACTTCGATTGTATTGCGAAAATGAACCTTACAAAGAAGATACTTATTCAAATTGTAAATTATACATTTCATCGTGCTAAAAACAACTGTTTTTTCTTTATGTGTCCTCAATTAATGGTTAAAATTGCGGTTCTAGGGCTTTTAGCAATTTACAAACTACTTTTGGAGAAGCCGGATTATGAGAAGCGACACGGTTAAAAAAGGTTTCCAACGGGCACCGCACAGGGGTTTACTTCATGCATGTGGGTTGGCTGACGCCGATATAAACAAACCGTTCATCGGCATTGCCAACAGCTTCTGCGAGATTGTGCCGGGGCATGTTCACCTCAATAAAGTGGCTAAGGTTGTCAAGGATGCCGTTCGTCAAGCGGGCGGCGTTGCTTTCGAGTTTAATACCATAGCGGTCTGCGATGGAATCGCAATGGCCCATACAGGTATGAGGTATTCTTTGGCCTCGCGCGAGATTGTCGCTGATTCCGTCGAAACTATGGGACGAGCGCACTGTTTTGACGGCCTGATTTGTATTCCTAACTGCGACAAAATCATACCTGGTATGCTGATGGCAGCGGTTCGGCTAAACATACCGACGATTTTTGTATCCGGCGGTCCTATGGCAGCCGGCAAAACTAAAGATGGAAAACCTCTCGACCTTATCAGCATATTTGAAGGCATCGCAGAATTCAATGCCGGCAAAATTACGGAGGAACAACTAAAAGAGCTTGAGCGCGCTGCCTGTCCCGGCCCGGGGAGCTGTTCAGGAATGTTCACCGCCAATTCGATGAATTGCCTCTGCGAGGCAATTGGAATGGCCTTACCGGGCAACGGAACTATCCTAGCGATTAATTCGAAACGGCAGGAACTTTATAAACAAGCGGGCAAGCAGATTCTAACGCTTATTGAAAAAGATATCAAACCGCTTGATGTAATTACCGAGGAATCTCTCGACAACGCCTTTGCTTTAGATATGGCGATGGGCGGCTCGACAAATACCGTTCTGCATGGTTTAGCGGTTGCCAATGAAGCCAGCGTCAAATATGACCTTGAACGCATAAATGATATTTCGGCCAGATGCCCCAATATTTGTAAGGTGTCCCCTTCGAGCAAGTTTCACGTGGAAGATGTTGATGCTGCCGGCGGTATAAGCGCGATACTTAAAGAAATCAGTAAAATTCCGAATTTGCTTAATACAAACTGTATTACTATTACAGGCAAAAAACTGAGTGAAAATATTGCTGATGCTAAAATCAAAAACACAGACTGCATCCACACTTTGGATAATGCTTATTCAAAAACGGGCGGATTGGCCATACTCAAAGGCAACCTTGCACCCAATGGTAGTGTAGTAAAAACAGCAGGCGTTGCTGAAAAGATGCTTGCTCATACGGGTCCTGCGGTTATTTTCGAGGGTCAGGAAGAGGCCTGCGAAGGGATTTTGGAAGGTAAAGCGAAGCCCGGTGATGTTATTGTGATTCGCAACGAAGGCCCTAAGGGCGGACCCGGTATGGTCGAGATGTTAAGCCCCACGAGCTATGTTATAGGTGCGGGCCTCGGTGAAACGGTTGCCTTAATTACTGACGGCAGGTTCAGCGGCGGAACAAAAGGTGCCTGTATCGGCCATATCAGCCCTGAAGCCGCTGTCGGCGGTCCTATAGGTTTGTTGAAAAACGGTGATATTATCGAGATAGACATCCCAAACAACAGAATAAATGTAAAACTATCTAATGAAGAATTAGTTGAGCGCAAAAGAGCCTGGAAACCACCCAAGCCAAGGATAACCCAGGGCTACCTCGCAAAATACGCCTCAATGGCAACCAGTGCCGACACCGGGGCAATCTTGAAGTGGTAAATAATATGTCCGAAAGAAAAAAAATGTCTTGGTACGTTGGCGGTCTGCATTTTGAATGTCAGCAGTGCGGGCGGTGCTGCTCAGGCCCGAACGAGGGTTATATCTGGGTTACGCGGCCGGAGATTAAACTTATCTCAGATTTTCTAAAGATTGAACCTGAACAATTACGGCAAAAGTACCTCAGACGTGTGGGCCTGCGAACAACAATTATTGAGCAGATAAATACTAAAGATTGTATTTTTTTGCAAATAATAGACGGCCAAAAAAGATGTGCGATTTATCCTGTTCGGCCGAACCAGTGCAGAACGTGGCCGTTTTGGCCAGAGAATTTAGTCAACGCTGATGCCTGGAACAAGGCAACTCAAAAATGCAGCGGCATCAATCGCGGCAGACTCTATAGTTTCGAAGAAATAGAAAAAATTAAAAAGCGCAAAAAATGGTGGCAGAGTGTGAAACAAACCATCAACTCCTGAAGCAAGTGGCTGAAATTTATAAATGGCTGGATTCACAAGTCCGCGAGTCAGTCCACCTGGCAGGTGTATGCAATGCCTGCGGTAAATGTTGCAATTTCGGGAGTTTCGACCATCGCTTGTTCGTTACTCCTCCTGAACTGATATATCTACTTGTGAGTCTGGACACCGAAAACACAAAGCAAATGACAACAGGCCGATGTCCTTATAATATAAGGGGAAAATGCAGCGTTTACAAATATCGTTTTTCCGGCTGCAGAATTTTCTCCTGCTGTGGCGATACAAATTTTCAAAGCAGATTGAGTGAATCAACACTGACGAAATTCAAATCCCTCTGCACAAAGTTTCAAATCTCCTACCGCTATACTGACCTAGCTACCGCACTGAACTATTTCAATGTAGCTTAATATTTGTCAACCGGCTGGAGGATATTATCCTGCGGGTCGCGCAGATTGATGTACTTTACTCTGCCTAATAACGAACCGTATTCTTTATAATATGCGTAAAGTTTAGCCAACTTCTCCTCATCTGTTGTCTCCAAATATCGCTGCCACCTACCGAATTCAGCACCCCAAATGATTTCAGTGTCATCCTTTGCATAAAGAACAATATGTGCAAGACGCTTGTTCCTGCGACCGTTGAAATTGCTTACGTCGATACGGTCAATTTCGTAAAGCAACGGCCTGTCAGGCGTGACAGATTTGTCCATATGGTCGAGCTTGGTCAATATAGTTATGGCCGCAGCAAGGTCATCGCTCCGCCAGACTTCGCCCAACTGTGGTGCACCTGTGGCCGACAATCCTTTTATCTTTACGATGGGTAAATTAGGCATCGGCACGAAATCGAGTACGATCATTTCAGTGTCCACATAAAAACTTTGTAAACCTGTTTTGACCAGCGCCAGCGGCTTTCGCCACTTTGCCTCTATGAGTAGACGCTCGTGCGCAGTTCGTACAACCACTTCGTCTAACCAGACAACAGACGCTAAATTTTCCGCCACCACTTGAGCGGTCTTCTCATCGAGCCTGAAGGTTACGCCGCCAGCAGCATCGTAAATTTTCACCTTTAGTCCATCACTTACCCATTCAGGTAAACTCACCAACTCCAAGTAACCGGTAGCAGCGGGCTTGGTTGATTTTACATATCTTTCCACCAAGTAAAGAGATGCCACTGCAGCGATGAAAACGCATGCTATTGCCAATGTTTTCAAAATCCCTGTTAAACTCGGTCTATAAGTTTGTCGGTTTTTTCTCTTGGACGTGCCGAGTTTAAACGAAATTCTTTTCGTTTTGCTTTTTGTCTTTTTCCCTCTGGCCATTGATTTTAATCGTTGGTACTTATTTTAGTTCCAGCTTTGAGAAGGCCACTTAATGATATTTAGCCGTCTTGGCCCCTGAAGTTGCTTCAATTATTTTTCTACACAAATCACTCATCGACAATCCTACCCTCGCTGCCGCCTTAGGCAGAAGTGAATGATTTGTCAAACCCGGGATGGAATTAGCCTCAAGGGCATAAACGGTTCCGTTGCCACTTAAAATAAAATCGACTCTCGCAAAGTGCCTAAGTCCAAGTATGTTAAAACAACGAATTGCCGCAGTTTCTACTTCTTCTATGAGCGCAGGATCATCAATTGTATCGAAAAGAAACTGCGTTTGTTCATCTACGTATTTTGCATGATAATCATAAAAGCCCGTCTTGCTCTTAATTTCGATAATTGGTAGCGCCTGCCCTAGTAGTATGCTGATAGTCATCTCGCGTCCCTGTATATATTCCTCAATCATACAATCGCCAAACTTGGCCGTGCATTTTCGCGCTTCTACCAAGGCCGATACTGGATTATCAACTATGGTGACGCCAATAGTACTTCCCTGGCGAACTGGTTTGACCACGAATTTCTTACCCAACTGAAGTAGCTGGTTTTCAAGTTCCTTTGGCTCAGTGTTAACATTAAAAGCAATTGCCTTCGGAGTAGCAACACCTGCTTCGACAAAACATTGTTTGGCAGCTAACTTGTCAAAAGCCAATCTGCTTGCTTTAGGTCCGCTGCCAGTATAGCAAAGCTTTTTGTCTTCGAGTACTTGTTGAAGCCGGCCATCTTCACCGAATTTCCCGTGAAGCGCAAGGAAAAAAACATCGATACTACCATCTTCAAGTATATCCAGATTGTCAGGATTGATATCGGATGTTACCACACTGAAGCCGGCTTCTTTTAATGCCCGGGCAACACAACTACCACTTTGGATACTGATGTCGCGCTCTTCACTGATGCCGCCCATAAGGACAGCTACTTTTACCGGGCTTTCGGTTAATGGCGATTGAGGGCCTGAAGGTTCACCGGTCATTGTTAATCCCAGATTTCGACTTCGAGTTCCAGTTCTATGTTGAACTGCTCTTTAACTCTTTCTTTTATAGCATCTATCAGTCTTACGA
>CAZDQP010000129.1:0-7099 GCA_964507485.1 uncultured Pirellulales bacterium | reverse complement strand
AGGGCTTCGTACTCTTGCATCAAAGTAAACCTCCACTTTGTGGGTTAAAATTGCTTTTTTTCAGCCTAAAAACGCTAAAAACTTAACTACCCATTATTGATTTGTCAAAGAAAAATGCTTTTTTTTGCAAAAAAACACATATTTTTTCTTTTTTGCCATCGCAGTCCAAAACTTTCTAAGGCCATAAAACAAAAGGACTTACAACTATATTCGCTATTACTTCTGTGTCTCGGTGTCCTTTGAGCGTAAATTTAATGAAGTTTTTTGGTCAATTCTGCAATTCTCTGCCCCCGCCTCTGGCACTGCCGTTTTACCCTTTCATCGGGTTTGCTGATAGAGACCGGCCCGTAATGGTCGCCTTGTGGGTCACCGCGGATAACCATACCAGCAATAAGCATTGCTTCTATTATGCCCATAATTGTGGTTTCATTACCACCACCGATATTTGCAGCACTACTAAAAGCTGCACCTACTTTGCCATCGAGTCGACCGTGAAAGGCAACGGTATCGTCAAACAATTGCTTTATCGGCCCGGCCATATGCCCGTAATAGGTCGGCGAACCGACAACTATAGCATCATATTTGAGCAGGTCATCGGCCTTGACATTTTCGACAGATTTGCAGTCGGTTTTCAAACCCGCATCATTCATTGACTTAGCTATTATCTCCGCCATCTCTTTCGTATTACCACTCCTTGAATAATAAATCACTATTGCTTTTGCCATTTCCAATCCTTTCTATTTCCAATGTGTTGTTGCATTATCGTTTCAAGATCGCGCTTTAACTTGTCATTTAACCCGGCTTTTATTTGGTATTTTTTTTAGCGGCATTATCTCTACGCCGAAACCTTCTGGAATTTTAAAATCAAAAACTTTTTTGTTGAGCTTTTCATTAACTTTAGGATTAAGTAATTTTATTTCGTAAATATCCTCCTCAGTCGTGGTGGCTACAATTTTGGCCGGCAGATATAACTTCTTATCAATCCAAAAGTCGATGCAAGTATAATCATCTTTAAAAATTGAATTCACTTTAACTTTCAAATGCAATTGGATAAAATATTGCTCCTTACCCCCTTGCGGCTTAACTAACTCTATTTCAAACTCCTTTTTAAGGTCTTCTATCTTGCTAAAACCAATTATGGGAAAATTTTGGCTAACCAATTCAAAAGCATCCACCGGTTCGTTCGGCTCAGTCCTCTGATAACGCTTGACTTCCTTGATCTGGTAATCAATGTGTGTGAGCCAGACGCCGTCAAAAATATATTGCTCGATATATTCCTGTTCCTCATCATCTTGTTTGAGGGTTTGGAAATTCATTCTCAATGCCGATTTCCCATCAGACCTCTGATAATATAGAACACCCTTCCTGAGCGTCTCCGATTCCAATAACGGCTGGCTGAATTTGTATTCAATCCGGCTCTTATAGGAATTTAGCCCTGCCGTCTCCTCTTTTAAGCGTTCCAGGACCACATCTACCTGCGAATTAGTCATCAAATTGGCATCTGCCTGTCCAATTCCGAAACCAGCTAAACTCTCTGCACACCCGCCTGCCCAGCATGTTCCTGCTATCGCCAACAACAGAGAAAATACTCTCTTTATAATCTCTTCGTTCATCAACCGATTCTACTCATTTCTTCCGACTTATTATTAATAATCTCAAGTATCTGGTCTATTGTTTCAATACAAAAATCCGCATATTCAGCGAACTCATCCGCCCGCTCATGATTTGCAAGCAAAACTGCAATAGCACCTGCAGTCTTAGCGCACTGTAAATCGAAAAGATAATCACCTACCATTAAAGTCTCTTGCGGCCTTACATTGAACTGCTTACATATCTGCAACACACCGAATGCATCTGGTTTAACTGGGCCGTCGTCCCTGTCCACAACAGCATCAAATTTCAAACCGTGCTTCTTGGCGATAGCGAAAGCATTGCTCCGCTTATTACGTGTCAATATACCGATGTCAATTTTGGCCTTGTGAAGCGCTTCGAGTGTCTCCTTAGCTCCGTTATTAAGTTTAGATTCTATTACCGCCCTTTGCTCGTGACAGTGTAATATTTTCTCTACACGCTTACGCTGATGTGCCGACATATTCTGCATCGCTTCCAAAATTGGACCAGAGTTCTCAGCCAGTTCCATCTCCCTACGAATGGCATCAAAATCAAAAAACGGCTGGGTTATCGTCCCGTCTAAATCAAATATTACAGCTTTGATGAACATATTCCATACCTCGTCAAGTCCGCCACATCTCTCGCTTTTATGCCTTTTTTCGAAGCAGTTCGATAAAGTACCTGCTGGCCTGACTCAAAATTCTATCCTTGAGAACGATTATACCAGTTGGTCTTACGAATCCACCGTTTGAAAAAAGAATTGGTTTAACTGTTTTGTTGCTGACTTCCTGGCCTATTGTGTTCTCCGGCAATATGCTTATACCGGCGTTTATTTCTACGGCCCGCTTTATAGTTTCGATATTATCAAACTCCATAACCGGTTGTATAACTACGCCGTAGCGCTGCAAAATACCATCTATCCATATACGGGTAGGAACATCTTTCTCGAAAGCTATAAACCTCTCAGACTGCACCATATTAACATCAACCCGTGATTTATCCGCAAGAGGATGCTCGGTGCTACAAACCAAAACAAGAGGCTCATCTCGGAAGTCATAAACATCAAGTCTTTTGTCCTGTCTCGGAACTGCGACAAGACCAACATCCACTTCTCCAGCTAAAACCAATTCATAAATTCTCTCAGAGCTAAAGTATTCGATATGGACATTGACCTTTGGATGCCAAACCATAAATTTCTTAACGTAACTGGGTAAAGTGTGCATACCGATGCTGAATATGGCAGCTACATTTACTCTATCGCTGGTGGAAGACTTCAGGACATTGAGTTGGTTTTGTAGCTGCTCATACCTGTCAAGCATATCCTTGGCTGCCTGGTAAAGCAAATTACCTTCTCTTGTAAGCTCAATAGGGCGCTTTTTACGATTGATGAGCTGGCACTTGTGAACAAGCTCGAGTTGCGCAAGCTGTTGCGAAACCGCTGACTGACTGAGAAGATGTTTCTCGGCGGTCTTTGAAAAGCTGAGCAACTCAGCTAAATCACAGAATATCTTCAACGTATCTATATGCATTATTAGCCTCTTTAATACAACATATTAAACAAACCCCCTTGCATTCAACTGACAAAATTCTTAGCATCTTAGCATCTGAAGTATACTTTATATTTTGACAAAAGAATAAGGTCTGTAATTAGATGTTTTCATAAGTTTTACTTATTTTAACAGGTGTCTAAATAAAAGGCAACTTCTCTTTAGAGATTGTCTAAAACTGGCCAACCACAATAAAGAATTGACTTATGGCCGAACAGGCAAGTACAGGACTAAAAGGTCTCGATGAGGCGCTAAATCACCTCCGAAAAGGCGACAATGTAGTCTGGCAGGTTGACAGTATTGACGACTTCCGTAGCTTTGTCACACCATTCATCAAAACGGCTGTCCAAACCGACAAAAAGGTTACTTACATGAGATTTGCAAATCACCCGCCACTTGTCAAAGATAATCCAGACATCAAAACCTATACACTTGATGCCAGTAGCGGCTTCGAGAAATTCTCGACTGATGTTCACAGTATAATCTCAAAAGAAGGAAAAAACGTATATTATGTCTTCGATTGCCTCTCGGACCTGCTCAGTTCTTGGGCGACAGACTTGATGATTGGCAATTTCTTTATGATTACCTGCCCCTACCTATTCGAGCTCGATACAATTGCTTACTTTGCCCTGCTACGAAACAATCACTCCTTCAAGACTATCGCCCGAATCCGCGACACAACGCAATTACTTCTGGACCTGTATAATCTCAACGGTTCGTTCTACGTCCATCCCCTGAAGGTCTGGAAACGTTATTCTCCGACAATGTTTCTTCCGCATCTTCGCCAGGCCGACAAGTTCTCCCCTCTGACAAGCAGTGTCGATGCCAGTCGGCTGTTCTCACGAATATCTGACCAAGGTATCGAGTCAGCCGAAAGAACACTTGACCACTGGGACCATTTGTTTCTTCGTGCAAAAGAAATCTCCCAGCTTTCTGATGCTCCCCAGAAGGAAAAACAAAAAATTATTGACTACTTGTGCAAGGTAATGGTAGGAAAAGAGAAAAGAATTCTCGCGCTTGCAAAAAAACACTTCTCCCTCGACGACCTGCTCAACATCAAGGGCCGTTTAATCGGAACCGGATTCATCGGCGGCAAAACCGTCGGTATGCTTCTGGCCAACAAAATCGTCTCCTCCGATACAACTCCCGGCCTACAGAAGTATCTCGAACCACACGACTCATTCTACGTCGGTTCCGACGTATTTTACTCCTATATAGTTGAAAATGGCTGGTGGAAACTCCTTATGGAACACAAAACCAAAGAGGATTATTTCAAAGCGGCTGCTGAATTAAGAGAGCAGATGCTAAAGGGCAAATTCCCCGACCAGATTCGCGAACAGTTTCAACAGATGCTGGAATACTTCGGCCAGTCTCCAATAATCGTTCGCTCAAGCAGTTTACTTGAAGATGCCTTTGGGAACGCCTTTGCAGGCAAATACGTTAGTCTTTTCTGTGCAAATCAGGGCGGTCCAGAAGACAGATACGCCTGTTTCGAAGACACTGTACGGCAGGTCTACGCAAGCACAATGGGTGAAGAGGCTCTGGTCTACCGCCTCCAAAGAGGCCTTGACCAGCAGGACGAACAAATGGCGTTGCTCGTTCAGCGTGTCTCAGGCTCATATCACAACAGCTACTTCTTCCCCAACCTTGCAGGCGTGGCTCTATCCTACAATACCTTCGTCTGGAATCCGAATCTCGACCCCAAAGCCGGCATGATACGGCTTGTTGTGGGGCTTGGCACTCGCGCTGTCAACCGCGTTGAAGATGATTACCCGCAAATTATTGCACTTGATGCCCCGCTACTAAAACCGCTTGCAAATATGGAAGACGTCAGGAGATTCTCCCAGCATAATATTGACCTGCTGAATATCCAGAATAACTGCCTCGAGTCGGTGCCTCTTCAGAAATTATTGAGTAAAAAAGTCAATTTACAACTCGACTTTTTCGCAGTATCAGACCATGAAATGGCCGAAAAAGCAAAAGGTCTTCGCCTGGAACAGCAGCAATACTGGCTACTTACCTTTGAAAAACTTCTTAAGGAAACCGATTTCGTTTCACTTATGCAAAAAATACTCAGACGGCTCGAAAACAGCTATAATTATCCGGTCGATGTGGAATTTACAATCAATTTCACCAATGAAGGCAAATTTATGGTAAATCTGCTTCAATGCAGACCGCTCCAGACAAAAGGCAAACGTGCCAGTGTCACCATCCCCACCGACATCAATCCCGACAAAATCCTGTTTCACTGCCAGGGATATTTCATGGGTGGAGCAATTTCTCTCGATATCAAACGTATAGTATTCGTCAACCCAAAACAATATGAAGCTCTGCCAATCCAGCAAAAATATGATATTGCGCGCACCGTAGGAGCTCTGAATAGGCAAGTCACTAATAGAGAAAACACCGGCCTGCTACTGCTCGGTCCCGGGCGCTGGGGCACCACAACACCTTCACTCGGAGTGCCTGTTAGTTTCTCAGAAATCAACAACGTGGCCATCCTTGGCGAACTAGCCTGCGAAGGCACAAACCTTGTCCCAGATCTGTCTTTCGGTACGCACTTCTTCCAGGATCTCGTAGAAAATGACATTTTTTACTTAGCAATTTTCCCAAACCGTAAGGGATTCAGATTCAACGAGAAATGGTTCTTGTCACAGCCAAATGACCTCGCCCGTTTGTTGCCGGAAAAGAACAAATATGCAGATATCATTAAAGTGATCGAACTGGTAGATTCTTCTGTCCGCATCGCTGGCGACGTCATCTCTCAGAAGGTAATCTGCTTTTGCTCTTGAAAAACGCCACTCACTTTACTATTAAAATACACCCTACAATTATTAGCTAATCTAATGAATGTTATTAAGATTTAACGCTTTCTATTGCCTCAAATGAACATTATACTCTTTGCTCTGTGAGGTGTTATCAGATATTGTGATAACAATGTTCTTAATTTGTAAATTAAAACTATAAAGAAGGAGATCGCTTAAATGAAAACAAGCAACACTGTCCAGTCGGTTTATGAACAAGTTCTCAAACGTAATCCAGGTGAAACTGAGTTCCACCAGGCTGTAAAAGAAGTATTGGAGTGTCTTGAACCGGTCCTTGAAAGGCACCCGGAATATGTCAAGGCTAAAATCCTCAATCGCCTTGTCGAACCCGAAAGACAAATAATCTTTCGCATTCCTTGGCAAGATGATAGAGGCGAATTCCACGTTAATCGCGGTTTCCGAATCGAATTCAATAGCGCTCTGGGACCATATAAAGGCGGGATTAGGTTTCATCCGAGCGTCTATATTGGAATCATCAAATTCCTGGGTTTTGAGCAGATTCTTAAAAATTCACTTACTGGTCTGATGATGGGGGGCGGCAAAGGCGGCTCCGACTTTGACCCAAAAGGCAAAAGCGACAATGAAGTGATGCGATTCTGCCAGAGTTTTATGAGTGAATTATTCAGGCATATTGGACCGGATACCGATGTCCCTGCAGGTGATATCGGCGTCGGCGGACGCGAAATAGGTTTTATGTTCGGTCAGTATAAGAAGCTTCGAAATGAGTTCACCGGAGTCCTCACAGGCAAAGGACTCGAATGGGGTGGTTCTCTGGTCAGAACAGAAGCTACTGGTTATGGTCTAGTCTATATTATGGAAGAAGGACTTAAAGACCATGGCAAATCCTTTGACGGAATGACAGTAGTCGTCTCCGGTTCAGGCAACGTGGCAATTTACGCTACCGAAAAGATACAGCAACTAGGCGGAAAAGTAGTTGGTATGAGTGACTCAAACGGTTATATTTACGACGCCGACGGCATAAATCTCGATACCATTAAGAAAATCAAGGAAATAGAGCGGAAACGTATCAAGGAATACCTCAATTACCACAAAATAGCAAAATACACCGAAGGTTGTGATGGTATCTGGAACATCAAGTGCGACATAGCGCTGCCC
>CAZDQP010000128.1:0-7241 GCA_964507485.1 uncultured Pirellulales bacterium | reverse complement strand
ATTATGGAGATGTGAACAATTGCTTGTGGGATGTGAACAGCAGCGGACAAGCGAGCAGTGCGGGGGGGACAGGGAAGACAACAGCGGAGATGCAAACTATGAGTACATTTACGGATGTCGGTTGGGACTTTGTTGGCGAGGTAATTAATGGTCGGAATGATCTTTGGCGGATGTGCATTGATGGTGAGGAGTATCCGAAGCTGTGGTGGGAATTTATACCAGGAGATTTTGTGTGTCCGGACGGTGTAGAAATGAATGACCTTGCAGTTATGTGCGAGGAATGGCTGCTGGAGGAGATACCAGCA
Organism: uncultured Pirellulales bacterium; assembly: GCA_964507485.1. Classification (GTDB taxonomy): domain Bacteria; phylum Planctomycetota; class Phycisphaerae; order Sedimentisphaerales; family Anaerobacaceae; genus CAIYOL01. The sequence continues at coordinate 6,936 of CAZDQP010000128.1, read as the reverse complement.
GATTTTTGGCCTGAGGGCGGCGATGGGGTTGTGAACTTCTTCGACTGGGCTATCTTTGCAAACCAATGGCAAACTACGGTTGATTTCGAAGCGCTTACTGATTTCGCGACGCAGTGGCTCAGGACGGGGGTTCAATACTGTATTGCCGATATCGCACCGGATGGCGGCGACAGGATAGTTAATATGGCGGACTATGCAGTTCTTGCAAACAACTGGCTCGAAGGGGATTAGCAGTAAACATCGAATAACAAATCATTAAGCTACACAATGGGGGCAATACGGGGGTTTTTGATTTTCAACTTTCTATTAAGGCGTAACAATGCGGAGATGCAGTGTAACAAAAAATTTGCGGATTGAGGGCGGGTGTATTGAGGATTACAGGAGGCTGGCGCGGTATCACTACAGGGACAGTCATCTCGGCATGTTTACTTCGATTTTTGTGCTGAGGGCGAGTAAAGCCGTTGGCGTAAGGTCAGGGGCAGAGACTGTCGGAGTTATCGTTTATACGCTGCCGAGCGAAGGTGTTGAGCTTCGCAACGTAGCTACAGACAATTTATTTTTAGGGATTGATAAAAAGACGCGATTTACCCTTATCAACAAAAACATTCGCTGCATCAGGCGTGTCATAATCGAGCCGAGGTACCGCGGGCTGGGTCTGGCGAGCCAATTAGTGCGAGAGACGATGGAGAAAGCTGACGTCCCCATAGTCGAAGCGATGGCGGTGATGGGGCTGGTAAATCCGTTCTTTGAAAAAGCGGGGATGAAAGCGTTCACGGCGAAGATGCCGTCGCGATGCGTTCAGCTTGTCGAGGCACTCAGTTTGGTCGGGATTGAAAAAGAGGAGCTAATAGACGCTGAGAGAGTACAAAAGAGACTCGACGGATTAGGCAAGCAGGAATCTGATTTTATCGAGCAGCAAATCAGCCGTTTTATGCAAAGCTACGGCCAAAGGCGGTTTGAGAGGGCCGGCCTGGAGCGAACAAGACTTGTGCTAAGCAAGCTAACATTTCGGCCGGTGTATTATATCTGGTTTAATAAGAAAGCGGGACTTAAGGTATGACAAATCCAATTCAATCGATAGCGTTAGAGAAACTAATCGCACATCCGGACAATCCGAACATAATGAGTAACTCCAACTTGGGGAAGCTCATTAAAAACATAAAGCTAACCGGACGATACGAGCCGATACTGGTCCGTCCGCACCCGCAGAGGGGAGGATTTTTTCAGATAATCAACGGCCATCACCGGTGTAACGCCCTGACAAAACTCGGCTATACAGTCGCTGACTGTATAGTGTGGGACATCGGTGACGAGCAAACGGACATTTTGCTCGCTACTATCAACCGTCTGTGCGGCTCGGACAACCTCGGCAAAAAGATAAATCTGCTGAAGCGGCTTAGCGGGAGGATGGACCCGGCCAAACTCGGTAAGCTTCTGCCGCAAACAGCAAAACAGATTGAGCGATTAACGAGATTGAAAATGCCGAGCAGTCCGGCGGAGGCAAGCGCTAACTGTTTTTCAAATCCGATGGTGTTCTTTGTCAGTGATACGCAACAAAAAACAATAGAGAGGGCACTATCGTCAGTCCAAAAGACGGGGGGCGAAAAAACGAAAGCAGCGAAGAGGGCAGCGGCACTGGCCTATATAGCGAGGCAGTTTCTCAACCAATTAAAACTTAATTCGAGAACATAAGAGATTATGGACAAACAAAAATATCTAAGCAAGAGACAGCTAACGGTATTAGAGGATTTGTTTAACAGCGAACTCAATGAGCAAGGGGTCCTGGAAAAACACAGGGTCCGCAGGAGCACATACGAGAGATGGCTGGAGGACGAGCTTTTCTCGGAACGGTTCAACCGATATGCCAACAACGCAAGGCGGAGAAGCGAGCTTTTACTGGCGAAATACCGCTACCTTGCGGCGGCGAAACTGGTCGAGCTTACCACCTCCGAGAAGGCAGAGACGGCTCGCAAGGCGTGTTTAGATATCATCTGTCAGCCACAGGCAGTACCCGAGGACAAAAAGGACAGCGAGAAACAGGCGGTCAAGCCGGAAGTCGAGCAGCTTTCGGGCGAGCAGGCAAGCAGATTATTAGCGGCAATGGCGGAGGAGAAAATTTTGAAGTGACATACTTAAATAAAATTTTTAAGAAGTCTGCGCAAAAGGGAGACGCAGACCGCTTTTTATTCGTATTTTGTCTGGTCGGTCTCCCTTGTGCGATAACGCTCTTTAATATTTTTCATCAAAACCGGCCTCGCGAAGTCAAATTCATTTTCATATGTCTCTATTTAAAATATACTCCAATTATGAGGGGAGGCAAAAAATTTATATAAAAAATTTTTATTTTTTTCATCTCCTGTCACCACCATCGTAAGTCGTTTAAGGAGCAAGGCTAATGGCAAAAAAGGGTCTAGGTAAATCAACGAAATTTGAAAGAACAGAAAAGGCGGTGGAGGTATATTCAAGTCTGCGGCGCAGAGCTCCGGTGACAAGAGGGGACATCAAAAACTATGTTAAGGTCTATTTAGGTATCGATATCCCCGACAAAAGAATCTGCAAGGGACATAACAGTCCGATGGATTATCTCGAGTACAGTTTCTTAGCCGACTTTGCGGCGAAAAAAGCTGTGAACGGCGACGGAATAGTCTGGGCCAACCGCGGAGGCGGGAAGACAGAATTAGCGGCCATTGCTACTTTGTTAGACTGCATTTTCAAGCCGAGTGCCAGGTGCGAATTCTCAGCGGCTCGGGCGAGCAGGCGGGGAGAATGTACGAATATTTAATCAGCTTTTTGCGCAACGGTTTTGAGAAATTGCTTGCAGGGCCCATCCGCAAGAGTAAGTGCCGGTTTGCCAACGGCTCGACAGTCGAGGTGCTGACACAGTCGCCAATGAGCGTACGGGGGCAGCATATTCAGAAGCTTCGCTGCGACGAAGTCGAGCTTTTCGATGAGGATGTTTTTGCAGCGGCGAAATTCACCACGCAAAGCACGGCGGGCCTGCTGGCGACGATGGAGATGATAAGCACGATGCACCGGCCTTACGGGCTGATGCAAAAAATAGTTGCCTCCGCGCCGGATTTCGGTACACCGATTTTAAAATGGTGCCTGTGGGAGGTGATAGAAAAATGCATTGACAGGACCTGCTCACAGTGTCCACTATGGTCCGACTGCGGGGGTAAAGCAAAGAGAGGTGTTGGTTATCTGAAGATTGATGACTGCATAACTGTTATGCGTCGGGCGAGCAGGGCAGGCTGGGAGGCGGAAATGCTCTGCAAGAAACCCAGCAGGGAAAACGTTGTCTTCGATGAGTTCGAGCCGTCCATACACGTTCGGGAGGTCGATTACGACCCGAACCTGCCGTTGTACAGGACGCTTGATTTCGGCTTCGTAAATCCGTTTGTGTGCCTGTGGGTACAGGTTGGTGAAAACGGCATTGTGCGGGTGATAGACGAGTATGTTCGCAGCAGAGCAACGATAGACGTACACGCCGAGGAGATAAAAAAGCGAACGCCCGTCGAAGAGGGACGCATTGCAGCGACATTCAGCGACCCTGCAGGTAAAAGCACAAGCGATATCACCGGTACAAGCGCGGTGAAGGAATTGCGCACGCTGGGGATAGTCACGAGATTTCGGCGAAGCGGAATCCTCGAAGGTCTCGAACTAATACGCCGAAGTCTGCGGGCAGGCGACGGCAAAAACAGACTGTTAATCTCGCCGAGGTGCCAGCGGCTGATAGAGGCAATGCAGTGTTATCGCTACCCGGAAGGCGGCAGAGCGGGCGAACTTCCACTGAAAGACGGTCTGTACGACCACCCGATAGACGCGCTGCGGTATTTCTTCGTTAACTACAGACGCACCAGCAAGATAACAAGCCGTCGGTATTAAAAAGACGCTCAAGAAATCCTACTCGGAACCAGGGTTTTTATTCCGGCAAGCTAATAACATTAAACCGCCCGGGATAATGCCAATAATAGCGGTATGACGATCCAGTGCGCATAAAAACAGGGCTGAGTGCGGAGGGAGAGGAAAAAGCGATATATTCTCAGCCCTGTTAAATGCTATCTAAAGCTTCCTCGAGTCTTATACCTTTCTACTTAAAGATGTTCTTATCCATTTAAAAATATCCGCAGAAGTATAAGCTCTATCACTAAGTAGTATTCTATACTATTGTCTATTTTAAGTAAAGTAATTTTCAGGCATATGTTCGCTTTTGCAGCGGATTTGCGAAAGGTAGTTTTGCTAAGCTATTTATCTAAAGGCAGTTACATTCTGATAAAAAATTATAAAAAAATAACATTCTGTCAATATTTAATAAAAATAATTAACCGGTCCCAAAAGAGCTTTTTCAAAGATTGGGTGAACAATAAAAAATGGGCTGAGGTCGGAGGGAGGAAAAAGAGGAGTTAAAACCCCAGCCCACTGTACTTTACTATATTTGCTACGCCTTCAACAAGCAAAAAGTTCGGCCTTAGAAAAATAATATCAAAATTATTCCAATGCCCGCGACTGCCCGAAAATTTGGCTTAATTTTAACATAATTAAGCACAAAAATTCACCTCGGCAGGTATTGATATTCAGGATAAAGGCAATTTAAGAACCTTTTAATGAAAGGAGCAGAGCAATGAAAAACACAATCTTTACAATAATGATAATAGCCGTGACGCTCAGCGTTCTGGGTGGGAATATATCGGCGGCGGAAGATGAAGCTGTAAACAAAGCGCCGGAGTTTACACTGGCCAACTACGACGGTAAAACAATAAGTCTGTCTGACTATAGGGGTAAAATCGTGGTGCTGGAATGGTTCAACTACGAATGCCCGTTTGTCAAATATCATTACGAGAAGGCAAATACGATGATAGAGGTTTCCAACAAATACAAGGACCAGGACGTTGTCTGGCTGGCAATAAACAGCACAAAACATCTGACTACAGAGCAGAACAAGGAGTTCGCAGAGAAACACAAACTTAGCTACCCTATACTCGACGACAGAACCGGCAAGGTCGGCCGCTTATACGGGGCCATAACAACACCGCATATGTTCATTATAGACTCCAAAGGCAATATTGCTTACAAGGGTGCAATTGACAATTCGCCTCTGGGCCAAGAGGACAACGTAATCAACTATGTTGACAAAGCTCTGGCGGAATTGACAACGGGTAAAAAAGTAAGCACCCCAAACACAAAACCGTACGGCTGTTCCGTAAAATACGCCAAATGAACCGAGAAGTATCGGTAATAAGCCTTCGGAAGTAAGAGAAGCGGTGGTTACAAACTTCTGTAAAAGCTGTTTTACAGAGAAATATATATTATCTGCGCAGAATCCAATTCTTAATAGCGATTGTTGACGAGATGCGTTTGTGGAGATAGACTATTCCAACTGTTGCGTATTAATTTAAAGGAGGTAGTTTGGTCTTTTTTAGAAAGATATTGTGATGCTTAAAAGAACACACAACTGCGGTCAGCTTCGTCTTGAGGATGCCGGAAAAAAGGTAACTCTGGCCGGCTGGGTCCATTCCTACCGCGACCACGGCGGTTTAGTATTTATCGACCTTCGGGACAAAGAAGGGCTGACGCAACTGGTTTTCAATCCTGAAAAACAGCCTGAGACGCATACACAGGCACGGGCAGCCCGCTGCGAATGGGTAATAGCAGCCAAAGGCGTGGTTCAGCCGCGGGGCGAAGGACTGGAAAATCCGAAGCTGCCAACCGGCCAAATAGAAGTAGCCGTGCAACAGTTGGAAACCCTCAATACCTCTAAAACACCTGCTTTTGAAATTGAGGATGGGATAAAGACGAGCGAGGAGATTCGGCTGGCACAGCGGTATATCGACCTGCGCCGGCCAGAAATGCAAAAGATGCTAAAGGTACGTCATCGTGTAACGAAAATCACACGTGACTATTTCGACCATCTGGGTTTTCTGGAAATTGAGACGCCGATGCTGGCCAAGAGCACGCCTGAAGGAGCAAGGGATTTTCTTGTGCCCAGCAGACTGCTTCCAAACTGCTTTTATGCACTGCCTCAGTCTCCTCAGTTATTTAAACAAATTCTGATGGTTGGCGGAGTTGATAAATACTTCCAGATAGTACGGTGTTTCCGCGATGAGGACCCTCGTGCCGACCGACAGGCGGAATTTACGCAGATCGATGTCGAGATGAGTTTCGTTGACAGTAACGACATTATCGGCGTTCACGAAAACCTTGTAGCAAAAATATGGAAGCAAATTTTAGGTGCGGATGTTACGGCGCCAATGCGGCGAATATCCTATAAGGAAGCGATGGATAATTACGGTACAGACAGGCCGGACCTGCGCTTCGACATGAAATTACATAATATTTCCGATATCGCAAAGACGTGCACATTCAAGGTATTTACAACAACCACCGAAAAAGGCGGGGTTATAAAAGGTCTTTGCGTCCCGGGCGGCGGCGAAAAATACTCCAGAAGTGATATCGAGAAGACATTGACCGAATTTGTCGCAGACTACGGAGCAAAAGGCCTTGCATGGTTTAAGGTCAGAAAAGAAAACGGCAAGGTAACACTGGCCAGCCAGATAGCTAAGTTCTTCAGCGCCGAACAAATCCAACGGATAATCAAACGCTTCAGCGCCAAAGACGGTGACTTAGTTTTAATGGTAGCTGACTGCGAGAAGGGAGTCAACAAGGCACTGGCACCACTGCGGTGCAAAATAGCGAGGAACCTGAAGCTCTACGATGAAAAAGCGTTCGAATTCGTGTGGGTAGTTGACTTTCCACTATTCGAATGGAACGAGGACGAGAAGCGATATGACTCGCTACACCATCCGTTCACGGCCCCTGTGCCAGAAGACATAAGCAAATTCGAGAGCGACCCCCTTAATATCCGCTCGCAGGCATACGACATAGTCGTCAACGGCTATGAAATCGGCGGCGGCAGTATTCGTATCCACAACCCGAAGG
>CAZDQP010000127.1:0-7280 GCA_964507485.1 uncultured Pirellulales bacterium | reverse complement strand
CTGAAGGCAACGGTTTGCTAAACCGTCGTACTGGTGAACGCCGGTACCGCGGGTTCGAATCCCGCCCTCTCCGCTGGTTTTTTAAAATAAAGAACCAAAAATCCGGCCGTAAAAAAATTAGGGTTGACATCTTACAGTAATACTGTTATACTCATATTTGAATGTCTGCGGTTGGGAGGGGGTGTTTATACATTATTTATAATCTTTGATTCACGTTGTTTCTGCTACATCGTGGAGGATGATGAATTTGGCCGAAGCAGACGGTCAAAAGACTCCGGAGGTTGTAAAAATGCCATTTTCACGCAAAAAACGCATTCCATCAGTTTGTCCGAAAACAGGTAAATCCATTGTGCCGAAAGGCAAATACTCCTGGCTGAGGTGGTTATTTCCAATTACTGGTTTATTAGCCCTAATTTGGTTTTTTATACGAGTAATACCGAAGCCGTCACGGGCAACATATCCGTGTCAACGGGTGGCATTTCCATTGGCGTCTGGTTTTGTTGTCTGGCTGATAGGTCTGGCCGGCTCGGTTGCAGCGTACCGCAAGGCAAAACGCTCGCTTGCGCAGGCACGATATGTTCTGGCGGCAACCTGCATCGCCATAAGTGTCGGTTTTATTTGGATGTCGATGAGTAACACCGGTGAGAATAATATAGCTTATGCCCATGAGCCAATTGTTCATAATAGCCCTATAGGTGAAGGCAAAGGCGTAAATCCAGGCCGGGTTGCCTGGATTCACGACGCTGATGCTACAAACTGGAGCGGGGGAACAACTGCTCCATACCCTTATGAAAATACCTGCACTGACCAGACGGTTGTTAATGAAATGTTTTCAAAAGGAATTCGTGCTCTGGCTGGCGAAAATACCGACGCTGATGCTTGGGATGCCATTTTCAGGAATTTCAATCAGCGAATGGGGAAAGGCGACGTCAGCTATACTTCCGGCGAGAAAATCGCGATAAAAATCAATTTCGTCCTGATGTATTCCAATCCTTCCGATGGTGAGATGCCGGCGAGTGTCAAAAGCCGGATATCCAATTCACCGCAACTTGCGATAGCTCTCCTGAAACAGCTAATCGATGTTGTTGGCGTAAGCCCCGGCGATATAAGTATCGGCGACGCCCAGATGATGATGCCGAATCACTGGTATGATATGGTTTATGCCCAGTGTCCCGGCGTTGTTTATATGACAAAGGCAGGTTATTCACACTACGGCAGGACGGCGGTTACTCTTGATTACAGCGCACCACTTGACTGGAGCGATCCCTGTGCCGCACACTGGAGCGGGGTTACACAGCAGGATTATATTCCGACACATCTGGCACAATCGGACTACTTTATCAATTTCCCGATTCTTAAAAGCCATAACAGCGGCGGAATAACTGTCTCGGGCAAAAATCTTTACGGCTCGCTGTCGAGAACACCTAACGCTTCGGGCTATTATAATATGCACAACACCAGGCCAGCCAATTTAGATAGTTCTCCGTATTCTCAGCCGGGCATGGGCTACTACAGGGCGAATGTTGACCTGATGGGTCACCCAAAACTCGGCGGAAAGACACTGCTGGTTCTAACAGACGGTCTATTTGCCGGTCGCAGCTGGGATTCTCAGCCAATTAAATGGGATATGGCTCCATTTAATACCGATTGGCCAAGCAGCATCTTCCTTTCTCAGGACCAGGTCGCAGCAGATTCGGTGGCCTTCGATTTTATGGATAACGAATGGGATGGTGCCGTTGGTACCATTAATGGTTACCCGCAATATTCAGGAACAGATGACTATCTGCACGAGGCAGCTCTTATCCCCGACCCCTGTTCAGGTGTAAATTATGACCCAAATGACGATGGAGGGCTGACGGAAAGCTTAGGGATTCATGAGCACTGGAACAACGCAATCGACAAACAATACAGCCGAAACATCGACCCATTGAACGGAACTGGTATACAACTGGTAACCGAATTATTACTTGCCGTAGATTTCGACGGCAATGGCAGTATAGACTCTGAAGATTTCGCTATTCTCGCCGCTGCATGGCTCAGCGAGCCCGGTGACGGCAACTGGAACGCTGCCTGCGATATTTATAGCGACGGCATTATTGACGAATACGACCTGAATGTCTTTTGCGACCACTGGCTTTACTAAGCGCGTATAACAGAAGTTAGACTTGAAACGGGCCGGCTGACAACAAACTTGTCAGTCGGTTTCTTTATGCGCTTGTTTCCGAATAATGCGGCTGTTAAACTAATTGACTGACTTAGAGAGGCAACCGAGAACTTATTTGAATAAATCTTACAATTTCTTGACGGATAAAAACAACAAGTATATAATCGCGATGTTTATCAATCACTTGGGTTTTTGTTGAAATTGGAGGTATCGAAAAATGGCCTGGAACACTATAAGAGAAAAGAAAAGTGAGGTGAAAGGTATGACAGCCAATAAAGTTGTTGACGTGCATCCATCTGCTAAAGCGTCCGATGAAAATCTGAAAGGCGGGTCGAGCAAGCATAGAGATAAAGATTTGGCCGCTGGTATGGAAATATTAGACCTGGATTTCCTTTTAAGCATCGTGGAAAATATAGACAGTAATGATAAAAGCGATGTAGCAATGCGCCGACTCATTTTTAACGAGCTGCTTCGCAGGGAGCAACAGGACACCATTGACAGTAACGCCCTCAAGGTCTATGCAATGAACGATGGCAAGCTTTATAGCAAAGTTATCCAGTTCGAAGCATTAAAGGTGCTTACAGAGCGAACCTCGCGCAAGAGCAAACAGGACGGCTAAAGAAATTTCTGCATCGACTCAACTGCGATGAAGTTTAGTTTACCTGTAATGGGTTTAAACTTTTTCTTCGATTGCATTCTTCAGTAGGGTATTGCGATTCGCTTGTGATTGGGTCTACATTAAAATATGAATTTTCTTTTAATACAAACAATCCTGGCTGCCCAAAACAATGAAGGGGAAGACACCTTTTGGATGCAAATGCTGGTTCTCGTCATACTGGCAGCATCTTTCGGTATTTTTAGTATCGTCAAAGCAAAGGCAAATAAGATAAAAAGGTACAACCAACCCCCTTCTCAGCACCATCGGCGCAGGCCAATCCAGCCCGTAAAACTCAGTGCCCATAACGAATTATCATCTTCAGACCGGACAACGGCATCAAAAATCAATAAGCAGACAAAATTTGTTGATAAACTTTTCAAAGATATGCCCGGGGAGGGTGAGAGAGACCTGCACAGTGGTATGGAAATATTGGGACAGGATTTCCTGCTGAGCATCGTCGAAAGCGCCAATGGCAATGCTGATGATACGAAAGATGTGGCTATCCGCGAGCTTAACTTTAAAGAACTCCTGCGCAGGGGCAAGCTCAATCAGGCCGATAGCCTCGCGCTTAAGACATACGCGGTAAATAAGGGTAATATCTACGGCAAGGATATTCAGTGCGAGGCGATAAAGACCCTCGCGGAAAGAACCGCTAAATCCAAAAATTGAGAGTGCTGGGACTCGAACCCAGGACCTACGCATTAAAAGTGCGTTGCTCTGCCAAACTGAGCTACACTCCCGCTATCCGTGATACTTTAAAAATTTCCCCGCAATTGTCAACATAATTAGTCGCTGGTCGCCAGTCTCTCGTCGCTCGTTGATTAAGTTTGCCCTGACACCGCGCGGGGTGCAGGGTGAAATTTGGGTTTGATTTGGCTTTGCTTTGAATGTTTGACCCACCTGAGGCGGGCAAGATTGGGTTTGTTTGGCTTTGTTTTTGCATTATCAAAACTCGCGAATTATTGCTGTAACTGGTTGTTAGAAAATTGGTTGTATTCATTTTTGGCTTTCTGAAAATTGGCTTTGTTTGTCATATTTTTGTTCATTTTGATTGATTTTTCCTTTCTGCGCAAACAATCAGCGCTGATAAATCCGAAGCTTTTTAATCGGATAATCAATATAAACTAATTTTAATATTTTTGACTTGGCCTGCTGGCCTAAAGACGTGCCCGCCGGGGCGAATGCATTTACCTGCTGGTAAACTGGCGGGTATTATATCAAATTTCGAGGGAAAGTAAAGGAAAAAATTGGCTAAATCGATATGCTTTTTGGCGTGGGGAATTGTTTAATTTAGCAACCGTGTATCCAATATGTATGACTTCAACAAAATGTTTGGAATGCTACTCTTCAAAACAATCTCTTCTGCTTGTTTTGCAAAGTGAATCTTGGCTTCCTCAAACGAATATTTAGGCGATCGTACTTTCCTGTAATCGTCGTCTGCCCATTTATTGCAAGTAAACCAACCCACTAAATACAGACCATTTGGGCATTGATTATCTTGCAGATATTTGCCTATGAGTTGACTTTCCATGGCAGTTTCCAACTCTGGATTCCAACAGCCCTTCACTTCGATGATGGCTTTAATTATATCGAAACCGTTTTTCGTTCGTAGCTTGATAGCATCAATATGAATGTCTGTTTTCTCACCACGTCGAATTTGAACCTCCCTGTTTACAACAATGCCTCTTTGCTTAAGATCCTCATTAAGGTGAGAAGCAATATTGTCACACAGATGTGGTTCGTCTTTCGGGTAATAGGACGGTTTTTGATTGTTTCCTCGATTATCCCAAAGATTGTTTATGGGAGTAAATTCGCCGTGAAGTTTCTCCTCAAATCGCTGAATTGCCTCAGATATCACATTAAGCAATTGTGTGCCGCTTTCGACAAAAGTACGTTGATTGTCTTGGGCAAGAGAAAAGATCTGCTGTGGAGATAGGGGATTCCACGTCTTTGCTCGTGTATTCTTTTCGGCGTTAAGAAGTATCCATTTTATCCAACTAAGATTAGGAAGGTTTTTGGCAATGCGCTGAATCTGTTTTAAAGATTCCCCTGTTCCACGTACTTCCAAATGCCTCAAAAGCCCATTCCTAAACTCGGTGATGTTCTCGCGTAATCCGACCGCATGCACTCCTTCATGCTTCTGATCTTCTTGATGAGGATATTGTTCTGCCAGCCAAAGATAAATATCTCCTAATTGTTGTTCTGAGAGTTGCTGTGCGAAGAATCCCAACTTGTCGTGCCGGTAACGCCTGACAGATTGCTCAAAAAGCTCTTTGCCGAAGGCGGTGTCGGCTTGAATAGCGGGCCAGAGAACCGGCCAAGCTATGCCGGGACAATTTCCAAATAATGACTCAGATATTACAAGTGCTTGCTCTCGAGCTTTTTGCTCATGTGGAGGAGGCATTGGTATTTTAGATTTGGCATATTCAATAGCAGGGGAAAATCCTTTTTGAATAAGGAAATCTAACAAATCGCTGAGGGCATCGACCTTCATATTTGTTGACAAGATTTCATTGAGCAAAGCGTCGCCTAAATGCTGATCAAAAATATCCTCAATTTCCCATATTATAAAAACGTGACCATGCTGATTGTTTTCCTTTCTGATAACTTTTATTAAGGCTTTGATTAGTTCATATGGTGCTGATTTGTAACAACTCGATATTATTGACTTGTGTTGTGGTTCCCTTTGTTGACTACTGTCAAGAGGATAGGATACGACAATTGGTGCCCAAATCTTCCACGAAGCTACGGGCAACTTCGCAACAAAATCCGGATCGAACTTCATCAAAAGTATTAATGCTCTGTACCCCGCCATATTTGGACGATCAAAAGAATTCGTGCCCAACCAAGATAAATCCATTTTAGGAGGATACTGTAGATATTCTTTCGCTGCCCTAACGAGTCTTTTTCGCATATTTTCATCTGATTCTTCCCACACAGGTAACTTTGTCAAATCAGACTCAAGCTCATTTCCGTAATAACGACTATTTTTCTTAAGTGTCATATCAAGATTAAGTATCCACCAAGCATTAGTGTCGCCGTTTTCGAATTTTTCAAGAAGCCTAAGAACTCTTTTTTTAGGTGAAGGTTTAAAGAATAAAAGTATATTCGTTTTCTTTGCATGTCGACGGAATTTAATGCGCCAATAAAGATTTCTTATTTTGATGTTTAGTATGTAGAGAGGTTTGAGAAGTTTGAGAAAATTACCAATTATCTTTCCGATAAATGGATATATTCGGCGTAACTTGAGTATGCGAGTATAGTTCCATGGAAATGCGGATTTAGGAAAGTATCTTATTAATTCTGCCCAAATGTCCGCATCTTCTTCTGACGTATTAACATAATGTTCGATTACCCATTCTATATCCTGTTCTGTTACCAATGGAAATAATGTCACCATTAAATGTGAATTTTGTTTTTGAGAAATAAATAAAGATACGATTTCTTTTGTGACTACGCGGCGTTTTTCTACATCTTTAGCAATTTCTTTATTAAAAAGTTGCTCATTGCCTGGAACAATTTGCTCATAATTTTTCATTAGTTCAAACACTGTTCGAGCAAAAGGTTTTACGAGCGTAGGAGTGTTAGGCAAATTTTTCCATGTAGCCGGCATAACGTATTCTCGTATTTTTTCGGGATATGAGTGGTATCCCCATTTTCCAGGATTATTTGCAATCCAATCCAAAGCATATATAAGATCATTGGGATTAAGACACTTATCAAGTGTTTCATGCAGTTCACCAAGAAAAACTTGGTAAGAACCGAAAAAATTATCCCTTTTGGGCGGAGTGAGGGCAGTGAAAAGCTCTTTTGCTGTTATTAATTCTGGCCAGCATGACTTCAAGGCGCAGCCTTTTAATTCGTCATCAGGATCGTCCCCACCTTCACCAAAAATAAATGGTTTGAGATTTGCTTTGGATTTGGTATCGCCAATTCTCGAGATAGCATAAGTAGCATTTACACGTGTGTATATACCTTCATTTTGATCGAGAACAACAGCTACCAAACTCGACAAGGCCGCTTTAACATCGCAGGCCTCAGCAATATCAATAGCAACTCGTCTTGCTAAAAAACTCTTACTCTTATCTTCAATATATGGCCTAATTTGTTCTACAAGTGAGGGATAGTTCAATTTATGGTAATATCCATGAATGTCTCTATCCAGTAACTTTTCTTGGTCGAATAAGATTAACAATTTTTCAACCAATTTTTTTCTACTTTCAACATCGAACGAGGCAACATCACTCCTGAGAAGAACTTCTGGATCATTTTCCAAAATGCTCGTCAAAATAGTGTCGTTATTACTTGCCGCCCACGCTGCTGTTTCGTATAATTGAGGAATAATTTTTCCTTGGGCATCTGACGGATTAACCAATAAGCTCAAGACCTGCTTCTCGCTCATTGAAGATGTAGACAGATACCTATACGCTAGAAACTCTGCGTACGTTTGATGTGCCC
>CAZDQP010000126.1:0-7372 GCA_964507485.1 uncultured Pirellulales bacterium | reverse complement strand
ATTCTTTATCAACTGCCCCCAAATATGCATAAAGATCTGAAGCACCTAAAAGCTTTTTTGAAACTTCTGCCTAAAAAGCTCATCACTGTTTTCGAATTTAGACACGAAAGCTGGTTTTCAGAAGATGCCTTCGAATTGCTAAAGGAATTTAATGCTGGCTTTTGCATTCACGATTTAATGAACGTCCCCCGCATAATTACTTCTGATATAATCTATCTTCGCTTTCATGGCACAACCGGCAGGTATCATGGTAGCTACTCAAAACACGCCTTACAGAGTTGGGTAAAATGGGTAAAGGATAATATAAAAGGCAAAAAGGCCTTCTTCGCCTATTTCAACAACGACTACAACGCATACGCCGTTCGTAATGCAAAGACGTTGAAGGAACAATGCAGTTATTGCCCTCCGAAGTAGCTTTTAAAAGCAGTGCTTGTAATAGTCCCCCTGATTATTGTCTTAGCTGTTCTATTATTCGTCGGCTATATCTTTACCCTTTTACTCCTCGTCTGTCCGGTCAGAATCCGATTCGTCCAAAGGCTCTTCTTCGGTAAGAAGCCCCTTTTCCGCCAGATTAGCACATTTTACGCAATACCGAGCCCATGGAATCGCATTTAATCTGGTCTGTGGGATGGGCTCTGCACCACCTTCACAAATCCCATACGTCTTGTTCTCAATACGGCCAAGTGCGTCATAAATTTCCTGAAGGAGCTTACGTTCGCTATCCATCAACCCTAAGGTATTCTCCTGCTCGAAAGTATCACTTCCTGCATCGGCCATATGAATGGGCATATTTGATAAGTCACTCCTTTGCTTACGCAGCGCCTCATTCTCCATATGAGTCACGTTGCCAAGTATTTCACTCCTTTTTGCCAACAGTAACTCCTTATATTTCTTTAACTTAGCTGCCGTCAACTTGGTTTTACCTTTTCGTTTTTTCTTCATAGTAGTCTTATAATCCTTAAGTAAGTTACATCACTTTAAAAATAGAATTTTACAGCCCAACTTTCATAGATAAAACTTATCCTCCCGAGAACATACATAAGCTCTTTACAAAAACGTTCCTGAGTGTCTCAATACTCTCCTCGACTTCGTCTTCGGTCATACCAAGCATGGCAAACGAGAAGAAACCAAAAACAAACCCCGCCACAGCACACGCCAGACGACGAAGTTTCAAGGCTTCCGTTTCTGACGAAAAGTATTTGGAAACTTGATTCTCGATTTCCTCTAAATATCGCAAATACGGTTCTTCAAGTTCATCAAGCTTGTCTGACTGAAGTTTGAGCATTGCCTTCCCCTGAAAAAGCAGAATGAATTCTTCACTAGCATCAGCAAAAAATTGGTGGTGGGCATTAAACAGGCGCTCAAGCATCTCTTCGAGTGTTTCAGGAGGAAATTCGTACGACCGAATACGTTTAATCAAGTGTTTCACTGCTTCTGCAACCAGAGTAATAACTATCTCATCCTTATCCTCAAAATGCTGGTAAAGAGTTCCCTTGCCAACATCGGCTTTCTCAGTAATTTCCTCGACCGTTGCAGCATCAATGCTTTTTCCGCTGAAAACGTCTAAAGCAGCCTTTTTCAACTTCCTGCGAGTCCTTTTGGCTCTTTTCTGCGACCTGCTTTCCCTATATCTTTTTACATTGGTTAACATAAATTTTTCGACTATTTAGTCAAAACTGACCAAATGGTCAAGAAAAAATTTGACTTTCTCGCAGAAATTATTATCGTTACTTGTTCCAAAGAAAACTGACAGATAATGCTGTTGCCAACAGTTGGATCTCGACATTTTAAACTGGTACATACGATGTTAAAATAGTTTGACGTTTTAATGTTAATCAACCAGTCTTAAAAGTGATATTAAGTAAAAAAGGAGTACAAAATGTACAATCCTGTCCCCACCCAAATGTTTCTGACCAAAGGAGTCGGACAACATAAATACCAGCTAAAGTCTTTCGAGGCGGCGTTAAGAGGAGCAGGCGTAGCCCAACAGAACTTAGTTCAGGTATCATCAATTATGCCTCCAAGATGCAAAGTTATCAGCCTGGAACACGGATTGAAAAAGCTGATTCCAGGCCAGATAAGCTACTGTGTACTGGCTAGGGCTGATACTAATGAACATGGAAGACTAGTAGCATCTTCGATAGGAATTGCCCTGCCCAAAGATGAAGGCCAGTGGGGATACCTAAGCGAGGTACACGGCCACGGGATGAACAGCCAGCAGGCAGCAGATATGGCCGAAGACCTAGCCGCTGGTATGCTCGGAACCACTTTTGGTCTGGAGCTGGACCCAGACAAAGCATGGTCGGAAAAAGAACAAGCCTACAAGTCTAGCGGTTTGTTTGTTAAAACAACCAATATTACACAGACCGCTAAAGGGTTGGAAGGCCTTTGGACAACTACTGTAGCAATAGCAATGTTTTTATTCGATTAAGCACACTGATGGGATTCGCCATGAAAGAAACAATTAACTTTGGATACCTGCCCGAAGAATATTCTAATCAGGCCAATGCCGGCGTAGTTATACTGCCTGTTGCCTTCGATGGAACAAGCACCTGGCTCAAAGGCGCCGACAATGGTCCGAATGCCATACTTGAAGCATCGGCTAATATGGAGCTCTATGATATAGAAACTGATTCGGAAGTTTACAAAAAAGGCATATTCACCGAACAGACAATAGGCGGAGAAATCTCTACCGAGGAGATGATTAAAACAGTCACCGAGACAATAAAATACTATCTTGAACAAAACAAATTCACGATAATTATAGGTGGTGAGCACTCGGTCAGCATCGGCTCAATTAATGCTCATGCCGAAAAGTTCGACAATCTTACTGTCTTGCAACTGGACGCACACTCCGATTTAAGACAAGAATATAACGGTTCGAAATATAACCATGCCTGTGTTATGGCTCGGACAAAAGAGATTTGCCCGATTGTTCAGGTCGGCATTAGAAGTATGGATTACTCCGAAAAAAAATCTATAGATACGTCAGCAATGTTTTTCGCAAAGGACATATACGACAATATAGAATGGATTAAGAAAGTTATTTCAAAACTCTCTGACAACGTCTATATAACAATCGATCTGGACGTGTTCGACCCCTCCATAATGCCCTCCACAGGAACCCCAGAGCCGGGTGGATTGCTTTGGTATGATGTGTTGGCTTTACTAAAAGAGGTTGCAGGCAGAAAAAATATCTCTGGCTTCGATGTTGTCGAGTTATGCCCTGATGAAAACAACAAAGCGCCGGATTTCCTCGCTGCGAAACTCATTTACAAATTACTAAGCTACAAGTTTGAACTTGATAATAAATAAAGAACTATTCCTGAAAATCCGCTACAGCCAAAGAAAACAAAACAGGATAGTGCAATAGCTAAATTATTTAAGGAGCAAAGAAATGGACCAAACCAAATCTGTTCTCATTTTATTATCTATGCTGGTTTATCTGTCGACGCTGACCGGTTGCGACCGCGGCACCAAAGAAAGAGACGCTGCCATCGCCGAAGCAGAAAAAGCTAAAGCCGAATTGGCAAATGCATTGGCCTCTTTGGAAAAAATTAAAGCCGAAAACAAAAACTTGAAGCAGGACCTCGACAAAACTTCCATAGAGCGGGAAGAAATCCGTTCCGAACTTGTCGATATCGAACAGGACCAGGAAATATTACAATCTCAGATTACCGAGCTTACTAACGAGCGAGACTCCACTATTGCAAAGGCCAAAAATGCTCAGCTAGCACTCGAAAGACTTAGAAACCAGTTGAAAGAAGAAAAAGCAAAAGTTCGTACCCTCCAGCAGGAGAACGAAGAATTACAGACAACTATCTACGAACTTGAAGGGCAGATTCAGGAAACAAATGATGACTTGGATGAACGATACGCCGATGAGATTGAAGATTCAAACAAATAAACCGTCGTTTTTATGCAGACCCACAGCAAACTGCAGCTTGCAAACATTGTAGCGATATTATAGTAAAATTTTAGAAAATAATAATCTAAGGGAGGTACAAAAAATGTTCCGAAAACAATCAAGAATCATTTCGATAGTTTTAGCTCTACTGTGTGTCGCTGCTCCCGTGCAGTCGGCACAAAATGACCACATTCTCAAGAATATCCCCGCCGATATACTCTTTTGCCTGCGAATCAAAAACCTCGAATACACCGCCAATATGGTTGACCAGTTCCTTGTGGGAGTTTCTCCTATACCGCTTGCAACCTCAATGTTGGTGCGAACGCAGTTCGCGCAGATTCTCGGCAACCCGGAGCTTAGGGGACTGAATATGGCGGGCAACTTCGTCATCTTCGCAACTGTAGCACCAAATCAGAAAATACCCGATTTATACTCACTCCTACCAATAACCGACTACAGCTTAATTACCGATGCCAACACCAATGTACCGAAACCCGATGTCAACGGCATTTCAACCATCATGCTCAATGGCAAACCTTTCGGCTGCCTCATAAAACTCGGCAACTACGCCCTCCAGACCAAAGATTACGCCAAAACGTTGAATATGGCAAAGTTGCTCTCCGCCCCCGACACTCCGAAACTTTTCTCTGCACTCGACTCGGCCGAGTTAAAAAAAGCCGACGAAGACCTCATCTGGATTTATGGAAATATTAAAAATGCCTCAGACAACTACGGCCAAGCTTTATTCGACACGCTGGAGCAGCTAAAGAAAACTATGAAAACAGCTGCAAGCCAAAACTCACCTGATTCGCCTATGGATCCTTCTTTTATGATAGATGGGTACATACAGTTGCTCAAAACCCTGCTCGCTGAAGGTGATTCTTTAACTATCGCGACCACTCCGAAACCCAGCCTCCTTATGATTAATGCTGCTTTCAAGGCTCGAACTGGTACCGACACAGCCGCAATCCTCACTGCCGATTCCGCACCGCAATCCAAGAGAAATCTCGCCGGTTACCTCAACGATGGCGCCGTTATGAATTTTGTTATGAGGACAAATCACAGCTCGATGAAAAAAATGTACGACCTGACCACCGACCTCGTATCTAATATGGCCGGCAGGGACCCGAACGCCGCTGACGCTGCAAAGATAAAAAAACTCTCTTCACAACTAATTGATTCTATCGGCGGCCTTTGCGTCTGCTCGTTCTCCGCCGACCCTAATAATAAGCCCCCATTCAATGCCAAATACTTCCTCGAGGTTAAAGACGGCGACCAGTTCTGCTCAGCCGCCGAAGAATTCGCAAATCTCTGGAACGGCAGTGCTTACGATGACTTTTATAAGAAAATGGGTATGAATACCTCCTTTACAGTAGAGCGAGGTGTCGACAACTACAAAGGCGTCCAGATTGATTCCGCAAGGTTCGATATGAACTGGGGCGATTCAAACTCGCCGCAGGTACAGATGGTCAATAATATGTACGGTGAAGGAATGAACTACCGCTGGGCAATCGTCAACGGGCTTTGGGTCTGCCAAATTTCGAACGACTCCAAAGACATATACAAGCTCATTGACCAGGCAAAATCCACCCCGCCTGCGACGCTTTGTACGGAAATACAAAAGGCGAAGGCGCTGATTCCCGATGCCGATAACCAGGACTTCATTTTCACCTACAACTATCTGCGGCTCTTTAAGATGATGAGGGGCATAACACCTATGCCGCTGCCCACGGTTGATGTTCCGACAAAGAATAATCTCGTTTTTGCCGGCAAGGTCAGCGACGGAACTTTTGCGCTGAATGTCGCTATTCCGAAGGAACATCTTGTCGAAATAATGACAATGTTCCGGATGATGCAGCAGCAAATTCAGCAACAGATGATAGCTACTCCGCCGGGCGGCAGCCAGTAAAGTATACGCCCCCCCGCCGGGAACGCTACGAGATAATACGCAATCCCTTCCGTGCTGCATACTGCAGCACGGATTCGATTTCTTCGGATGTCGGTCTGCGGTTTATCTTGGGGTGCAGGTTTGCGTTATAGCAGGGACGATACTGGTCCATCACGTTGATTGCCGTTTTGGGGCTGATTTCCTCCGCTAAAAAATCTATCGTTTCGTAACTGCCCGCCAGATTGTCCGGCAGAACCAGATGCCTGACCAGCAGTCCGCGCACGGCCAGCCCCTTTTCTACTCGTAAATCACCCACCTGCCGATGCATCTCCCTGACCGCATCACGGTTGACCTGCGGGTAGTCCGCCGCTCCGGACAACTCCTCGGCGGCCGCCGAATCCGAATACTTCATATCAGGCATATAAATATCCATAAAGCCCTCTAAAATCTCCAGCGTCTCAACCGAATCGTACCCGCCCGTATTGTAAACCGCCGGGATAGTCACCCCTAACTTCCGGGCCGTTTCAAGGGCCGCTGCGATGGCAGGTACAACGTGGGTCGGCGTAACGAAATTGATATTGCTGCACCCGATACTCTGCAATTTTAGCATCGACTGGGCCAGCTCATCCTCTGTCACCTCCCTGCCGCTGCAATGATGGCTGATATCGAAGTTCTGACAGAACACACATCCTAAGTTGCAGCCGGCGAAAAATATCGTGCCGGACCCACCCCGGCCGACAAGCATGCTTTCCTCTCCGAAATGCGGCCCGACTGAGCTGACCAATGGCTTATCACCGATGCCGCAGAAGCCAGTTTCGCCTTTACTGCGGCTGACTTTGCACTTGCGAGGGCAAAGAACGCACGGCTCCATTAATTCCCGCAGTTTCGAAATAGATTCGGAACTATCCGGTAAAGTCGCCATAGTTAATTAGCTCAGGTGTCACTAGCCATTCGATTTGCCACCGTTTTTCTTCGTTATAGCCCAGACACACAATACCGCCATTTTTGAACGCCACTGTATTGGCCGATGAATTTCCCTTTAAAAGCAGCGTCGCTAACTTGCTCAAAAAAGGCAGATGACCCACGACCATAATATCGCCGTTAGCCAAAGAAATCTCTTTCTTAAAGGCCTTAACGTCGTCATTCGGCTTGAGGCCATCGTGTATAGCAGCTCTTTTTGCCTTGATGGCCCTTCCGAGAATTTCCGCTGTCTGCTCCGCCCGTTTTTTCTCGCTGAGCCACAAATACTCAACGCTCAAGTCCAAAGGTTTTATAAAAGCGGCGACTCTCTGCACCTCGCTGCGTCCCTGTTCGGTAAGTCCCCGCTGCGGGTCAACATCCTCCGAAGCCGCTTTTCCATGCTGAACAAGATATAACTTCATCTTTGATCTCCTTATCAAAACTGTCGCAACTACATTATAACCCAATACGCTGATTTAACAATTGCTTATACCATCTAAAAGAGCATACTAAAATTGGGTTCGTTTGGGTTCGTTTTGACCAAGTGTCCAATTTAGATATTTTGCTGTAACTCCTTTTCGAAGCTGTGTTTACAAAAATTTGACTTTGTCATAAAT
>CAZDQP010000125.1:0-7743 GCA_964507485.1 uncultured Pirellulales bacterium | reverse complement strand
GCCCAACGCTTCGCAGCTATCTTCAATGACGGGCAAGTTGTGCCTTTGGGCAATTTGTGAGATTTTATCGAAACCGGCGGGGCTGCCAAAAGCCTCGACCGGCATAATAGCCTTGGTTTTTTTAGTGACTTTATATTCGATTTTTTCCGGGTTGATATTCAAGGTTGTGGGGTCGATATCGACAAAGACGGGTTTGGCTCCGGTCATCATAATAGTAGTTGCGGAGGAAATGAAAGTGAAGGGGGTGGTAATGACTTCGTCACCGGGGCCGATCTGCAACGACAAGATGCATAAAAACAGGCCGCTTGTTCCGCTATTAACAGCGACGGCGCGTTTTCTGCCGATGTATTCGGCGAAAGCGGCCTCAAATTCGGGCAGTTTCGGGCCGAGTGAAAGATTGGGGGTGCGAAGAACGGCAGAGACGGCCTCGATTTCTTTTTCGGTGATGTCCGGTCGTGACAAATATACTCGCATAGGCATAGAAAAAACCCTTTACTAACAAGTGTGTAAAGCGACATTTTACTGTCTGCGGGTGGTTAAATCAAAGGATTTTCTTGCGGCGGTGGAGGGCTGGCTTTAAAATGCGGCTTTTAAAAATATGGGGTGCAGATATGTTAGCGAGATTGTACAGTGTAACGTTGGTTGGGATTGACGGTGTTATTTGCGAGGTCGAGGTCGACGTTTCACGGGGCGGGTTCGAGAAGTCGCTGATTGTGGGTCTTCCGGACACAGCCGTGAAAGAAAGCATCGAGCGGGTTAAGAGCGCGATTATTAACTGCGGGTACAAGTATCCCAGGAAGCAGTCGTTAATAAACCTGGCACCGGCCGACGTTAAAAAGGCAGGACCGGCTTTCGATTTACCTATCGCGTTAGGTATGCTGATTGGTGAGGGAAGCATAGCAAGCTCGGTACTCAAGAATTTCGTTATCATCGGCGAGCTTGCGCTCGACGGGCGTGTTCGAGGAGTGAACGGGGCGCTGAGCATAGCGATGACAGCGGCGGCGAACGGTTTTAAGCAAATGATTGTACCCTTAGAGAACGCGGAGGAAGCGGCGGTCGTTCAGGACATCGAAGTTTACGGGGTCGGCTCGCTGGCTCAGGCGGCGGGTTTTCTTTCGGGTCAGCTATCACTGGAGACAACGAGTGTCGATATCGATGAGCTCTTCGAGGAGGCATCAAATTACGAATTTGATTTTGCGGACGTCAAGGGACAGGAAAGTGTGAAGCGAGCACTGACGATAGCGGCAGCGGGCGGGCACAATATAATGATGATAGGTCCACCGGGAGCAGGCAAGACGATGCTGTCGCAAAGATTAGCGACTATACTGCCGGGGCTGAGCTTGGAAGAATCGCTCGAAACGACCCGCATATATTCATCCGTAGGTTTACTGGGCAAAGGCAAGGCACTGCTGGCGACACGGCCTATCCGGATGCCCCACCATACGGCGAGCGGTCCGGCACTGGTAGGCGGGGGCACAAATCCACGGCCGGGAGAACTGTCACTGGCACATTTCGGGATACTGTTTCTCGATGAGTTCGCGGAATTTCCGAGGCATATTCTCGAGATGATTCGCCAGCCGTTAGAGGACGGTTTTGTCGCGGTGTCGCGCGCCAAGGGCACGATACGTTTTCCCGCTCAATTTACGCTGGTTGCGGCGATGAACCCGTGCCCATGCGGATATTTCGGAACCGACTCGCGAAGATGTAAGTGCACGCCGAGGCAAATCGAGAGATACCTGTCAAAAATATCCGGGCCGCTAATGGACAGAATCGATATTCACATCGATGTTCCGGCGATAAGTTTCAACAAGCTGCGCAGCAAATCAGGTCAGCTCGATTCAGCTACGATGAGAGAAGATGTTATCAGGGCCAGAGGCGTTCAGAAGAGGCGATTCGGCAACGGTAAGATTATGACGAACGCAAGAATGAGTCATAAGCAGGTCCGAAAGTGGTGCGACCTTGACACGTCCTGCGAGATGCTACTGAAGCAGGCAATGACTGAGTTCGGACTGTCGGCCCGCGCCCATGATAAAATCTGTAAAGTTGCGCGAACGATAGCGGACCTTGCGGGCAATGAAACAATCGCCGCAGAGCATATTGCCGAGGCAATCAGCTATCGGAAATTGGACAGGAAACTGTAGGTGAACGGCGAGGTCAGATTAAATCCGCGCTGCCGTCGGGAATCCAGGCGTCGCTGTCATCGGAAAGTTTTATGTGGAACCAACCGGGCCTGCTTTCAAGCAAATCAAACTCTGTTCCCTCGTGAAGAGGCTCTTTGAAACTGGGGGGGTAATTTTGTCCGTCGCCTTGGCGGGCAATAACCTCGGCGGCGGTGACAACGCCGCAAACTCTGCCGGATTTACTGCCGGACTCCACGATAACCGAGGCGAGGAAACAGACCGTTAAGACACCACAGATTATCATAACAGTCATCAACGGCCCGGTTCGAGCAAACCAGATTATTCCTGCAATGCATATACAAACAAGGCCGAAAAAAATGCAAGTAAGGAGGAATTTAGTTTTAATCGAGAAATCATAATGCCAGAAGAACAGGGTTTGCAGGACACGTGTTTCTGTTTTGACGGTGACTTTGTCTATTCTTTTGCTCCGCGCAAACGCCAAATTCTTTTTGATGTTCTCGTCAGAATCGTCCAATCTCGCGGCCCGGCGATAATTCAAGATTGCTTTACCAAGCTGACCCTTAAGGAAATAAGCGTTGGCAAGATTGTAATACAATTTGGAATTTTTGACCTGTCCCTGATCAATGATTCTTTCGAAAGCAAGAATTGCCTTTTCGTAAAGTTCCTCGGCCTGCTGCGTGTCTACCGCTGAGTTGGCCTGTCTGAAATCCTGATTCGCCTGATTGAAAAGTGTGCATAGCTGCTCGTTTGTCAGCTCAGCTTTTAACAAAGCAACAGTAAACAAGAGAAAAAATCCAACCAACAGTAATGAGGATTTTCTAGTATTCATTTCTTAGATTTTTTATCAATATTCCGAATCAGTTTAATCACTTCTTTAATCTGCGTCGAATCTATCTTCGTTTCGATGGACGCATAACGAGCAGCTTCGCAATTGACTACTATTTCCTTGAACCTGTCGGCGGCACGAACATCCTGTGTTGCGGCGACAAGGGCCTGGCGGCAATCGTCACCGGTGAGGGAGCCAGCGATTTTATCGAAGCGGTCGCCAATATACTGTTTCATCGTTGAGGCAAGTAACTCGTAGCGCTGTGCAGCGGGGACAGAAGCGATTTTTTTCAGTTGAGCTACAGCCTTGCCGGCGGCGGCGCGTCTGCGCCTGGAGGCAATTTTTTCGGGGGTTGTGTGAGTGAAGAACTTAATCAGGGCACTTGCTATAACTAAAGCCAACGGTCCCGCCCAAATTACAACATAACCGGGACTTACAGCAGCGGACAACGGCGAAAACGTTTGATTCGTAAGGGCATCGGTGTCTTCGTAATTAGCTGAAAGCCCTTTCCTGATTGCCTCGACTTCCTTGTTGACCGGTGCAAAATCGCTGCCTTCCAAATCCGCATCGGTCAGTATCTTCGACGGGGATACCTGAAGTTTTATCGGTTTTGTTTCAGCAATTTCATACCTGCCCTTTTCGGCATCGAAATAGGCAAGCGGAATCGACGGTATGGCGGCAACCTTGTCATTATTGGCACGAATGGTCTGAGTAAAGACTTTAAAACTATTTTCAATCACCGGGGACGCTCTTTCGGAGGGGATTTTAAAATTCTGCGCCAGTTCAGGGACCTGCTCAAGGATCGGCCACTGAACGGGCTTGAGATACCTTCCGCCGCCGATTTTGATTGTAAGTGTGATGGGGTCTCCTACGCTTACTTTTGTGGGTGTTGCGGAAGCTGTGATTGTGTACTGCCCTACTAAGCCGTAAAAGCCGGGAGGTTTACCTTGTTCAGGCAGAGGCAGTACTGTCAGCTTTATAGGCAATGAGCTAACAAGGAACCTTTTGTATTCTTTTCGTGGCCCGAAGAAACCGCCAAAAAAACTGTCATCAGAAAAAGGATCCCGTGAGCGTGTCTTGCCGACAACGACATCGGCAGAGACTGAGGCGGGTGAAATTTCTATCTCGCCGGGGTAGCGGGGAATTAAAACTTTGCTGAAGGACAGCAGAATCGAATCTTTGCCATTGTGAGTTGTTCGGTACTGGCTGACAAAGACAGTCGTACCGTTGCCAAGATCGTATTCTTGTGCCTGCTGATTTTTAATGTCAGGGTCTTCAAGGTAAAAGGCGTCGCTGGTAAAAGCAGGTATATTGAACTGAAAATCACCGATGTCAGCCGAGATATAAAACTTAACAGTCATAATAATCGGCTGGCCGACATAGCACTGCTGTTCGGACAAGGTAATATCCAAATCCAACCGATCGGTCGTGCCGGGATTTAGAATATTTACTCCAACAGGATTGGTACGGTAGCTCTTTCCATCAAGAGTAACCGTTACCGGCGGCAGGTGAATCTGTCCGGCCTGATTAGAGGCCAGTGAATAACTCATTACGTACTGCTTGGTAATATTACGAGTTGCTCTGCCGTTGACAATGCTTATCGAAGTTTGTGAAACGTCCCTGTTGCCGGCACTTTGCGGATTGTATTCCGCCAACGGTGTTAAATCTACCTGTCCCGGTTTATTCTCTCCATCGATAATTATATGATAACCGAACCTTTCTCCAATATAGATGTCCGTGGAGTTATCAACCTGAGCAAAGACACGGACCTGAGCAGCGGCAGCGCCCGCAAGCAACATCATTAAGACAAAAGCAATAAAAGTATTCTTAGCGATAAGATTCATACTACCAATCCCTGTCTACTTTCTGATAATCGGCTTGCTGAAGGATTTGCCTTTGCTTTTTTTGCTGCTGCTCTCTATCAAGGATTTCCTGCGCGGTAGCATCTGGGGCGACAGATGCCTTTTGCTGCTGCTGAGTCAGCTGCTGCTCTTCACCGGGCTGATTAGGTTCCTGCGGCTGTTGAGCTTGCTGCTGCTGTTGCTGTTTCTGCTGCTGATTTTCCTGAGATAACGCTTTCAAGGCATTTTCAATGTGCTCAGCGGCCTTGTCTTGAGACTGTTTTGCGGCGGTACCATCGGATGATTTTAGTTTCGTTTCGGCATCAGATTGCCTGTCCATTGCCTGCTGAAGCTCTTCGGCGGCCTGCTGCATCTGCGGAGGCTGAGGAGTATTAGGGTCCTGCTGCTGCATTTGCTGCGAGGTTTGCTGTGTCTGGCTTTTAAGCTGAGATTGTTCCTTCGCCTGTTCTTTATAATTGTCCGCGGCCTGCTGCGGGCTGATCTGCTCTTTTTGCTCCTGCTCCTTTGTCTGCTGAGTTTTTTCAGCGAGTGATTTTTGTTTTTCGGCAAGCTCTTTAAGCTGTTGCTGGAACTGTTTTTGTTTTTCCGCCTGCTGCTTTTGCTGTTCCTTTTGTTTGTTGAGCTGGTCGATTATGTCCTTGATGGTCAGCCGTGCAACTTCAATATTCTTTGCAGCTTTGTCATTTTCGGGGTCAATTTCCAGCGCGCTTCGCCAGCAAACGATACTCGTTTGTATATCCTCCAAAGCTTTTTGGAGATTGGAGTCTTTCTGTTTAGCACCCCGCTCGAAATAACAATTACCAAGGTTGTATTTGGCTTTTGCCACCAACTCCATATCCTTACTGTCCGCGGCGACTTCATTGTAGAGGTTTATGGCCTCGGCAAGATCATCAAGCTGGAAGTAGCAGTCGGCCTTGTTAAACTTCGGCTCAAGCACCTCAGGCCGGTCTATAAGGGCCTGGTCATACTCTTTTATCGCTTCATTGAACTGTCCCTTATCGTAGAGTTTATTGGCCTGGCGCACTGTACCACTGGCCGAATCCGCCAAAACGGTTTGAGCGGTTATTAAAACCAGTGATATAATTATTATTTTTTTAAGCTCTCCTGCGTTCACTTGTCAGCATCTCCCAAATAATCAGCATTAATCCAAGGGCCAAGAAAATTTGAAATTTTTCGTCATACGTCATCATAGTTGTTGACTTAAGGTCACTTTTATCGGCTGAGGCAATCAGCCCTTCATAAATCTGTCCCAAATCCAGAGTCGTCCCCGGCTCCACAGATAAGTATTTTCCGCCGTTGGTCGCATAAACAATCTTGCGTAAAGTATCGGCGTCGAGTTTTGACCAAACTTCCTGCCCGTTATATTTTAAGAATGTTTTTTCGCCGTTAGGCCCTGTAACTGGAATGCGGGAACCCTGATTTTCGTCTCCAAGTCCAATGGCTATGATTCTTATGCCTTCTGCGGCTGCTTTTTCCGCTGCCTGGATGGGGAAACTATCGTGATCTTCGCCGTCGGTAATCAGGATAATATCCTTGTATTCGCGGCTCTGCCTGTCAAAAACATCTTCGGTTGCTTTGCGAATGGCATCGCCAACCATCGTACCACCTCTGCTAGTGCTTTCGGTTGAAATATCTGCGAGCACCATTCGTACAAAGGCATAATCCTGAGTCAACGGGCACTTGACCGCGCTGTTGCCGGCGAAAGTTACAATTGCTATCCGGTCACCCTGCAACTTCTCCATCAAGTCCCGTATCGCAATCTTGGAGCGTTCGAGTCTGCTCGGTTTGATGTCTTCGGCCAGCATCGAA
Source organism: uncultured Pirellulales bacterium (assembly GCA_964507485.1). GTDB lineage: Bacteria > Planctomycetota > Phycisphaerae > Sedimentisphaerales > Anaerobacaceae > CAIYOL01. Next base: position 1,105 of record CAZDQP010000125.1, on the reverse strand, counting down.
CGGGAAGTGTCCAGCAAAATGCAGACATCTCTGCCCTTGCGTTTTATCTTTTGAGTCTTAGGATTCCACCTAGGCCCCGTCAACGCAAAGACAATACTTACAAAAGCGGCGATTAATAAAAAGGCCTTGAATATCTGCTTTTTCAAGCTGACAGATACATTAATTTTTTTCAGCATATAACTGCTGGCCAAAATTTTCAGCACTCCGGCCTTGCGCCAGAAACACCAGATATAAACCGGAACCAGAAGTGCAGGTACAATAAATAACAGCCACAGCGCTTTATCGTTTCCTAAGTTCATAACTATTTAGTTTCTTATGGAACCTTTCGTAATATTGTGCAACCGGCTAAAATTTCCGAAACCAGCACCAACAACGCCGCTAAGGTCCAAGGGCCAAAAAGCTCAGCATACTGGGTGTACTGGATTGATTTAACTTTAGTCTTTTCCAACTCGTCGATTTTTTTGACAATCTGATGCAGAGTCTCTGCGTTATCCGCCCGGCCGTAAAAACCGCCTGTCTTTTCTGCAATCGCTTTAAGCAAACCTTCGTCAAGAGTCTGCCCGGTGGGCATTTTATACGCCCCCAGCGGGGTCTGAACAGTCATAAAGGCCTGGCCGGAACCGATGCCAATCGTGTAGATTTTTATGCCCCATTTTGCAGCCAATTCCGCAGCCTGTAAAGGGTCATACTGACCGGCATTATTGATACCATCAGTAAGCAGTATTATGACTTTGCTCTTAATTTTAAAGCCACTTTCCTCCTGGCCTGTGATTTTCTCACCGGCCTGAATAAGCTGCATTTTTCTTTGCTGAAGCTCTTCCTCGGCCTTTTTTAAACGAGCCGCGGCCAAAGCAATGGCATCACCAACAGCCGTTCCATCTTCACTGCGCAGCCTGACAATCTCTGTTTTCTTCAAAAACTCAAGCAGAACATTATGACTGAGCACAAGCGGACAGGTCGTATCGGCATATCGGGCGAAAGTAATCAAACCGATAAGGTCGCTGCCTCTGCCAGCCATTCCTTTTTTGTCGCCGGCAATAAAATCCGCAAAAACCTTCTTGACGACTTCGAAACGATTCAGATTTTGACCGAAATAGTCCATCTC
>CAZDQP010000124.1:0-7757 GCA_964507485.1 uncultured Pirellulales bacterium | reverse complement strand
CTTTTAGCTTTTGCGACTGAATCGGCTAATGTGTAATCGTAAGGCAGATTATCGTATTTGACTAATTGCTCAAAGGCCTTTTGGTCGAGTTTATCATCTTCAATGAACAAAATTTTGTATCTTGTATTTTCCATAGATTTATTCTCCGTCCGGCAACTCGCTTAAAGTCCAGTATTGATCAATTGTACTGATTGCCTCTACAAACTGTTTATAATCGGTTATTTTGAGTACATAGCCTGCAACACAGAACTGATAGCTATCGATTATGTCCTGTTCGTCCTTGGATGTAGTTAAAACTATGACTGGAATCTGTTTTAGTTTATCATCAGCTTTTACGATTTTTAGAAATTCGATTCCATTCATCTTTGGCATATTTAAATCCAGAAGAATAACACACGGCATTTCATTACCGTTCTTTTTTAAATATTCCAGCGCTTCTTCTCCATTGAGAGTATGGTCTAATGGATTTGCAACTTTCAGTTCCTTAAATGCACGTTTGACCGTCATTGCGTCAACCTGGTCATCTTCGACTAGTAATATTGGTTTGGTGTTTCGCATTTTTACCCCAGATTATTTATTTTATCTAATCTATCCCTAATTTAGCAGGTACTTTGATTCTTAAGCTAATTGCATTTAGTGCTTTTTTAGCATAACGTTAGAACCGAGCATGTGTTTAATTCGTCAAATAATCAGCTATACTTTACTATAAAACGATCTGATTGCAGGAGTAGAAAGCCGAGGATTAGGGATGGGAAATCTTGTCTACCGTAATGATAATGTAAATTGTCTTAATGTGGTTGTATTAAGGGTTTTTATAGGTCGTTTTGCGTAGAATACGATACTATCTCGTACTCCCATTTAATTCGTAGGTTATTGGCTGAACGCTGCAGAAAGACTAAAGAATGGTTCGATAGAGAGATTGAAGACGGCCAAACCTAATTTAGTGACAAAAATATAGGGAAAAGGTTTGACAAAGATTATAATAATTTATAAAATATATAGTTACATAATATATTGCTTATTTAGGCATTATGCCGCATTCTATGTGAAAAAGAGGGATGATATGAAATACGCAGAAATAATAATTACAGTGGTTTTATTTTCAGCTACTATTGGTCTTACAGGTTGCTTTTCATCACGCGCAGAAGATATAGAAGCATTTCTCAAGCCCTACGAGGTTGATGTAACGACCCAAAGTTATACTTTGCAGCCACCGGATGAAATCGAGATACATTGCTCGAAAGTACCTGAAATTCATTTGCAACGTCAGCAAATTCGACCAGATGGCAAGGTAAGCTTTGAGGCCTTGGGTGAGATAGAAGTAGCAGGAAAAACACCAGAAGAGGTTGCAGATATCCTACATTCAAAGATTTTAGAGCTTTACACACTAACAGGAAATGAACCGATTGATGTCCGGGTTGTTTCGTACCGGAGCAAGGTGTTTTACGTATTGGGTCAAGTTAATTGGCCAGGGCCTAAAGTTTATACCGGACGCGACAATGTGTTATCTGCTATTTCGGATGCAAGACCCAATCCTATGGCATGGGTGGAACGAATTCAGGTAATAAGACCATCGGGTAACAAAGAAATCCGCCCCAAAATTTATGAATTCAACCTTGACCGTATGATTGCTCATGGTGACACCAGCAAAAACGTTTTATTGCAAGAGGGTGACATAATATATGTACCACCAACCGTACTAGGTGCTATAGCATTGAAAGTAGAGGAATTTGTACGGCCGATTGGGCGTGCTTTTGCGACGTATAATCTTGTAAGCCCTCCTACAATACGTGAGTAATTACCGTCATCGAGGTAAATCTTTTAGACATATATCGCAAGTTTTGAGGCGAGAGATCGATGTTCAGATCGAGAGTGATGAAGTCAATTCATTTGGCCAGCACATCCTGGTTTGTGCTGTGCATCGGTTATATTCTGGTTTTGGCACTACGTCAGGCAGGTGTTCGCTGGTGGGTCATATTCTCTCTATCGGGATATTCATCATTACTTATTTTTTTACTGGTTAGTTTGTATTTATTTGCGATTTTCAGAGGGGTCGGTAGCAGCCAGAAGATAGAAGTAGAACATCCATTGACGAACACAAATTACTATGCTGTGTTGTATGTAGTTGCCCCATTCTTGGGTGGCCTAGCGGGATATATAGGAATGATAGGCGAAAGCAGAACCAATCAATTTCTACTGGGGATTGCTCTGGGGACTTTGATGACGACCTTTTTGGTTTGGGTGATTGTTGACCCTGTGACGGGATTGCTGGAAATATTGCTGCTGCCTGCAAGCAGAAAACACCGTAATGAACGACTATCTAGTATAAAAGCACTACGTGAAGAAAAGCAGAGAGAACGCGAACGTTTTTTAGCGGAAGTATTAGCAAAGGAACAATTAGCTCAGAACAGATGGCAAAGGGAATTAAAAGCACATGCTGAAAAACTCGCTGAGCTCATAACTGCTGATGAGATCGACTTTAGAACAGCGGAACTTGAAGCAGTAGATGCGGGCGTCGAAGCTTGGCAAACCGGAGGCTCGAGTTGTATGAGACAGCTTCACGATATGACAATGGAAATATGCAGAAAAAAGTATGATGATTCAATAATTGTTGACTACGTTTCGAATTGGTGGGATGGAATAGGTAGCTGGCGAAGCGTCTATCTTAGTTAAAAGACAAATTTCTTAACACAACAACAAAACAAAGAATGGCATCAAAAGGAGTGAGGGTGAACAAGATAAGAAACCTATTAATTATAGGGATATTTTTGTTTATTGCTCCATTTTCGAGGGCAAGTAGTATCTTTTATGTTGATGTTTGTGGACCGAACGACCCTGGTACGGGAACCTTTTCAGACCCATTTCAAAGAATTCAAGATGCGATTGATTTTGCTAATTCCGGGGATGTAATTGAGATAAGACCGGGTATTTATACAGCAGACTCCAATAATTATAATCTTGACCCGAAGGGCAAATCTATTTCTATACGGAGTACAGACCCTAACGATCCCGAAATAGTAGTAAATACAATTATTGACCCGAATGGTGCCGGTCGCGGTTTCCATATTCACAACGGTGAGGACGCAAACTGCGTTATCTCAGGGCTAACTATCAGAAATGCTTATGTGTCAGCCGGCAATAATGGGGCGGGCATTTATTGCTATGACTGCAGCCCAACGATTCGCAATTGCGTAATACGTGACGGATTGGCAGAGGATGGTTCCGGAGGGGGAATTTGTTTTGATTACGGCAGCGTAAACGTTATTAACTGCACTATAACGGGAAATACAGCGGGGCATTATGGTTATGGTGGAGGTATAAGCTGCAGGTTTTCCTCGCCAACGATCATTGGTTGCACCATAAATGGTAATAAAGCCACGATTACTGGCGGCGGTATCGATAGCGGAGCCAGTGAGCCCAATATTTTTAACTGCATAATTTTTGATAATAGTGCATCTGCTGGCGGGGGTATAAACTGCTATTACCCAGGTGTTACTAAAGTGACTAACTGTACAATTGTCGCAAACTCAGCCGAGTATTTCGGTGGCGCGGTGCACAGCTGGTCCGACAGCAACGCATGTATCGAAAACAGCATTCTTTGGGCAAATTCGGCTGCTGATGGTGCAGAACTCGGACTGCAGCAAGCAGGAATGGCAACAATCGCATATTGCGAAGTTCAAGACGGCTCACAAGGTGCTTACGATCCTTGCGAGCAGTTGGCCTGGGGTAGCGGGAATATCAATATTGATCCGTGTTTTGTGTTGTTTGACCATAATGGCGACCCAAATTTATGGGATTTTCACTTAATAAGCAGTGATGGGAGATGGAATTCTACCTTTTACAAAGTAGACCTTAATAAAGACGGGATAATTAACTTGATCGATTTTGCAAGACTGGCCAGGATATGGATGCAAGAAGGCATTCTTGCCGAAGACCTGAATAATAATGGTGCAGTTGACACTAATGATTTAGGATTGCTCGCCCAATATTATTTAGTGAATCGTCTTGAAGGAGGATGGATATCGGATGAAATGACAAGTCCCTGCGTAGATGCCGGTGATCCTAATTCGGATTGGAGCGGTGAGCCATGGCCGAATGGTAAACGTATCAATATGGGAGCTTTCGGGGGGACAGAACAAGCAAGTATGAATGGAAATTTAGCAGATTTTGATATTAATGGGGCTGTTAACTTCACGGATTTTGCTGGATTTGCAGGTAAGTGGATGACACAAGGCAGTTTCATCGAGGATTTGAGTAGTAACGGTGTGGTTGATTACGCTGACATTAGTATGTTTGCTGAAAACTGGCTCTGGCAGCAGGAATAAATATATTAAAAATAAGTATTGCAAATAAAAAAAGGCGAGGTCAAATAACTTCGCCTTTTTTCTCTGTGTTTATCTAATGTTGACTAGTTACACGTTTCTACAAGGTTTTTGTCCTTCGTAGCCAGCCGACAAGACCAACACCGATTCCGACGAGCACAATAGCGCCCGGAGCCGGGATTGGAGCTGTACAGTACCAGAACTTAATCCAACAAACATCTGTTTCTGGTGTATACCAGCAATCTGGATCCAAACCTATACCGAATGTGTTGTCTAAGATGTTGTCGTTCAGCAAAGCGAGCTCGGTTTCATCAAAGGGAACGCAATAGTTTTCCGGCGGATTATACCAAAACCAGCCGTTTTTGTCTTCATAGGTGTCAACCAGTACGCCGAGTTCACCAAAATCATCCTCTTGGTTACCGTCCCACCAACTTTGTACAAATACGCCGTCAAAGCCTATATAACCATAACTCGTAGGTGTTATACCGCCTGAAGCGATAGTGATGTCATCCTCACTTAATAGGTGAATAAACATCTGATCGCCAGCTTCGTTCTTCCAGTCATTGATTCCAATGAACAAAAGACCAGCTTCTGTAATATACTCACCATCAGGGATATCCAGGTCGTCTGTGGCTATCTCCCAGATGTAGAAGTGCTTGTGTTCGAGAGATTTCAGGTAGTATGGGGCGAATTTTACCTTGGCGCCATCGCATTCGCAGTCCGGCGCGCAATTACAAGCTGGAGCAATCTCGTCTGTTACGTTGGCATGCGCAGAAGCCGAGAGTGCAACCAGCAACAGAAGAACACGAAAGAAACTTATTTTCGTCATAGCTAAACCTGCCTTTCTGAGGCGTTTTAAGGACAGGAGCATTATCATCGCTCTATGCCCTTAAATGCTTCTTTCGTCTTTTACAGCGTTCTTCGTCTCCGTATCCATCCGACCAATGCAACGCCAATACTACCCAGTATAACGGCACCCGGTGCGGGAATGCAGACCGTGTCTACGTGAATATAGTCTATCCAAGCGTCTAAACCAGGAATTGTAAAGTGGATTTCCTCGAAAGCTGGGTTCGGAATAATCAAAATACCAAATTCAGCATCGCCTTGTCCATCTAATAATTTATAATCAAAGGTTAAAACGCCTCCGTCGACAGCCGATATGCTCGTAACATTCGGATCGGCCGATGCACCGATGTCAAACCACATTAGTTTGTAACCGGTCGGACTTAAATAGTTGTCTATTTTCACGGCAACATCAATGTCACTTCCATAGAAGGTCCCATTATTAGCGTCACCGACCCATTGGAGATTGTCACCCTCTAATATAACGAGGGCCTGACCTGGATTTATAATTTCCTCTGGTTCGGCATTGAATCCACCAACAGTCTCTCCAACATTGTTTTCGCTAAATGTCCAGTATTGATGGGTTGTATTACCACCACCCCAAGTACTGAGGTCTGGAAGGTTATCAGGGGGCCCCGTAGGGTTGGCCATCACTGGTGTGACTATCAACACCAAAGAGACAATTATTAAAATTAACTTTTTCATAACTATTATCCTTTAATTTTCTCCGTTAAAAAACAGGAAAGTTTACTGATACAACAATTCAAATCTGTAAAGAGTGTTTCGCGAATACACTCCAACAAAAATTTGAAAAACGATTCTCAGACAGATATAGGCGGGCCACGGGCCAGATTAATAAAAGTGAATGCCGGTGAAAAAAAGGTAAATTGCTCGGTTTCCGCAGCCAAGCAAGTAAGAGACGGGTTTAAAACGGTCTGTGCAAGGATAGCAGCTGACTGAAATGTGGATTTATATATTTGTATATCTTTGTTAAGGTAGCTGTTTCTGGTAGTTGGTATCCCAGCTAAATGGTGAAGAAGGCCTACATATTGCGTGCCTTCAATATCGCTTCTTAGTCGATTTGAATTTTCGAGATAATGTGAATAAGTAAGTTCTGTATGGGGTTGCCGTTTGCTGTGATTAATGCGGCTGAGCTGCAGAACTAATTGAGGAAGTAATTGAACGCCAACCTGACCTGCCCATAGTATGCCAGTCAAAGCTGCTAACCAAATCCTGCGGTCTCTAACTAATGAAATGCAAATAAAACCAAATAAAACCATAAAGATCGTTTCTGGCACTGCAGGTAAAGGATTTGAACTATTGCTCTGTGTATGACTTAGGCCTGCAAAGCTTGCTGGTGGTTGAAGAAATTCTCTACCTATACTAACAAGTTTATCTTCGGGGCCAACAGGTTCAGTAAAAGACGCTATTATAACTGGAAAATCTGATGTTTTCAGTAAAGCAATGACAGTGTTATTATCAGACGTTAGCGTAGGTGACGCATTTGCTGCCATAGTTGCTAAGAGTAGTATTACTGCGACAAAATATTTTTTTCTTCCCACAAACACTTCTTAATCCTTCTCCAATCGTGAGAATGATAATTTCCCATAGACATCAATTGCTATTTCAGTCCATTTTAAACAAGCAAGTACAAACCTCCGCGATTTTCTGGCAGGTTCCCCCCTTGCACCCCTTGCTCCTTGCTGGTATCCTTATGCAATGAAGAAAATCATATGGCGGACAACTATTAATTTAGACTACTAAAATTCAGTATTATAAGTCAAGCATAAAAGCAGGAAAACAAAAATTTCAGGAAAAATGGAAAATATTTTACGTCCTTCTTTTAGCATTATATCAATAAAAATTGTTTAACTACCACTTTTGGGGTAGACTATAAGAGGTAGAATCCAAACGTTGGACATATCTTCGAAGATTATTTAAGATGAGAAGATGAGAGAAATGAGGAGTAAAATAGGAGAAGTGGTATAAATAGAAGACTATAGGTGTAATTTTGTTTTTACCTTACATCTTTTCAGGGGGAGTAGAGGAATTTTTTGATTCGGTGACGGGAAGAAGAGAAGAAATCCTTGAACCATAGGAAAACTTATTTGCCTGCTCCAAAACCTTTAGAAGCAGCGCTATTTTATTTTTTACCCGAATTTTACGATAGATATTGCGTAGATGGGTCTTTGCTGTACCGTTTTTTATTTTTAACTCGTCTGCTATATCGTCATTGCTAAAACCCCTACAGACAAGCTTAGCAACTTGAAGTTCGCGCGCACTCATATGGTAACGATTTTCGATATAAGCCCAGTGTTTTTCATCAAGTAAAGTGATGTTTGGACGACTATAAAAAGAGTCATCGTGACTAATACTTTTTTGCTCATTTTTCTTTTCTGAGTACAATGGTGAGGACATTTTAATCTCCTTGGGATAATTCTTTTAGCAGACGTTGTGCATCCGCAAAATCTGTGTTGGTTAAACCGCCTGTTTCATTATTTAGTTCTAGAGTTTTCTTTAAGTTTTCGATAGCCTCATCTTTTTGCTTTAGGCCTGCAAGAGCCCTTCCTAAATGTAAATATGAGGCTGTTG
>CAZDQP010000123.1:0-7862 GCA_964507485.1 uncultured Pirellulales bacterium | reverse complement strand
ACTTCCGACCTTACGCTTATCAGGCGTACGCTCTAACCAGCTGAGCTACGAGCCCAAACCATAAACCAAATATCGACAATTGAGTCGAGGTCGGATAGTTTACATATTCAATTAACAAAGAGCAACAAAAAAGGCCGCTTAAAACTGTCAGCGGCCTGTGCAGACATTCTCAATTGTCTACTAACAGTTTAAAAGCAAAAATACACTTGTTATTAAGATTTTCTTTAAAATCCTAACTAACCCTTTCTGATTGGGCGATTAAGCGCACCAACCTCACCCACTACTCATATGTGATTCTATTACGCTATCGACACCCGGTCAAGAATTTTTTAGTTTTTTTTAAAATTTTTACCCCTATGCCTTTTATTACGGCAATTTTTGAGATATTGTTCGAAAATCGAGCTTAAATATTAGATTTCGAGGATTTTAACCTCGATAGAGCTTGGTGTGGAAGCATTAAAAATCACTTCAAAAAGCTTTTTTAAGTCAAAGCAGACAGAAAAGGGGGTGGATTGGACAACTATAATTAGATTGGTTGTTTGAACTGTTCTGCTACGGTATTGAAAATGAGTTTTTTTGCATTTTCAATTGGACCGGGCAGGTAGGTGCCTGAGGCCATTTTATGCCCCCCACCACCGAATTTAGTGGCAATTTTACAAACATCGATACCCCCTCTGCTTCGCAGTGAAACTTTAATCTGCCCGTCAGGCAACTCAACGAGTAGGGCTGCCACCTCTACGTTATCTATCCGCCGACACTCGTCGATTAAATTTTCCGTATCGCTGTATTTAGCGCCGGTTTTTTGGAAGTCGGTCTGTGATAAATGTTGTATTGCGAGACTTCCATCGAGATGAAGTTCGAGTGTATTAAACATCGTTGCCATTAGTCTGAATCTTTGAGGAGAAAAGTTTTGATACAGGTCACGGTATATCCGCGAAGAATCTGCACCGGAGTCAATCAGTTCGGCACAAACTTTGAATACTCTGCTGTTGGTGTTGTCGAATTGAAACCAACCTGTGTCAGTGGAAACAGCCACGAAGAGTGCTTCCGCTATTTTCTTCGTAATCGGCCAACTGGCGTATTGCAGTAAATCAAAGACAATCAGCGCCGTAGCCGCGGCACCACTGTCAGTTAACTTGATATCACCAAGGTTATCGTTGGTTATATGATGATCTATAATCAGTATTGTCTTATTTAGCTGTTTCAGATGTTTGTCGAAATTCGGTAACTGGCTGTAGGCAGCGGTGTCGACAATAATGATTAAGTCCGAATCTATTTTTGTTTGTTCACTGAATATTTCCGGCTTTTGTTTAAATAGGAAATCGTACCACGTTGGTAGTTCTGAAAGCAGCAATATTTTCACATTTTTACCAAGACCTATTAATGTTTCCGAAATTGCTACCAAACACCCACACGCATCACCGTCAGGCCGGGTATGTGTCGTCAGCAAAACGTTGTCGGCTTTATTAATCAACTCAATGGCTTTTTGAAAATCCATTACAATTCCTTTCACTGCTCGATGACAGCTACCATGGCTTCCGACACCTTATTTCTGCGAAACTTGCGAGGCACGATTCTGAGGTTGTCGCCTTCTATGACTTCGCCGCCTTTAAGAGGTTTCCCTGCTTGCTGCGCACACCACTCAGCAACGGTCGGGACCTTGCTGTCGCCGAATTTACTCGACCAGTCAAGTCCCGCGGCGGAAGCAACCGCCCCCATTGAAACCCCGCCTCCCACAATCCAGCAGGAGGAACCGTAAGGATGAATATGCGCGGGTAAGCGGTCGAACTCATCTTCAATCTCGCCCACCAGTTCTTCGATAACGTCCTCTAGCGTTACCAGCCCAAGAATGCTTTCTTCGGAGGTAACGATTGCTATATGGTGTCTTTCATGTATCATTATCTCCAACAGCAGGGACAGTGGCATATCCTCACTCACCTTTTTCATAGGTCTCAAGATGCTTCTGATAGATGGGTCGGAAGGATTCACCTTCATAGCGGCAACAATGTCTTTGAAATTGACGTAGCCGTCGATACTTTGCGGGTCGTTTTCTTTCATACAGACTGGAAATCGCGTATGCATATCGAGATGCGCTTTTATAAGCGCTTCTTCCAGACTGCTTCCAACGTAAATCATTGTTATGTCCTTGGCTGGTATCATTATGTCCCGTACCATCTGCGTGGATAGATGTGCGGCTGCCAACACTATCTTTTCTTCCCGTTCACCTATGAGTTTTGATGTTCTGGCCAGTGACACAGCGGCCCTTAGTTCGTGCAGCCACTGCCCTTTCTTGCTTGGCTCCATTCGGCTTAATATAGTCAGCAGCCCTACCACCTTTTTTACCGTGATTTCTATTATTGAAACGATAGGACCAATTACCTGTGACAGCACCTTCATAAACGGCGAAAGTTTCAGTACTATCCGTTCGTTGTTATTTAAGGCCAGCATCTTTGGGACAAGCTCCCCGAAAACTATAATGACAAACGTCAGCGGTATCATCAGCACTACTATTGCCAGTATTCTGGAAAGGGTTACTGAGATATTTAAGCTACTCTCAAGATAAGGAACAAACGTTTCCTGCACCCCCGCTCCGCCGGTCGCAGCAGCGGCAACTCCCACCATTGTTATGCCAATCTGGATGGTTGCCAAACTCGCTTCTATTTTATCTTTCATAAAGGCAGCTTCGGCAGCTCCTTTTTTCTTCTCATTGACCAAAATGGCAAGCCTGGCGCGGGATATTGAAGCGAGCCCCATTTCATAGGCTGCGAAGACAGCATTGAAAACCAGCATTATCGCGATAACAATTAGTTCATAGCCGAACATCGTGTACCACCTTGCCTAAAAGTTCATAACCGTGTTATGTATAATTTGCCGTGCTTTCCGACAGTCTTTGTCAATTTGTTCGGCAAGTTCTTCTTCTGACTCAAATTTTTGCTGATTACGGATTCGTTCTATGAAATCCATAGCCATGTATCGGCCGGTAAACTGCTCGGCATCGTCTACCAGCAAATGTGCCTCTATTAACAGAGATCGCTTCTCGCCATAGGTAATTGCTCGGCCGATGCTGAATGCAGCAGATAGCTTTTCTTTTGTGATACAAATTTCTTCGATATTTTCTGCAATAGCGGCTGTGCCTGCATAGACTCCTTCTGCGGGGACAATCTGCTGCGTATTTGATAGATTCAGCGTTGGAAAGCCTAATTGTTTGCCTTTGCCTCGCCCTGGGACAATATTGCCGATAAGTCGATAAGGTCTGCCTAGGAGGATGGCTGCATCACCAACTTTGCCTGTTGTTATCATATTGCGAACCATCGTGCTTGAAACTTCAGCTGTCCGGCCGTTTGTTACTTGGGTCTTTTTGGGAGCGACTAAAACCACTTCGATACATTTTATTCCCGTGAGTTTTCGCAACATGTGTACAGAACCTTTCCGGCCTTGGCCGAAATTGAAATCCTCACCTTCGACAATAGTGCTTGGCTGAATTCCTTTCACAATGAACTGCTCTACGAAGTCTTCTGGCTGAAGGTTCAGAAGCCCCGCTTCACTTTTTGCCTTGAGTAGTATATCTGTGCCGAACTCGGCAAGAAGATGTTCTTTCAACACAAGTGGTGTAAGGATGCCGGGTGACTTTTTCGGGTTCAGGATGCTTAGCGGATGTGGCTCGAATGTCATTACAATCAATTCTGTTTGTTTTTGCCCTGCAATGCGTTTGGCAGTGGACAAAATTACCCTGTGTCCTATGTGAACGCCGTCGAAATTACCAATCGTGAGGACGCATCCTTTTTTAATATTTTTGAGTTTGGCTGTTTTCTCTATAATTTTCATAAGTATCCATTTTTCCAGGAGGATTTAAAGCATTAATTTAACCTCTTAATGAGAAAACCGCAATATTTTTCGAAAAGAAGGAAAGAGTGAAAAGTAGCTAATAGATGCAGTTTTTTGATGTTTAGGATATCACAGCGATTTACCTGTTCTTAGTTCCTCTCGAATTATTGCTGCTTTTTCGAATTCTTGGATTTTTTCAAGGCATATCGCGAGCATTTTAAGAGACATCCTGTAGTGCGAAAGACTTCCTAATATGGGTTGTTCCTTGGGTTCGACGCCGAGGCATCTTACCTTCTCAAAGTATACAATAGCGGATTTGTAGTCTTTGTTCATTGCAAGAGCCATACCCATATTAAAGTTGGCGGCTCTGTCTCCCGGTGCAATCTTAACTGCTTCTTGAAACGCTGCTTTAGCTTTATTAATTTCCTCCTTAGCCTTGAAGCTATTCCCTAAACTTATCCATACATCACTATCGGCTTTACTAAATAAGATCGCTTTTTTGTACTGCCTTATTGCATCATCATAAAAACCGAAAGAGTAATAGGCATCTGCCCTTTTTATAAGCTGGTCGGCCATGAAAGGTTTAATTATTAAGGTGAGCGCAATAATGAAGCCGAGACTGAAAAGTCGTTTACGGCCAATCACCGTTTGGTTTTTATCATGGTTATCACAGCAGCAGTTTGTATGATTATGGTCCATAAAGTTCCTATGCAATGACGAAAAAGTAAATACCAAATACCATCAGGATATTACCTGCCACTAACCTTATGTGGTTTTCCAGTTGATGTACTTTTGGTCTTAAATAATTTATAAGATCAGTTTTTAACAGACTCGTTGAAAGGCCTATTGCGAGTATAGGGAAGCTTTGACCTAACGCAAAGCTTATAAATATTAATACTGAATACGCAGATAGATTCTTGGCCACAACAATGCCGGCGATAAGTAACAGCAGACCACCGCAGCACGGGCATGTAGGCATCTCAAGCGATGCAAAAACAATGCCAAACAATAAAGCACCAAGCAAGGAGACACTTTTAAACCTGTCTTTCAAGTTGAATCTTGTATTGAATATTTTAAAACTGAAAAGCCCGGAAACAAATAGTCCGAGGAAAAATAGCACTATTCCCATGACCCAGAATATATACTTATTTATTTGGATGAAGCTGTGGGTGAATCTGCCCATAAGACCCAGCAGGATTCCAAATATTGTATAACTTATTGTCAACCCTGAAACGAAAAGTAAAGTTAAAAGTACCGATTTTCTCTTTGAGTCTGTTGTGCCAGTAACATATCCAAGGACTACAGGTACTCTAACGATTGTACAGGAACTTAGTGAGGCAAGTGCTCCCGACCAAAACACTATAAAAATGGCTATTATTGGCGCCTCTGCCAAAGCTTCTTGAATTGTATTTATGAATTGCATAGTTTTCTCTAGTTTAACTACATAATTCTCGGACGAATTAGGCAGCTACTTAAGAGGATTTGCGAGAGGATTTGCGGCAAAACATGGGCTTGGAAGCTGTTAATGGGGTTTTAAATTCAAAAAATACAGAAAATTTATTTGCAACTTAGTTGCATTTAACTATAATCGCCGGAGTTGTCAGAAAAGTTTTGCGGACAAATGTTGAGAGTTTAAGGTGCTGTGAAGATGTCGATATTAAACAGATTAAAACATGTCTTTACGGAGTTGAAAACACACTCGCCATTTACCATCTTTGGTGCGTTTACAGGAATTGCGTTAATGCTTTTATTTAGAAACATTGGGCATATAGCGAGCTATCGTATTTTTTATGTTTTTCATCCCGCGCATGTTGTGCTTAGTGCGATGGTAACAGCATCATTGTTCCGATTGCATAGAAAGACAAAAAGTTTTTTAGTTGTGCTGATTGTGGGATACATCGGTTCAGTGGGCATTGCTACTCTAAGTGATTCGATACTCCCCTTTTTAGGAGAGGAGATACTTGGCGCAGCCATTCCGACAGAGGCTCACTCGCACGAACACCATCGTGATGAGGCCGAAGAGGAACACGGCGGCGGATTACACTTAGGGTTTATCGAGGAGTGGTATATTGTGAATCCTGCAGCGCTGCTGGGAGTAGTGATTGCATATTTTCTGCCGCGGACAAAACTTCCACACGCTTTTCATGTTTTAATAAGCACCTGGGCATCATCGGCGCATATTATGATGAATACCCATCAGCCGATGACGGTGGTATTGATTATTGGGATATTTTTCGTTTTGTTCATATCTGTATGGTTTCCTTGTTGTTTCAGCGACATAATCTTCCCGATGCTTCTTGTAAAAGCAGATGGCGAGCAATGTGTTTTTTGCGGCGGACTTCATAGTCACATGCCTGAACATTTGAAAGAAAAAATATGAACTCAAAGGTGAAAAAAGAAGTTGACCTACTGTTAAGTATGGCGAGATTAAGACGGACCGGCCAGAGAAGAATCATTCTTTCTGTTTTACTGAATGCAAGAAAACCGCAGACGGCCGATGAGATTATTGTAGCAGTAAAAAGCCGTATCAATAAAGTAACAGTATATCGAACATTAGAAAGTATGGTTAGGACTGGACTGGTACATAAGGTACTCGTTCATAAAAGAGCGGAGCATTTTGAGCTTGCTGACAGGTGTACCGATGAACAATGCCATCCACATTTTACCTGTGTAAGCTGCGGTACAACAAACTGTATAATTGGTGCATCTACCACGCTCATTAAACGCCTGAAGGATGGT
The DNA here is from genome assembly GCA_964507485.1 of uncultured Pirellulales bacterium. Taxonomy (GTDB): domain Bacteria; phylum Planctomycetota; class Phycisphaerae; order Sedimentisphaerales; family Anaerobacaceae; genus CAIYOL01. The sequence goes on along the minus strand of CAZDQP010000123.1, from coordinate 1,298 downwards.
TTCATCATCCATCGACAGCAGGTACATATTGAAGGTCTTTGCCCTCGGTGTGCTTAGAATCCAAAAAGTGTTTCCAAATCTAATCTGACCTGCCTTAAAAAATAACGTAGAAAATCAATCGCCGTACTTGACTTATATACTTTTGGCGGATACAGTCAGAGTGCCCGGCGAAAGGAAACTGTGGAGTTATTAACAGTAACCAGCACTTGAGGTTAAAAGATGTTAAGGCGAATGTATATATCAGACAACGGCAAGTTGCAGGACGATGGCAAAGTGGAACCGTTGATTTACGTTTATACTGCTCCGAACAACGAGGAAAAAAAGCTGCTTATCGAGAAGTATAAAATTGACGAGCATACTCTCAACTCTTCGCTGGACCCCGATGAGCTTTCACGCCTTGAGTTCGAACCCGAACACGTTGCGATGATTTTCAAACGCCCGAAACACTACGCCACAGAAGACAAATTTTTGTTCAGAGTAGCATCTACTGGTGTTTTTGTGTTCAAAGATAAATTGATAACTGTCTCGGCGGATGAAGCGCCATTGTTTGAAGGAAGACCCTTTTTGAAGGTTCAATCTATACAGGACATCGTCCTTAAGATGATTAACCGTTCTATACTTCATTTCCTCGATCACCTGAAGGCCATAAACTCGCTTGCAGGTTCTATTGAACAGTTAATAAGTACATCGATGGAGAATAAGTATTTGCTCAATCTCTTTACGCTTGAAAAAAGCTTGGTCTATTACTTTAACGCCACAAACTCAAATGGTGTTCTCATAGAACGGCTTAAGAATAACGCTGGTAAGATGGATTTTAGTCCGGAAAACATAGAAATTCTTGACGACCTTGCTATTGAGAATAATCAGTGCCGTGAGCAGGCCAATATATATTCGCAGGTTCTGGCAAGCATGATGGATGCAAGGGCTTCTATTATTGCAAACAATTTGAACATCCGGATAAAAATGTTAACGATGTTAACTATTGCAATCATGGTTCCTACTTTTGTTGTGAGCTACTTTTCGATGAACGTAAAAATCCCGCTTGAAGCTAATAATCCTGTGTCTTTCTGGATTATTACCGCTTTGGCGGTCTTATCAACCCTCGCTTTCGTACTTCTCTGGTGGAGACGGCGCCTGTAAGTAAGAGAGGAGAGATTTTGGTGTGGGTTTGTATCCGTTAAAATTTGAACCGATTTACAAAAAGCGTATATGGGGCGGACAAAAACTGCGGGAGGTTTTCAATAAAGATATTCCGCCTTTTGAAAAAATCGGCGAAAGCTGGGAATTGGCTGATTTGC
>CAZDQP010000122.1:0-7920 GCA_964507485.1 uncultured Pirellulales bacterium | reverse complement strand
GCGCAACTATGCATCCGGGAATTATTTGGTAAATGCTGGCATCGCTCGAATATGCTGCCCTGTGTAATATGTCGGCAAAAACATCTCCCCGCACAACTTTGACCAAATCACGCGCCACGTCCTCCAGTCTATCATACATCGCTTTTGTCATTTCTCAAAATCGCGAGGCAGAAACTGAGTCTTCGAAACAGCGCTGCTCGCACGCAGAACTGCGAGGTCGTTATCACTGACCTGGCCGGTGATAAACTGTTGAACTTCGGGATGAGGATGGTTACGAATATGCTCGGTATCGCCATCCGCTATAATCTTGCCGTTATGTAGCATTATGATTCTATCTGCTATCTTATATGCGCTCGTCATATCATGCGTGACAACCACCGTCGTCACTCCAAGCTCTCTTTGCAGCTTCAAAATAAGCTCGTTGATTATATCTGCACGAATAGGGTCCAGACCCGTCGTCGGCTCGTCATACAAAATCACCTCGGGATTAAGCGCTATCGCCCTCGCCAGTGCCACGCGTTTGCGCTGACCGCCCGAAAGATTCGCAGGATAGTAATTCTGAAAACCCTCAAGACCGACCATCGCCAGTTTGGACTCCACAACATCTTCAACCTCTCGCCAGTTGGTTATCTTGTAATGCTGCGTTATCGGAAACATTATATTCTCGGCTACACTGAAGCTGTCGAACAGTGCCCCCTCTTGGAAAAGATAACCATAATGCGTACGTATCTTGTCCAGTTCCTTCTCAGGAAGATTATCAATCCGCTTCTCCTTGAAATACACCTCACCTGAGCTCGGACGAATCAGCACTATGAAATTCTTTATCAGAACAGTCTTGCCGCATCCGCTCGGCCCGATTACAACCGTCGTCTTGCCCTTCTCTATCGTAAGTGAAATATTATCAAGTACAACTTTGTCGCCGAACTTCTTCGTAAGGTTCTTAATAACAACTTCACCCTTGCCGTCCCATTCCGCCGTTTGATTGTTCTGCTTGTTGTTTCTCACTTCTGCCTTTGCTTCTCTTTATTTCTCTTTCCTATCCAACCAAGCTCTTCAAAGGCCAGAACGTATTGTAAATAGCCTTGAAAATCACCGCCAGCCCAAAATCCAGCGCCAATATAGACATAAAGCTGGTCACGAACGCCTCCGTACACGCCTGGCCTACACCGTGTGCGCCCTCCTTGCACGTAAAACCCTTATAACAGCTTATTACTGCAATGGCTGCACCGAAGAAAAAGCCCTTTACGATACCCACAGCAACATCCCAAAGCTCCACTCCGTATGCGCTGAAGCTCCAGTACCCCTTACTGTTAATCCCGAACTGAATAACTCCCATAAAATATCCGCCCAGCACGCCGAGCAAATCTGCATAAATAATCAGTACGGGTGCAAGAAACAAACACGCCAGAAGCCGCGGTGCAACCAAATACCGCACAGGGTCTGTTCCCATACTCCTGACCGCATCTATCTGCTCGGTAACGTTCATCGTCCCAAGTTCCGCCGTCAGCGCCCCGCCAACTCGGCCGGCTAACATCACCGCCGTAAGGACCGGCCCCAGCTCTTTAACGACCGATATGTTGATTAAAACTCCCAAATGTTCTGCCAGTCCCATACCCGCAAGCTGGTCGTATGCCTGCACCGCAAGTATCATCCCTACGAACGCCCCCGTTATCATCACAATCGGAACGCTGCGCACCCCGATTGCATTCATTTGCGTCCATATCAGAGGATACGTCGCCCCCCTCGCCATACTCCACCCGCACGCCAATATCGACCGCCACGTGAACCGACCGAATCGGCCCATATTATTCACATCTTCTACCGTCATTGCCCCAACTGAATCTATCATTTTCTTGCTCTCCAAATTTACCCGCCTGCGGCGGAATCATTCACCAATTATATATCGACAATCGCCGACAACAGAAAAATATTAATTCCCCGTCCTATAATCGTCAACCGAAAAACTGATATGCCCACTTGCACACCTCCCCCGCAACGGCTCTCACATCTGCATTTGCCGATGAATTACTCCGACCGGCTGCGCGCGAATTTCCCTGCTGGCCCGCCCGCCGTAAATAAAACCGCGAACCGGGTAATCAACGCACCCAGAAGAACATATCCCAAAATCACCTGCAATATCAAAAGCACGTGCCCCGCAATGCTATCCTTGTTCGCGTACATATCGCCGAACCCTAATGTCGTCATCGTAACTACCGAAAAGTAAATCGGCCGAATCAGCGCCCTCCCGAAATAATGTAGCGCCGCCTCCCCTTCCGCCGGTTTCACTAACAAATCATCCACAACCCCCGGCGGCGACCAGTACGCCCAATTCATATACACCGCCGCAAATAATAACGCTAATATGAAGAACACCCCAATCACCCGTAGCGTACTCATTCCGTAATCACTCACCGCCCAAAATAAGCCTACCGTATACTTAAGAAAAAACTGGCTCAATTTATTTCTCTCCTCTTTGGGTTCATGTTTATACCAGTCTTTCCACTTATACCATTCCTCCCAGTTAGCTCGCCTTATATTGTATTCCAAAAGTTGTTTGGTTCTCGGATATATCCGTGCGACGTCAAGGCTAACACCTTCAAACTTTGTCTTGCGGTCAACTTCACATCTCCAAATCAGCGTGTAACCATCAACAATCGCACGTGAGAAATCCGCGCCTTGTAGTTTGGCGCCACCAAATTCAGCACCTTGTAGATGAGTCCTCATAAGTTTAGCATTTTGCAGATCTGATTCTCTTAGGTTTGCTCCTTGTAGATTGGCTTCCCAAAAAAAAGCCCCGCGTAATTGAGCCCCCTCAAGAAAAGCTCCCTTGAGATTAGCTCTCATAAGAAAGGCCTCATCAAGTTCAGCTTTTCCCAAGAAGACATTTGTTACTTTATTTGTTTTTCGCCATTCATTCCATTTTTTTATCCCCTCATCATCTGTCGCACAAACTTTTAAGAGCTTGTATTGCCACCAATTACACCACAGATATCTCCCGATATTCTCTATCTTAGTCTTTTCCTCCTCCGAGCACTGCATTAACTTATCATACTCCTGCTGACTAAATCGCCGCTCCTTTTTATCTTCTGCTTTTTTTCCTTCCTCGCCCATATTTTCCTCTAAAAATTCTATCTATAAAAACATAGCTTTAAAGTTTGCTGTTGCTGCCTTCTGCTCAGATACCTTTTTAACGTTCGCTTTCAGCGAACTACTGTTTGTTTCTTCGTTGCGGCCTACGGCAGCAACAGCAACTATGGCCTATCGGCAGCATTGTACAATCAATCTTATTCTAAAGAACTCCGCGAATTGGTTCCATAATTTTGCACTTTGCACTTTAACCTTTTATTCTCTTCCGCGTACTCCGCTTTGTAGCAATTAATTCATCGCCTTTTTCATACTTTTTAGAATAAATTGATATATTACATAAAACACCCAAACACCTAAAAATGCCAATACTCCCACCAACTTCCACATATTAGGTGTAATTTGAAAACCCGGTGAATATGTAATCCAGAAAAGTGACTCTATCATGCATAATGTCAAAAACGTGCACGATATTATAGTTGTATTCAGAAGCTGCGAACATAGCTTTTTATCAACATAAACGTTCACTATTGAAAAGGTTGTTAAGAGTCCAAAAAGCCCAGCAATCCTTAAACCTAATTCCGAAAACAACAACAGAACAGAGGGCAGGTTATCTTTTTTAAGAGAAGCTACAACAAGCCATAAAAGGAAAATCAGAATAGAAGTAAGCGTCAGAATAAACGAAAATATTTTTCCCCTTTTACTAATGTTATATGTGGATTTTCTAATATCTCTTCTAAATGCGAAATTAACACAGAACACTATCACGAAGAGTAAAAAACACTGCCAGAATAATACTCCATAATTAATACATCTTGGCCATCCTTCAGGCATAAATCTATAAAAGGTCATCGTATTCAATCCAGCATTAGGGTCACCTGCCCAAAAATATAACGACATCGGCCGAATGCTCACAGGGGGACATAATATCATGCCAGTTAACACAAAAATCCCTAACAAAATATAAATGATCTGCTCTCGATTCATCGGTTTACTTAGTCTTTTTCCTATTTGTCATCGTGAGCCCAAAAATTCCAAGTAAAACATCACAGTTTTTGTGCTGCCTCCTGCTCGGATGCTGTCTTAATGTTCGCCGTCGGCGAACTACTTGTGGTTTCCTCGTTGTGGCCTCCGGCAACACTTCGCAATGGAATTTCACCAACACATTTTACCCCAAAAACTTTTTCAGCCAAACTTAGGATTGGTATCATAGTGTCTAATGATACCTGTAAAGTTTTACGCGCTGTATCGCAAAATCTCCGAATGGCAGCCGAACATGCCTGCCCTGATGGTCTTCATCGCCATTGAGCCACCGCCCGCCGACCCAAACGCCGTCCTCGTAACTGCCCTCCTGAACGTTTAATATCCCTGCGGTTTCCTCCGTATCCGTCTCGAAAGTCACTATAAAACCGCTGCCGGCAATTACATACTCGTCCGGCCCTGTCGAAATTATAATTCCGCCTGCCAGCGGCCATTTCTCGGCGTCCTTGTCTCCTCCCGACCACCCCCACGTATACTCATGCTTGGCATTAAGAACATATCCGCCCAGCTTCAATTCAGTGGTTTTGTAATCCTTATCAAGCAGAACACCGGCCGTCACACCTTTACCCTGTTTTTTAAAAATCAGCGGCGACATTTGTCCAAGAACCTCGTATGCATCCGCGAGCTGGCTTTCCTCGGAAGTGCTTTCTATTCCGAACGGCGAAAAGCCCATCGCGTCGTAACGCCCTACGGCGAAGAAAGCATTGACCGGATTTTCAGACCCTCTGCCGACCTCAGGCACGAATAACGGATTGCCGGACCGATGGTATTTCTCACACCATTCTCTGAAATTTGGAAAGTAAATGTCCGGCGCAATAAAATCAATCTGCGGAGCAGCCGCCCGCCACACATCCATCAAATGCGGCAGCGGCCCGGCGCTTGGATATTGCCCCGGCTTATAGTTCGGCCGAATCAAAGCCGCGTTCACATACATCGGCAGCGGATATTCCGCCTTGCCCGCTTCCGCTATTTGATTTACATAGCGCCCGAAATACCACGCCATAAATATTTCATCCGTTGCCAGTCCCCGCCCGAAAACCTCTTCCCATGTACCGTTGGTTTTATATCCGTTGGCTGACCATACACTTTCAAATTCAGGAATCAGCTTACCCTTGTGCTTCGTAAGATAATCCATTAACTCTTTCGGCACCTGCTGTTCGAAGGCAGCATTAGCAGCATCGCTGTAGTCACGGGCATCGGTCAGCATCCCTATCTCATTTTCAACCTGAACCATAACCACAGTTTGTTCCTTTTCATCTATCTCGCGTATACGTTTCATTAATTCAGCGAAAACGCGGGTATCCGCCTCACAGCTTGCCTTTCCGAACGGCGAAAGAATCTCCAGCGCCTTCCCGTCTTTGATTCTCGCCCTCGGAAACCTCCGCTGGTCAGTCTTAACCCATGCGGGAGCATAACAGGACATACTGTTCTTCCAGCTTCCGAACCAAAGCAGAACAAGGCGTAGATTGTGTTCCCTCGCGCCTTCTATCACCCCGTCAACCAGCTCAAAATCAAATTCACCCTCGACCGGCTCTGACAGCTCCCAGTATATCGGCACAAGAACTGTATTTAGATTCATCTTTTCCAGCTTCGGCCAAATCGGCTGCATATAATCCAGATTGGATGCGCTCGAATTGTGTAGCTCGCCGCCTAAAATTAAAAACGGCCTGTTCTCTACGATTAGCTGCGTCACACCAAGCTGCTTGCTTATATGCGGGATATCACTCGTTTTTGTATTTGTGGATTGTCCCACGTTGCAGGATATTACCGCCGATAAAAACACAATAACCAAATATCCGAATGCGCTCTTTTTCTGCATTGTTTATCTCCTCAAAAATTTATGAAACCTACGGTATATTATTCTCGTAGGCAATTAATATCAATCCCCCTCTTAGCCCCTTCATCTCATATTATTGCCTTCTCTCCTTTTTGCTTCTTGGTTTTCGTTACTATATCTATTTCCGCTTTCAACACTTTCGAATCTTCTATTACAATTGTTTTCGGACGGCTTTGCCCTTTCTCATATTTTGTGCAAATAATATATTTTCCATCGGTATGTGCTATCAAAATAGCATCTTTTGGTGGCTGTTCTTCACCCTCAACCGTCAGCGTTATAGTTTTATATTCCCAGTCAAGTAAGTTTTCCGCCCTTGCTCTGCCGGCTTTTAAAGAAAGAAACATAAATAGTGCTATGTAAAATATAATGTAAAATATATATGAATTTCCTTTAATGGTAATCTTGTACTTTCGAAATATTATTAACGGAACCAGCAAAACTACAACAGTCATAACTATAATCATCACTAATCGTGTGACGCTATTAATGTAAAAGCTTATCAAAGTAATAATCGGCAAAAGTAAAATCACTAAAAGATATCCTATAGGACATTTTATATACTTTTCCTTCACAACAAAGTCTTTTGAATACCCCACAACTATTACTACTAAAGGAAAAATAATAAGAAGAAATAACGGCCACGATGAGCTTAACGTCTCCTCTAAAGTAAGGTCCATCAAACATTCGACTCCGAAGTATCTAAAGTACCCTTGCCAGTAATTCCACCCGAACGCATATAGCAAAGCTGTCACAACACCTAACGCTATTGTAGCATTGAAATAATTACTTAATTTTATCGTCTTCGATAAAACATTATCCTTTCTTATTTCATCTTCACTCATAATGTCCCCTTTCATAATATCCGTTATCTAACCTTGTTCTTAATTCCACAATCGCCGCATTCTCTGTTAACCACCGACCCCGCGATGCTTCCTCTCCAAAGTTGCTTCCGTATTTTACCCCTAATTCAAAATCTCGCAAATGTCAAATTTTTTACCAAAATGTCTTTGTTAATTTGGTCAATTTTTACCTTAAAACCTTTTGTTAATATAGGCAATCTTTGCCTTTTTGAAAGCCCCCGCAGCACTTGAGCAGAATTTGTTTAATAGTATGTATTACATACTATTATATTTTTGAATATTTGGGTATGTTTTTGGTATAGTTTTGGTATGGTTTGGGTACAATTTTAGTACTATTTTGGTATAGTTTTTGTAAATTTTCGTAAGTTTTTGACGTTTGTTAATATAATAGCTCCGTTGTACCCTTTCGACGCATTTTTACTATTTTTACCCCGATTTTATACGTTAATATCCTTTATCTAAATCCTCTATTTTACCTATTTTAACTAAAGTTTTTTTTAATCCGACTCCGATACTATATTACCCATTTTAACATTTTGGTCTTTTTTACACCCTATAATGTTAATATAGACAAATTGTAACGATTATATTTATGTTTTGGAGACCATATTATGTCAAAAAACGCCGTTTTAGAACGTTATTTGGACACTCTACTCAAAGGTGACCGAAAGGCCAGCCGTACCGTAATCGAAGAATCCCTGCAAACCGGCACTCCCGCTAATTCCGTCTATTTGGACATAATCTGGCCTATAATGACTGAAATCGAGCATTTAGTACGTTCAGATAAAATAACTCCTACTCAGGAGCATTTAGCTACTCGAATTAACCGCACAATTGTTGATCAGCTTCAAAATAAACTTCCACGCAAAACCTTGAAAAACAAAAAAATAGTTATTTCCTGTTCAAATTTTGAGATTCAGGAACTCGGTGCTCAAATAATGGCAGACCTCTTTGAAAGCGATGGCTGGGAAGTTAAATTTCTCGGCGGCGGCCTTACAAACGATGATATCCTTGCTTTCATACACGAAAATGCACCTGATATACTTCTAATTTACGGCAGTACCCCAAGTCAGGCACCTAGCATTCGTCAGCTAATCG
>CAZDQP010000121.1:0-8062 GCA_964507485.1 uncultured Pirellulales bacterium | reverse complement strand
GCTTTGTCCCCTGGATTGTTGTCTCTGTAACCAATGCGAGCGATTCGTATATTAATGCTATCCCCTCAACGGATGTCGTCGGCAGCCCCCTTACAGCAAACCCCGAATCCGATTATGCCATTGGCATCTTCGACACAGGTGCCAGCACTCACGTAATCAGTGACGACGACACCTTAAAAACAGGTATATACGATGCAGGACTCGTCACATCTTTGGGCGTGGAATTAATCGGAGCTACCGGCACCGCGACTGCCTACACAACTAACCCTTTGGGCATTTTTATCGCAGGCCTCGACATCCTCGACTCGAACGGCTTACTCATCGATGACTCCGAAATGCTCGGAGAATATAACGTCTCCGTAATTACCGGCGACCCCATTGAATCACCAAACTTGCCAACAGCAATAGGTATGCCTCTGGGAATCTATACCGGCGCTGCGTTCTCCAACAATAAGCTATTCTATACGACCATCGACGGAAACGATTTCAATTCTCCCTATATCAGTTTTTACAGCTTCGATGACTCCTCTGTACCAACTTATTCGAACCACATAGACCTTGAGTTGCGCCCCTCAGACGCCTCGGCTGTCCAATACCTGCCGTGCGAACTCCTGGATATGTGCGGCAGCGAACCTGAAGGCACACCCGCATACCCATCTATGATTTGGGGATTTCTGTCCAGTCAAAGTCTGTTTTTTCTGCCCTTCGTGAGTCTGGCAGATGGTGACTATAACCTTGATTTGCTTGATGGCTTTATGTTCGACACCGGCGCCCAAATCTCCGTCATCAGTAGAACTATGGCCTCAGGCTTGCACCTCAGCACAAGCAATCCTGATTTCACCGTCGAAATACAGGACGTAACCGGCCAGGTCACTTTCGAGCCCGGTTTCTACCTCGATTCACTGGACATACCGGCGGACGGCCAATGGCTCGAATATACAAATGTGCCGGTTGTAGCGCTAAATGTATCTTCACCAGAAGGCGGATATCTCAATGGCATTATCGGGATGAACCTATTTGTCGATTTGAATTTCGTCGTCAACGGTGGCGGCTTTACATACGGCCCGACATTAGAATTCGAACCGGCCTGCCGCATAACCGGCGACATAATTCCCCCATACGGCGACTGCATCGTTGATTATTACGACCTCGCCGAACTCGCCGCCCATTGGCTCGAAGACCCAAACTCGCCCAATTGGAACCCTGAATGCGATTTAGCCCCCCTGTTGGGGCCTGATGACCTGGTTAACTCCCTCGATTTCGCGCTTCTCGCCCAAAATTGGCTCCAGAATATGGCCCCTTAATACGTATTTTTTTTCGTATTTTCTGCTGGACTTATCATTACAAATTTGATATAAAAAGATATAGTAAAGGTCCTTTTCAAGGAGGAAAGTAATCTTTGATTATTAGTCCTTAGGCAAAACCATTAGTTTATCTTTACGAAGAGCGTGATGATTACGAAAAAACTGATATTGATAGTCTCATTAATTAGCTTGGCCCTATCCGTTACTTCTTCCCGGGCCAATGTAACATATCATTTTCAATGTATTACACACAACGACCCCAGCGGAAATGCCGGCTCTGTAGGAGAAAATGCCTTCTCCGTTGAGGTCAGCGACTATGCCCCCGGCCAGGTCCTTTTCACTTTCAGTGTCACATCGCCTTCTGTCGACCCTTTTAGTGGCACCTACTTTATAGATGGCGTATATTTCTTTGACGACGGAACCGTTTTCAGTGGACCCGCCTCTTCGCCCGATGATGGCCTCTTTGATTATGACTACGACAATACATTATACCCTGCTGTCAATTTCGATACACCCGCAACACCCGACCACCTGCCGGGTTACGACCATCTTTCGTACGGTTTACTTTTACACTATACGGCCGATGCTGACCCTGCGCCTGCATATTGGGGAGTCAATGTTGACGAATCACTGGCTGTGTTGCTTAATGGTTCATACGCTGATGTAATTGCTGCACTGGATAGTGGTTCTGCTGTAATCGGAATAAAGGGGCAGGGATTTGGTGATTTCAGTGAAGGTTTTGTAATTATTATTCCTGCGCCCGGTGCTGTTCTGCTTGCGTTTACTGGTGCTGGTATTGTCGGCTGGTTGCGCAGAAGAAGAACGTTGTAAAAACTTCCCGTCGTCACCTAACTTCTTTGCTGTTGTATCCTCCAGTTCGAACCTTGTCTCTACATACTTCGTCCTCCGGACTACGTACTACTAACGCCCCCTCTCGGCTTCCGGAAACAACAGCAATCTAAAACTGTCATTGCGAGCGCAGCGCGGCAATCTCCATTTCCCCAAGCGCGAAAACCCCGAAGCAATTGGTAATTTTGTCTTTCACCAATTGCGACTGCCTCGCCAGCCCGCTTTGGAACTACTTCACAGAATTACCAAGGGCGAGAGAGTATATCTGTTGCCGTTAAATAAATGATTGTCTTGCTTGTGCTGCCTACTGTTTTGTCATCCCGACCGAGACCGAAGGCCAAGTGGGGCTATTTAGAAACGGCTTTCAGGTGGTGCTGTGCGCTCTCTAGTTTTTGAATGAAGTTGTTTTTCTTGAATGCGACCGTCCATTTGCGGAACGTCACCCAGCCGACAAAACGTATCAGGTGGTTGCGCCAGTTCCGATACCACCTTCTCCACCCCAGACGGATGTTGTGTAAAAAGAAAACCAGTGTGGGGAAAGAAAATATATTCAGCGCCACAAGGAACATATACTTGAACTGATAAAAGCGCCCCATGATTTTCTTGGCGCAGTGCTGTATCTGTTTCGCCGTCAGCGGCTCGTCCGGCTCGAAAATCGGAAAATTGCCGTCGTAGTACTCCCACCCTATGTCCTCAAGTGGGTAAATCCTGTTTTGCTCTTGTAGGCGGCGCCATAGCTCGGTCCCGGGCATCGGAACGGGCAACAGTACTTGGACAGTGTCGATTTTTGCCTTGCGGATAAAACGTCTGTAGTGCTTCATGCGCTCGACGGCGGACATTTCAAACCTCTGCCCTGCCTTTAGTGGATACCCGAAGATAAACATCCCGTGAACAAGGAAGCCGAATTCGTGAAAGGTCCTCGCTAGCGACACCATCTCCTCGCACCGCACATGCTTGTTCATAGCGATGAGTTCTTCCTCGATGGGTGATTCGAAGCCGATGGCGACCGTCTCAATATCGGCCCGTTGCATCGCGTAAAGCAGCTCTGCATCTCTGGCCTTGTCTAATCTTATCTGGACGGTAATGCTCAGACTCCTATGAATGCTCTTTTTATAGTCGCTGAGTATGTTGCAGAACCTTATCGTTTCATCTCGCTGTTGGCCGAAAAGGTCGTCCACTATAAAGAACCGCTTTGCATTTCGGCTCTCGACCAGTGAGCTGATATGTTCGAGCAGTCGTTCAGGGCTGGCTAGTCGAGGACTCCCCTTCACCGTGCAGAACTCGCAGTCCATTCCGCAACCACGAATCCTCTCCACAGGATATATCTTGATTTTTGCATACCGCACTAAAGAAAAATCCGGTAACGGCAGCTTGTCAAAGTCCGTCGTCGGCTCCCTTTTTTCCGTAAAAAAAACCTCCCCGTCCTTCAGATAAGCTATGCCCCTGACCTCGCTCGCCTTTTTTTCTCCTTCTATCACGCCCAGAAGCTCCCTAATTGTCTCTTCCGCCTCGCCGATAACAATATAGTCGATGCCGTTCGACAATGCCTCAGCAACGTTATTCTCAACAAAGTGCTGACCGCCTGCGACCGTTACGATGCCCAGTTCCTTGTAGAAACGCGATATTTGATACAACCTTGGTATGGTGCTGGTTAACCCTCCGTAAAAACCGACAACGTCAGCGGGTCTTTTTCTCTGAAGGAATTCGTGGTCGGCCCCGCCTGTGCTTGCCTTCGGACCGAATCGCCGAAGGTTATTTTCGTCGATGACCTCCACGTCCCATTTCTCCATCTTGTTGATGGCCGTAGCCACGCACACCGGCCCAAGTGCCGTAGTCTTCTTGGCGACATGAGAGTAGATATTGAACGCCGGGTAAGCGGGAATTACAACTCTGAATCTGTGTCTTTTCTTCGATAAGTCAAGCATATCGCCGGCCGAAAATTTGTTTCCATAACAGATTACACCATTGCAGAGCAAAAATCAAGCTTTAATTCCTAAATTGCGCCCTTATGTTCACTTAAGCTTGCACCTGTATCTTTTAGGCTGGAGTCGTTATCTGGGGAATACGCCGATATTACAATCTAACCGGCTCACACAGGTTATCCGCGCTCTTAGCTCTGCGCCTGCAGCGCCGGCATCTAAACTTTGCATCTTGGACAAGAGCATCGTATTCTTCCGGATCGCTGAGATGATAACCCTGCGAAATAATGTAGCACATGTGTCTATTGTGCGATTCACTTTTACAATCCAGATTTTGTGGTATCTTTTTCCCCGCCATTTTGCTCTCTCCTTATATTAAAATTAACCAGCACAAATCACCTGACCTGCACCCGCTTCCGCCACTATTATAACACTAAATCGCAAACTGTAAACGACCTTCTCATCCCTACCTCTTCTGTCATTGCGAGCGCAGCGCGGCAATCTCAAAATTGGTTAGCCCCCAAGCCGCGCCTTGGGGGTGCTTGGTTGCTTACGGCGAGAAAGTATATCTGTTGCCGTTGAATAAATGACTGACTTGCTTGTGCTGCCTTCTGCTCAGATACTGTTTTAATGTTCGCTTTCAGCGAACCACTGTTCGATTCTTCGTTGCGGCCTCCGCCAGCAACAGCAATTTGGGCCTATCGGCAGCATCACAGGATTAATCTGTATCCCAAAGTCAATCAAATCCGTTGGTACCTTTTGACAAATCCTGAAATTTTGTAAATTTTTTCTATTCCTTACACTCTAACGACTTAGCCAAAATCACACCTCGAAAAATCTCTGATTTTTCGACTCAAACGCGCAGGTCCGTCCAATTATAGAGGCGGCAATAGTCTGTCCTTAAAGGAAAACATTATGAGAAAAATTAAGAAACAAAACTTTAGCTTACTTTTACCTTTTCCTTTACTACGCAATACGAGATTTCAATCAATCAAAAATAACAAATTATGCAAAACGAACCCAATTTGTGACAAAGTCAAATTTCTATAACACTAGTAATTTTAAGGAATTACAGCGAAAAATTCAAATTGGACACTTGGTCAAAACGAACCCAAAACGAACCCAAACAAACCCAATTTTTATCTCGCCGAAGCATAACAGAACCGGACTTGCCCCAACCGAAGTCGAGACCATTTATTTGACAAATCACACCTCTGTAAATATCATTTACCACTCCGTTAGCATCCGTCTACTTTTTACAGAAAGGGCAGAATGAGATTTATCCTCGATTGTATATACCTGCTTGCCGCCGTGGCATTGACCCCCACCGTTCTGTATCGAATGATAAGATACGGACGGTACCGGGCCGGCTGGGCCGACCGCCTCGGCCAAATTGCCCGTAAAGACCCTGCCCTGAGCAAATGTATCTGGCTCCACGCCGTAAGTCTCGGCGAGGTTAATGCATCCCGGACACTCGTCAAAGAGCTTGAAAAAAGGTTCCCCGATTTCCAGCTCGCAATAAGCACCACCACCGATACCGGCTTCGCCCGCGCAACTGCCGTCTACGGCAAAACTCACAAAGTGTTTTACTTCCCCTTCGATTTTTCCCGTACAATGCGCCGCGCCTTCGTCGGAATCCAGCCGGCAATCTGCATCCTGATGGAATTGGAAGTCTGGCCCAATTTCGTCCTCACCGCTGACCAGTTGCATATCCCTGTCATTGTGGTCAACGGCCGGATAACCGAAAAAAGTTTCTCTAAGTACAAAAAGATAAAACCGCTCGCTAAGGAAATATTCCAGAAATTAACTCTCGTCCTCGCCCAAACGGAAGAATACGCCCGCCTCTTGATAGAGCTTGGCTGCCGCCGCGAAAGAGTTATCGTAACCGGCTCACTCAAATACGACACCGCTCAAATCACAGATAAGGTCGAAGGTGCAGACACTCTTGCGGAGCAGCTTTTCGGAAAAACAAAAAAACAAAAAGCAAAACCCGAATCTGTCTTATGGGTCGCCGGCGCAACCGGAAACGATGAAGAAAAAATTATCCTTGACGTCTACAAAAACCTAAAGCAGCAGGAGCAATTCGACAACCTGCGGCTGGCGATTGTCCCCCGCAAACCCGAACGCTTCGACGAAGTCGCGCAGCTCATAGGCCAGGCCGGCTTCTCTACCATTCGTTACAGCCAGGTCAAAGAAGGAAAACTCCCCTCCGCAGACGACAAACAAGCGGTAATCCTCGGTGACACAATGGGCGATTTGAGAAAATTTTACTCCATTGCCGCTGTAATCTTTGCAGGTCGTTCCCTCGTCCCAATGGGTGGCTCGGATATTATAGAAGCCGCCGCGCTCGGCAAATGCACCATATTCGGCCCGTCAATTTACAACTTTCAGCAGACCGCAGATGACCTCTTGGCTGAGAATGGCGGAATTCTCGTAAAAGACAAACAGGAATTGCTCGATACAATGCAAAAGTGCCTGAACGACCGGGACTTCACAGAACAAATCGCCCGCACCGGCCAAAACGTAATCCGAAAAAACCAGGGCGCTACACAAAAAACCATCGACCAAATCGCACAATTCCTGAACGCTGCTTAATAAAACAACTTGTCCAGCATCTATTTTTTCAGCATCTCGGCCAACGCTCTAATATGCTCCGGCCCTGTCCCGCAGCAGCCGCCGATGATATTCACCCCTGCTGAACGTATCTTCTCCGCCGCCGCTGCGAAATCTTCCGGAGTAACATTATAAACTGCCCTGCCGTCAACCAACTCCGGCTGACCCGCATTCGGCTCGGCAAAAATCAATACTTCTTTCCCTAAGCTGCTCACCACAGAAATAAACTTTTTTGCCAACTCTACATATTCATCCAGTGACACTGTCCCGCAGTTAAACCCTACAGCATCAATGCCAAGTGAAACCATCTTCGTAACCGCCGATTTGACATCAACACCCATCATTGTCCTAAAACCATCGGCAACCCTGTCAAACGCAAATGACGCAAATACTGGCAGTTCACTACCTACCGATTGTACCGCCTCGACCGCGATTGTCGCCCTCTAAGCTAGTCATCGTCTCAATTATAAAACCATCCACCCCCCCTGCCGATAGTGCTTCTGCCTGCTCAGCAAAAGCATCTTTCAATTCCTCCGCCTTCAGATTTCCCAACGGCTCCAGAAAATCTCCGCTCGGCCCTATATCACCTAAGACATATTTCTCTTCACCTGCCGCTCGCCGGGCTGTTTGCGCCGCTTCCGCATTTATCTCTTTGACTCTATCGCCTAAGCCGTGCCGTGCCAGAGCAAATTTGTTTGCCCCGAATGTATTGGTCAATACCGCATCGCTGCCAGCCTGAAAATAAGCCTGATGAATCTCGAAAACGATATCGGGCAGCTCGATATTCAGATAATCATTACATTTGCCGACCTCAACGCCTCGGTCAATCAATTGTGTCCCCATCGCCCCATCCAGCAAAAATACGCCTTCATTTACTCTCTCTCTCAAGCTTGCTCTTGGCATAAAACCTGTCCCCAATTATCTACTGGCTTTGTTCAACAAAATTGCCGTCTACGATTTCATAAATATTCTTAAAACCACGTGACTCCGGACGAGTAAATAGTCGCCCCCGCTGCTTGTCAGTCAGGTTCGCCGGTTCCATAGAACTAAAAGTAATTTTGACTGAATCTTTTCTTCCCCCATCACTATTGCTTGTAATTTTTATTACGCCAGGAACAAAAAACCTCTCCGTTATCTGCTCGTAGTTGCCTAATTCCATTACAACAGAAGTCTCACCGCCTTTACGAATATATTCGATTTTTCTGACCAAATAATCACAATTATTCAGATATATCTTTTTGGTTACTATACCGCCTTCTTTTCTTGCAAGCACGTCGAAGGCTCCATCTCTCGACAATGACCAGCCCTCTTCACCCCCCGCCGTAGCAGCCCCCCAAGCGTCGAGCATCAACTACGGACGAATCATGCGCGTTTAAA
>CAZDQP010000120.1:0-8410 GCA_964507485.1 uncultured Pirellulales bacterium | reverse complement strand
TGACCAAGGGCCCGATTACGCTGACCGAATTGCGCGCCGACAAGGTTGTCATCCTCAACGTAGCCGGCCCAACAAGACAATAAAGAATATCGACGCTCGTTTTACCTCTCTGGTGGCTGACATCACAAAAACTAAAAGGCCTCCTTAGTAATATCTTTCGCTCAGCTTCGTCTCGCAAATCCGCCGCTATCTCCTCTACCGGCGGCAGGGCAATACATGAAAGGTCCATCTCGACAAATTGCCCAGGCCTGACTGTGGCAAAAGCTGCTGCCCCTTCGTCAGAAAACTCAAGGCCAAGCCGAAAAAAACGCTCCTTTATCTGCTTATGACTATATACAAATGCGTCAAATGGCCCTCTGTTCGCTCTCGACTCAACGGCTTTTTGTTCTGCGCTCATATTAACAACACAATGTATCTAAAAAACTTTCCCAGTCAAGTTAATAAACACCCGCTTGTTTTAGCTCAATATTTGTAAATTTTATCTTGACCCGAATTCAAATGTGAATTACTCTGCTTGTAACTGTTTCTAAACTTTTATTGGAGAGTAATATTATGAAATGTCCCGCGTGTGATAATCAGCTTCAGCAGATAACCGTTGCCGACGTCACGGTTGACGTCTGCAAGGGTGGCTGTGGCGGAATATGGTTCGACAGTTACGAATTTAAAAAATTTGATGAGCCACATGAGACCGCTGGCGAATCCCTGCTGGATATAGAGCTGGATGCAAATGTGGCTATCGACCGCAACAAAAGGCTGATGTGTCCAAAATGCAGTGGAATTACGATGATGAGGCACTTTTTCAGTGTTAAACGCCAGGTCGAACTCGACGAATGCCCGAGCTGTGCCGGTATCTGGCTCGACGCAGGAGAATTAAAGCATATACGAAGCTTGTTTGAGAACGAACAGCAGCGAAAAGAGGCCGCTGATGAATACTTTTCCGAACTCTTTGGAAGTCAGCTTGCAGCAATGGAAGCCGAAGATGAAGCCAAACTCCAAAAAGCCCGAAAATTCGCCAACGTATTCCGATTTATTTGCCCGAGTTATTATATCCCTGAAAAGCAGGGTTGGGGCGCTTTTTGATCTCCTTCGGGATAAAATAGATTCTAAATATATAAACGGAAAAATTAGAAGAACACAACTCCTGCTCGCGAAGAATGTTTATTAAAGCAAATCGTCATAAGCGTGTACCCCCTCTACCATTTTACAGCTATGAATCAAGTATGTATCTTTGTATTTAGGACACTTCCTTAGATAAGCGGAGTCGACCGCTGACTTTAAAACCTCAACGCTATCAGCTTTAATCAGAACGCCGACGGCTCCCTTGTCACCACCCCCAAGCATTCTTTCCCCCAGCACGCCCGGCACACCACGCGCAATATCACACATAACCTCTAACTCTGGTCCGGATACTTTATAATCATCCCGGAGGCCAATACCATCCTCACGAAATATACTGCCAACAATCTCGATCTCTCCTCTCTTCCACGCATTAAGCATTCTATAGAACCGTTCCTGTGCATTAAAAATATACTTCAATCGGTTGCACAAATCCGGATATTTACCTTTGAACTGACCCAATATCTTCTCATAAACACCCTTGTCTTTAATATCAGCTAGACAGCTAATGTTATATTTCGCCTCTTTTAATAACGAAACCAGTTTTTCACACTCTGCCCTTCGAATCTTATAAGTCGATTTTTCCAACCCGTGCCGAATCGTCCCTGTGTCGAGTACTACAATGCGAAAATCCGTCACATCACCACCAAAAGGAATATAGCTTACCCTCCTCGTCTTCGGATTATAATGAACCCCCATACCTCCCTTCGCAAACAATATCATAATCTGGTCAAGCTGACCACAAGGCGAACCAATATAATCATTCTCCACCGCCTGCGCCATATCAACAATCTTAAACTCGTCCTCAAATTCAATATTGTTAACATCGAGCAGTGACAAAATAAGATTCAAAACCAGCGAAGCTGAACGGCTCATTCCTCCGCCGGGAATATCACCAAATATAACGCCATCAATCCCCTCCGCGAGTTTGATCCCCTCACGCCTTAAAATGTACTCAGTCCCATACGCAAAACGTCCCCACGTATCAGCGATAGATTCCGATTTAGGCTCAGGAACTTCCCCAAGTTTAAATTCAATAACACCATCGTCTGGAAAATTCCCGCTGAACAGCTTCACATACTTACTCCCATTAGGCCGATATCCTAACCAGATGAACTTGTCGGTTCCCACACCGAATAGTTCCGTCCCGTTATAATCGCCGTGCTCAACTCCCAAACAAAAACGAGATGATGTCCTCCTCACTCTGCCGCCTCTAATATTTACGCCAGCCTCCTTCGATAATCGCACTAATCTCTCGGCAGCCGCTCGGCATTCAGCATCTAACTCCATAAAACACCAGGCCAACCAATCAAAAAGCTAAATACTCGCTTGCTTTTCTCAATCTGACTCCTACTTTCCCCACATCCTCGATTCGCCTTATCCGCCATTTCATCCGTCTCTCTAAAATCTGCTTCACCGTTACCGGCCCCAGTCCAGGCACTTTTAAAAGCTCCCACCTGGATGCCCGATTCACATTCACCGGAAACGCTTCAGGATGATTTTGCGCCCACGTCTCTTTAGGGTCACACACCAAAGACAGTTTACCCCTATTGTTAAAAATAATATCAGATTCCCTAAATCCGTATTTTCGCATTAGAAAGTCAACCTGGTATAGCCGATGCTCTCGCACGAATATGCCTGTCGGCTCTTCCAGCTTCGCTTTTTCACCTGCTATAGACTCATCCCCCAAACCCTTTTGATAGGCGCTGAAATAGACCCTGTGCATTTTCAATCTATCATACAGCCCCCACATATACTTCACGATTTCCGAGTCCGACTCTCCCGCTGCCCCCACGATAAACTGAGTCGTTTGTTTGCCTCTTTCATACTTCGCCCCACGCCCGGTCAATTTGCTTATCAGCTTTATAGGCTCAATGATATCTCGTATATAGTTCTTTTTTTCCGACAGTTTCGCCAAGTTTTTCTCACCTGCCGTCTCGATATTCACCGACACTGTATTCGCTAATCCCAACGCATCCTCAATCGCCGCATCGCTCGCTCCGGGTATTACCTTCAAATGAATATACCCATGGAAACCGTGCCTCTTCCTTAACAGTCTCGCCACCCGATTGAGCTTCTCCATTGTCGCATCAGCCGAACCAAATACCCCAGAACTCAAAAATAAACCAAAAACCTTCTTTCTTTCATAATAATCCAGAAAAATCTTCACCGTCTCTTCTGCACCAAGACTGCACCTGCGCAAATGCATCTGCCCCCTCAGCGGACAATACTTGCAGTCATTCGTACAAACATTCGAAATCAGTGTCTTAAACAACACACTCGTCCCACCGTTTGGAAGTGTTACCGGGTATATCCATTTTCCTCCGCTGCTTCGTCTCCTGCCTTCTTCCCTACTGACGCTGCACGCACATGCCAGGTCATACTGCGCATCGGTACTGAGTATCTCCAATTTCTCGCGAGTCCCCGGCTTACTGATAATCCCTACCATACAAACACCGTCCTTGACTTCTCTCTTGAATGCAGCAGCCCGATATCCAGCATCAAATATAAAATCACCGAATCCATTTGCTTCTCTGCCTGCTGCTAATGGTTCTTTTTATGGAATACTGATGGTTTTTCCCTTTTGAAAGTTATTCCTCTCCCAGTTATTATCTCCTTGTCTTCTCTGACGAACTCAATATGCTGAAGCAGCGCCCATGCCGTATTTTGCCACCTCATTTGATAACCTCTCTGGTGAGATTGCCTTTCCATTAAAAGACGTTTACTCTTGTTGAAAACTAAATAATCCAACGCCTCGGCTATCTGTTCAACCGACGCCTCTCCGGGGTCAACCAAAATACCTCTCGTATGTCGTCCTAAGATAAGACCTTCTGAGCACTTCCTGTTTGAAAGTATCAACTCCAGTGCATATCTGAATTTCGTAGCCACCGCAATTCTGCCCGCCCCTAATGTGTCCGCCAATATACCACTTGATATTTGTTGCATATCTAAGTACGGCAGTACCATAGCGTTTGTTGCACCGTAAAGCCGCAACAAAGTCTTCTCGTCTAAAAACATATCGAGAAAAACAACATCGTACGTCTCAAAGTCCGCGTTTTTAAGTTCTTTGACCCTGCACCATCTTAACTTGGACTCCTCCAACGACTTTGCTATCTCATCTTGATACTGTCGGTATGGCCGTCCACCTTCCAATTTTACAAATTCAGGATGGTATTGACCGCCGATTAAATACACAATATTTTTCTTCTGGCTGCCCGTACAGGACTCCTGTAAAAATCTGCCGTAACCGCGAATACTATATTGCAATCCTTTATCAGGCGATAAGAGTCCTAACGTCGTAATTAAAAAACGGTCTTTCAGCCCGAACATCTCTTTTATTGCTAACCGGTCGTAATGAGACGGATGTTGCATCCTGATACCGTGGTCTATATGTTTAATCTTCGAATGGTCAATTCCATATATCGGCGATTCAAGAATTCGGATGGCGCTTTCGGTCGTAACGATTAATCCATCACTATTCTTGGCAAGCTCCTGTACAACCATTTTCTGATGTGCATTAGGTGCATCAAGAACAGTGTGTAGATACACCAGCGTCGTTATCTTTTTAGAGCTGAATGTCTTCGCCATATCAATGAAATTAGTCCCTTCGCCGGCATTCCCCTTCGCGTCCGGGTCGAGTCCGTACTCATGTTGTAATATGACAATAGTAGGATTCGTACCTTCGACCGACCTGGCCAGAATATCTTTTATAGCATGCTTCCACGAGTTAGTGTTGAACTGATCAATAACCAGGTCCACCGGAATATTATAAGGCAGGCCCTCATTGTCAATCGCACTGATTCTTATGTGGCCGACCTCACCCGTAAAATGCTCCAACGCACTGGCCAAATCCCGTGAAAACGTGCCTATTCCGCACCTTCGCGGCGGATATGTGCTCACTATTCGAATATTATATGCCATCGCAGCTTAACCGTCCCATTTTCTGTGTCCTGATAGCTTACACTCTTTTACAGAAAAAGCAATAAAATACCCTCTTCTTTGATTCTTTTATTCACTCGAGGCCCACGGGTCTGTTCCTTTTAAAATTGGGTTCGTTTGGGTTCGTTTTGGCATCGCGGCACATTTTTATATTCCTTTGCTACATAAGGGGTTAAGCTAATTTTTGCATATCGGAAATTGGGTTCGTTTTGCATAATTTGTTATTTTTGATTGATTGAATTTCCTGTTCATAGTTTATAGAGAATCTCCGCTGAGGTTTACATCCGCCTTACAAAAGGCGAGGTAAACTCTACTGTTAGATATAAGATATTTAGTCGTTTCTGACCCGAACCTGCTGGCCCCACGACCTTGCCCTTCTGGGCGAAATGTGTTTACCTTGTGGTAAACTGGCAAATATTATAACAGATTTTACGAGAAAAAGCAACGGAAAAGTTACAGGCGCTGCCGACAGGTCCTGATTGCTGGTGCTGCCGTAGGCCGCAACGAAGAAACAAACGGTGGTTCGCTGAAAGCGAACATTAAAACAGTATCTGAGCAGGAGGCAGCAACAAGCAAGTAGATTGTTTTGCGCTTTTGATTGAAATTTCAAGCAATGGAAAAGACTTAATATTCTGGAAATAAGCAAAAGTTTTTGCTGTCAAGAAGAGACATGATCAGAGTAGAATCAGGGATAAAAGAAAAAATAAAAACAAGTATGGTATACCCGGATTTAAATAAGTCTCTATGGAAAAGATTGGATCTTTATTATTAGTGCTTGGAACATTGATTTCCTTTCCTGACAGATTGAACAAAGAGCAACGGCAAAGAATTGAGATGTTTTTAATAAGCAAAAGCAAGTTTATTTTATCTATGCCAAGGCTCTATTTTGAAAAAATGTCTGATAAACTAATTTCTTTTTTCGAAGCAACTATTGATTGCCTAGAAAACCTCGCTGATAAATGGTGGTTTGTACCTTTATTATTTTTGCCAGCTTTAATAATTTCGGGAATTATTTGTATTAAGTATAAGTTTGGGATCGGGGTCATATGGTTAGTAGCATCACCCATCATCATAATATGTAGCTATGTTGCTCTTTATATTTTCATTGCCACCATGTATCTAGGGCTTTTGTTTCTAATCTTGATTTACGTGGTTCTTTTCCTCACATTATTCTGTCTGCTTAAGCCGGGTTTGAAGGTAGACAAACTAAGGGAAAAATATGGTTTCATTTCTACATATGGTACGCTTGGTTGGTTACTGATACTCACAGGCTCCATCTTTATTCTTGTTGGTTTAATGTCTTAAAACAATAAGACTTTCTTTCGCTTGAGGATTTTTTATAGATCATCGATGAATTTGGCTTTAGCTTCTTCAGTTCTCTGGGCAATTACCTCTTTAGTCCACTCGTCGTAAGACAAAACTTGTATGCTTCGGGGATAATCACTAACGCGAGGTTTTAAATATCGCTCCTTTTTAGTAGGAAAGTCATAGTTGCTAGCGGAAGAATTTTTACTCTTGCTTAATAGTACCAAATTACCAACAGAGTCAACATATTCAGAAATCTCATCTGGATGGTGATATTTTACCCAGTATCCTTTCGCTTCCAAATTTCGTGGTAAGACGTGTTCTATTGATTTGGCAGTAAATTCCTTAAGGACGTCGTGTTCGGACGCAAGTAGCTCGAGTCTCAATAACACGTACTTACAGTAACTAGTGCCATATAACTTATCTTTCCCAACCGCCTCTCTTATCACATCTTCATCATAATAAGTTATACCTTTGATTACATCCTGTGGTTTCTTAGAAGAATCAATCAAACCCAGAATTTTGGAATAATCGGAATACCGTTCGTCTTTACGAATACCTCCAAACCATTGCTGGAGATAAACCTTTTCAATTTTCAAACAAAATTCATAAACTAAATGGCCATTGAATTTTTTGGCGAAAAATAGAAGACAAGCTCGCCATTCCGATGCTCTAAACTCAGAGTCCATGATATGAATGAGAGCCTTATACTTCGAATGTAAACGGTCGCTTTCAGGAATTATATCTCTATCCTCAAAAACCTTCTTATAAAGGTTTACATACTCAAAGACTAGATCAACAAATGGCTCACCTTTCGTGAGATATCCTTTGGCAAATATTCGATCCTGAAATTCCTTAAGAAGATCTCCTTGTGGTTTATCTTTTAGGAGAATAAGGCGAAGAAGATGAAAAACATTCTCAAAAGTAGCCTCGCCAAGATCTTTCTCAAGTTCCTCCCACTTCTGAGCAATCCTGTCGCGAACACCCTTTTTTGTTACAACATCTGGTGCAATGTTAATTGACTTAAGCACATCAATCCTACGAAGTTGCTTTCCTCTGTCATTAACAATTGTGAAGAGTCTGAAAGCATCATCAAAAGTTGATGTAGCCAGGTAAATGACAATACACTTCTGGTTCAAGAATGTGATCACCTTCTTTATTTCTTCTTCCCCCATACCCTCAAGTCTTTTTTGAAAGATGTTAACAGCCTGTACATACCGCCATTGTGGCTCAGGAAGGTCTTTCTCTCTACGTTTTGTTAAGGTTCCATCTTTAAGAATTACAATTTCGTTGAAGATCTCTCTGTCCTTTACCTCCAAGCGAACCTTTTCCGGAATTCCATCTATAACATTTTTCCGTTGCATGATTTTCTCTTGTATGCCTCTTTTGAATTCTTTGTCATCCACTTTGTCTCGTAGACAAGAGAGAAGTATCAATAGGGAAGTCAGACGTTGCTGGCCATCAACGATTTCATAGTTGCCCTTCTCGCCAATTTCTTGGAGAACTATAGTACCTAAGAAGTACTCTTGTTCCTTTACAGCAGTGATTATATCGTCAACTAGGTCTTCAAAATTATCCCCTTCCCAAGAAAATGGGCGCTGATAAGCGGGAACTCGAAAGAAGAATTCTTGGGATAATAGATTACCGATAGTAACTTTTTTACCATCAAGATCTTTCATTTATTCTCCTTTCTCGCAATAACGACCATATAATACGATTAATATTATCACTAGTAATGGGATTGGAGTAAAGGGGAAATTTACTGTTGTTTCCGGAGGGCACCCACAGGGCAAGCGGGAAATGGATTCCCGTTTTCACGGGAATGACAAATGATATTGACGCGATGCGCTACGAGAGGATGCAACTACCTGATAGCTTTATGGTCATTTTCTTTTCGTTCGTAGGGCTTTAATTTATAGTCCCCCAACTTTTTTGCATACTCTTCGAACGACTTTTTCACCTTTTCCAGATGCTCTGTTTTCTCTACCTTCTCCTCCGGGGGCTTGTTTTGCTCTTTGCGATATTCAATATAATTCCATATACCGTATCC
>CAZDQP010000119.1:0-8416 GCA_964507485.1 uncultured Pirellulales bacterium | reverse complement strand
TATTGAAGGAGGACTTGGCCTCGAACGGCATCGAATTGCTTCAGCTTAGAAGTTATTGCCTCGACGTTGCATATTACAACAAAATGGTGGCTTCCGTAAAAAATAAGGCCAGTGTTCTTTTTACCATTGTTTCCCAGCTCATAAAAAACGCCTTTGATAATTTCGCAGATGATTATCTGCAGGTCGTAGTCGATAAGCAGGGAGGGCGGGTTTGTTACCGCAAGAACCTGCAGCGAATGTTTCCGGATATGGAATTGAAAATCCTACGCGAGGGCTCAGCAGCCAGTAGCTATGAATTAAAAGCTGACGGCAGGCAGATGCGGCTGCATTTTGTGGTTGGCGCTGACAGCCGGTTTTTCCCAGTCTCTCTCGCTTCGATGGTCAGCAAATACCTCAGGGAACTTCTCGTTGATAATATGAACCGTTATTTCACTGGCTTTAATCCAGATTTAAGACCAACCGCTGGCTACTGGAAGGATGGCTTGCGATTTATTGAAGACCTGAAAAAGAATGTCCCTGAAGTTGCGTTCGACAGCAACCAGCTCATCCGTTGCCGATGACCGGGTTGTTTCCGCATACCCCCGGAGTTGCTGTCATTGTCCTTTTGGCTGTTCAACACGGCCCGTGGCCGCTAACGCGGCGAAGCGGTCGTCAACGAAATCGAAAACCTTATCGAGACCGGCCACCGTAAATATATATTTCGTCATAACCGCCACGTTACAGAGAACAAGCTGACGCCCGTTATCTTCAAGTGACTTGCGCAGTATCAGCAGATTACTTATGCTTGAGGAAGTTATCAGTTCTACTCTGAAAAAATCTATCACAACATCACAGTTACTTCTCGTAACGATGACGTCGTTAAGATGCTTGAGTTCATTTCCTATCTGTGGTTCTTTAGACGGCAAATCAATGAAAAGAACATCATCTGAGAAATTTTGAATCCCCATTGTCACTGCTCCGTTTTTTACACTTCAGGCGAATTTGTCCGAGTATGATTTTTCCACTTTCCAAACACTGTATTATCGGAATGGTTTGCAAACGAGTTAAACAAAAAAACGGTAAATTTAGCTCTTTGAGGAAGCAGGTTTTTTCTGAAGAAGCCTCTCTAACATGCCGATAATATCTTGAGGTTAGCGGACTAAGAATATTCTTTAAAGTCTCGCTGTGTATGTGGATTCAAATGATAATGGAGAATGGTAGATTAAAGGAGGCCACACGTGTTAGAAACAACAAAGTTAAAGCCTGTACTTCTTGTTGAAGATGACATCGTTGATGCTATGACGGTTAAAAGGGCGTTAAAGGAACTAAAAGTCCAGAACGAGCTGGTTCATACAACTGATGGAAAAAAGGCATTGGAATACTTAAGAGCTCCAGGTAGTGCAAAGCCGTGTGTTATCCTCCTCGATTTAAATATGCCGGAAATGAACGGTATCGAATTTCTGCAGGTTATAAAAGCAGATGGTGCATTGAGGATGATACCTGTTGTAATGTTAGCCGCCTCCAGTGAAGAAAAAAATATTGTTGAGACTTTTAACCTTGGTGTTGCCGGTTATATATTCAAGCCTGTTGATTCCAAAAAACTTGATGAGTTCAAGCCGATTAAACTGTACTGGACGGTAAATTGAGGGAAAAAAATGGTCTTGCAATTCATGATGTCAGGCCCTGGTTTGACAAATCGTGAGGACCTGAATCAAAGAGCAAAAGAGAGACAAGCAAAGACCAAGCGAAGAGCGTTAGTCTGCCTTTTGCTTTTAGCTTATATAATTGTGGCGAATATTAGCTACAATCTATGGGCTAAGGGAAAAAATACACCCATTCGGAAACTTTTTATGGCCAACATCATCCGCGACCTTTGGATTCCAAGGAAAAGAACCCCGGAAAAGGACGGAACTGTGGTGGGAATACTTTACAGTAAGGACAAACCGTACGCCTTAATTAACAGAGAAATTGTTTGCGAAGGTGATGTCACTAATGGCGTAAAAATTGTCAAAATAGAGAAGCACAAAGTCGAATTCGAAAAAGATGGCGAGCGATGGACGCAGAAAGTGCTGGCCAATCCCAATCCCTCTTGGTAGGAAATGAAACTGGCTGCGGGGTATAAAAAACCCATACCTCAGAATCCCGGATAAAATCCCATTATGATAATTGTGCCGATGCTATTCGCAGACTCTTAATACGGCGGCGGCGCGGAGCTTGGAGTGCTTCAGACGAATGAGTACTTCGTTTGCCTGTGCCAATGGAAATTCCTCAATAACAGGAATAATTGGAATTTGAGCGGCTAACGGCAGAAATTCCTCAGCATCTTGTCGGGTAACGTTAGCAACGCTTTTTACTTCCTTCTCAAGCCACAGATACTCAGCGTAATCCAGTTTTGGAATCGGTGTCTCCTTGCGAATCGCATTTATAACTAATCGACCGCCTCTGTCCAGGACGGCCAGTCCATCACGAACGCATTCACCAACTGGCGTGAAGTCCATCACCTTGTCTAATTTGGCAGGGGGGCGGTCACCGGAGCGCCCTGTCCAAGCGGCACCAAGACTTTTTGCCAGTTCCGCATGCTTGTCTGTCTTGGTGAAAACAAAAACCTCACTATTTGGATATTTGTATTTGATTATCTGGATTACAATGTGAGCACATGCTCCAAAGCCCAACAGGCCGATAGTTTGACCATTAGTGATTTCAGCCAGTCTAAGAGTACGGTATCCGATTACGCCGGCACATAAAAGCGGCGCCGCCTCGGCATCGGAAAACCTTTCAGCAAGAGGATAGGCGAAATCCTCGGAAATAGCCAAGTATTCTGCATAACCACCATTAACATCCTTGCCGGTCCATTCAGCCTGTTCACAAAGGTTTTCATTGCCTTTTTGACAGAAATTACACTTTCCGCAAGCTGAATAGAGCCAGGTAATCCCAACACGGTCGCCAATTTCAAATTTGGTTACGGCTTTTCCTTTATCTGCCACCGTTCCGACCACTTGGTGGCCTAACGTTATAGGCAGTTTCGTTGGTTTCAGCCTGCCTTCAATCTCATCGAGGTCGGTGTGGCAGGCACCGCAGACCAGGGTCTTAACCAGAATTTGATTATCGCTGGGCGCAGGAATGGGTAAGTCGAATGCCTCTAAAGGCTTGTCTTCGATCGGCGATACCTTTGTTAATACCATTGCTCTCATTTTGAAACTTCCTGCTTTAACTGCTTTGTGAAGGTTTCGTAGCTATCCCGTCCGAAAAGGCAAAATACGACTTTTTCCAGCCCGGTTCGCTCTTCGAGATAATCGATAGTTGTTCGCAGCATTATTTGCGCGCATCTTTCGATAGGAAAACCGAATACTCCTGTGCTGATTGCTGGAAAAGAAATACTTTTGATATTATTCTCATCGGCTAATTTTAATGAATTCAGTGTTGCATTTTTCAGCTTTTCATCTTCGTTTCCTTCACCCATTTGAGGTCCGACTGCATGAATCACATATTTTGCCTTCAAGTTACCGCCGCTGGTTTTAACGGCCCCGCCCACAAACGTACCACCTGTTCTGTTGCATTCTTCCTGGATTTTTGGACCGCCTTTTCTTCTGATTGCTCCCGCTACACCACCACCCAAAATCAACCGGGTATTGGCAGCATTGGCGATTGCTTCAGTTGGCATTTCCGTAATATCGCCTTCTAAAAGTTCTAAAACGCAATGTGCAATCTGTACTCTCATAGTGTTGACCATTCCGAAAAAATAGCTCAAGACAATTTTCAAAGCAAGCACAAATTTATAAGACTGTGCCTTAAGCTGCTCGTTTACTTGCGAAATTTGGTGATAAACAAACAATGGAAACTACACCGGCTTTATTCGCTAAGAGGGTGTGTGTGTAGAGGTGTCCTTTGTATGCTGTATAGCTGCTAAAGCAGCGTTTTTGTCTTCGGCAAATTCAAATACTGCATCAAGCCCAGCTACTGTAAAAATGCCTTTAGTCAGGACGGAAACGTTGCAGAGAATAAGCTGATGCCCATGCTCATGCAGCAACGCACGTAATGTTAAAAGATTACTAATATCTGAAGAATTTACTATCTCAACTCTGAAAAAGTCAATCACCACATCACAGTCATTATTGGTGCTGATGGTTTCATTAAGGTGTTTGAGTTCATTCCCTAGTTGAGGTTCTGTAGATGGCAAATCGACAACAAGAATATCTTCTGAAAAATTCTGAATCACCATTTTTAGCTATTCCGTTTAGGCCAGATATAATTTTAACGCCTTCAAGATATAAATATCGGAATAAGTTTCAGCCCGATTAAGCAAAAAAGTAAAAAAATTTAACATTATGTTAACAGAAGCCGGGTTCTTGGAAGCTATAATCAAACCAATAACCGAGGATTGATTAGGATAAATAGTAATTCTTTGCTGTGGTTGGAAAGGCGTCTTAAGCATCCCGGGTTTTAAGGGAAAAACTCAGCAACAACCAGTGGTCTTCTTTTAACGTTTGCTGTACTGACAACGTCCTCGGAGGGTCATAGGTTTACCTCCCCAAAATCTTAACCTATGCCCCTCCTAAGGACGGTCTTCGGGTATAGTTCTACGCGGGAACTCTTCTTCGGAACAGAAAGAGAATAATACCCAGTGCAATCAAACCAACGAGCCCATTTTCGCCCAGAATCCCAAGCAGGTTGGTAAGATTAGTGATGATACTGCTTCCAAAAAAGGGAACTTTATCGCCAAAAAGAATCTCGACTGATATCCCGAGAGCAATCAGCAGCAAAGCAATTTCAGTAATCTCACCAATCCATCTTCTCACTTCTTCAAGTACTCGCATCCTTAAATCTCCTAATTGAGTATTAAGATAAGAAATTATTGGACATCTTGCCCTTTTTATTCGGCGTAGTCTTGAGATTACTTTAGTATTTATACCTAAATTGCTCGGAAATGTTATTAACGCGAAAAATCCATTGTTTAAATTTTCAGCCATTACACAGTCACAAAACCCCCTTTTTCAGTACTGAAATACGGTCTTATTGTTAAAATAGGCAATTTTACTTGACCTTTGATGTTAAAATGGACTATAATACGCCTATGTTTCTAAACCTTGCAACATTTGCTTTACGTATCGGATTAATCGCAGTGTTTTGGGCCTTTATATGGCGAATTATGGAGCCTAAAACTCAGCTCTTGCGGATATTAAGGGCTGCGTTGCTGATACTCGGCCTTTTAGGTATCTTGACCGTGTTAAGATTAGTAGGGCCGTAGTTACGCTGTTTGCCTCATAACCGTTTCCGGAGGATAAATTCTCATCTCTTTCACTTGCCTCTGCTGCATTAATGT
Organism: uncultured Pirellulales bacterium; assembly: GCA_964507485.1. Classification (GTDB taxonomy): domain Bacteria; phylum Planctomycetota; class Phycisphaerae; order Sedimentisphaerales; family Anaerobacaceae; genus CAIYOL01. The sequence continues at coordinate 3,117 of CAZDQP010000119.1, read as the reverse complement.
ATTATACTTTAAGCAGAGCATATAGGGGGGAAAACAAGCACTTATATCGCTGGAAACCTTTAGATAGCCATATACTCCTCTTCTTCTAACGGGAGACGTGCTGGCCAGCCAAGTCAAAATTGCGGGGGGTCGCCGTCTCCTTATTTTATTGGATTTTCCCCTCTTATAATTAATAGCTTAATCCGTTGAGCGCCAGACAGAATTACCACCTTCGGTGGGTTCTTTTGTGTATGCCCTTTGGGCGAAATTTTCTCCCCGATGTTTTTTTCCTTCGTATCTCGCGAATTTCAAGCCTTACCGATTTTTTCGGCTTTTTTGCTTGAGGAGTTTTTTCCTGCTTCTTTTGTTTTACTAATATCAAAGCGTGACTGCATGCATCTCTAATATCTTTTTTGCTATGTTTCAGACCTTCCTCCAAAATAGCGAGTGCTGGTTTCTTCATCCTCCCGTGCATATTTCTAAGTCCGTAAGCGGCAGCAATTTTTGCTGTTTTTGGAGAATCACTCAACAAAGCTTCTTTCAGAATGTCTAATCCGTCTTCCTGCTTCCACGAAAGATTAAAAGCAGCCCGCCGGGCTGAAGAAACGTCATCTATGTATAGTTTTTCTCTGAGCTGCTCCAGCAGCTTTATGGCCTCTTCGTCTTTTTCACGGCCAGAAGGTTTTCTTTTTTCTAACTTCATAGTACCACCCATTTATCTTATCGACAGTCACAGGCGAGATTCTAAATGCCTTTTATTTTCCCCGTATGTTGCATAAGCAGTCCTTTGCCTCACAATAGAGCAGAGGTATATCTTCAATATATCTCCGTACGCCCCATTTTACATACTTATTTTTACCATCCTCCGAGAAGCCAGATTCCACACCCTTTCACCGGTCAAAAGGACACCTTAACCGATTTCTCTACATAAATACGTAATCTAACAGCACCCAATTAAGTTGTCAAAAGATTTATTTTAAGAAAAATTTGCTGCTTTTCCTTGCCAGACTATTTTAAACCTGGCTGATCCCTCGTCTTGAGCAGCAATCGAGATGTGGAACAATGTAAATACCTTATTTATATTGAGAAATAAAGGTTTTCAAGTGCGGAAATGCAAAAAAATCACAATAAAAGGTCAAAATCGTAATAAAACGGTAACATTGCATGTTATAATAGATAAGGCGAAAACGGATGGAATTAGTGGTCATCAGGAGGAGAACCGGATTTAAAGTAAGAGGTGTTGCTGTGAAGAAAAGACGCAAAAAGTGGATTATTATTGTCATTTTTCTGGTTTTGGCACTGGTGGTTGCCGGTGTGGTTTTAAACAAGAGGGGCAAAAAGGAAGACCCTGGAGCAGTTGTCCGGGTTGAAGAGGTAAAGCTTGGGGAGCTTACAGAGGAAATAGGCGCGCTGTGTGAGATTGAGCCGAATGAAGTAGTCCAGCTTAGCGCCCGTGTATCAGCACGAATTGTGGAGATGCCGTACGAGGAAGGTGACGTGGTAACCTGCGGGGACCCGAATGCGGACCCGCCGATACCGGCTTCGCTGCTGATAAAGCTCGACGCCAAGGACATGGAGAGTCAATTGCGTTTGGCGGAGGCGGGGCGTAATGCTCAGAAGGCTCAGATAGAAGTTGAAAAGGCAAGGATTGAGAGCAGTAAGGCAACGGTGGAAGGTCTTGCGGCATCGTTAGAGCAGGCGGAAAGAGACTTCCAAAGAAAAAGCGGGCTGTACAAAACAAAGGACATCAGCAAGGCGGATTTTGACAATGTAAAATACAGGTTGGACACGCTCCGCGCGGAGCACCAGAGCGCAAAATACAACCTGGAGGCGGCAGAGCGGAATTTGATTGTGTTGAGCCATAACTTGGATGCTGCCGAGGCGAGGATAGAGGAGGCGAAGGAGCTGCTCAGCTACACAATCATAACGTCGCCGATAGATGGGGTGGTGACACGGGTCAACGCCAAGGTGGGCGAGATGGTAATGACGGGGACGATGAACAACCCGGGGACGGTGATAATGGAGGTCTCCGATATGTCAAAGATGCTGGCAGTGGCGGAGATAGACGAGGCGGACGTAGGAAGTTTGGAAGTGGGGCAGGATGCGTTTGTCAATGTGCTGGCTTTCGGTGATATCGAGTTTACCGGCAAGGTCGATGAGGTGGCACTGAAGCACCGGATTAGCAACACGGGGACGAGATATTATCGCACGGAGATACTTTTGGACAACGACCCGAATGTGTCGAAGCTTTGCACAGGGTTGACTGGGCATGTCGATATTAAGACGCATAAACATACGAGCATACTTAAAGTTCCCAGCCAGGCGATTTTGGCAAGAGAAGTTGAAGATCTGCCGCTTGATATACGTGATAACTGCAGTGAGGTGAACAAGAACAAGACATTTGTGACAGTTGTTTATCGATTCATCGATGGCAAGTCGGTTGTTACGCCGGTAAAGATGGGCAAAAGCGACTTGAGATATACGATTATCAAGTCCGGGCTTAGTGAAGGAGACAAGGTGATTGTGGGGCCTTACAAGGTGCTTGAGAATATAGGTCACGACCAGAACATTCAGGACGAGCGAGAAGTTGAAGCAAAGAAAAAAGAAGAAGAGGCAAAGAAAAAAGCGGAAGAGCAGAAGACGGTCGAGAAAGGCGAAAGCGACAGCAATGAAACATCGAGCAAGTGACAATAACGGGGTCATTATCCAGCTGCGAAGCGTGAAGCGAGTTTATGAAGTTGGGGTGGACCAAATACACGCACTTGATGGGGTTGACATTGAAATACGGGGAAATGAATACCTTGCGGTTATGGGTCATTCGGGTTCAGGCAAGAGCACGCTTATGAACGTTTTGGGATGCCTGGACAGGCCCACCAATGGCAGCTACAAGTTCAGCGGGGAAGATGTAACGGAGATGGAGGACTCGGAGCTGGCGCGGATACGCAACGAGCGGATTGGGTTTGTTTTTCAGTCGTTCGAACTGCTGCCGCAGATGAGCGCGATAAAGAATGTGGAGATACCACTTTTGTATTCGAGGTTCGGGTGGCTTGGCCGCGGAGCGAAAGCGAAGAAGTCTCTGCAGAAGGTAGGACTTGAGGACAGGATGACGCACCGGCCGAACCAGCTTTCGGGCGGAGA
>CAZDQP010000118.1:0-8464 GCA_964507485.1 uncultured Pirellulales bacterium | reverse complement strand
CGGGCCGGTGCCGTAAATCGCCGAGTAAACCTAAATAAAAATACTGGCTGTTTAAAACAAACCCGAACTTAAAGCCGCCCCAAATCCGCAAAAGGCGGCGGTGGGAGTCGAACCCACGAATAACGGTTTTGCAAACCGTCGCCTTAGGCCACTTGGCTACGCCGCCGCTCCAAAAACCTGATTATCTTAATGCGAAACAACCTTTTTTACAATAAAAACATCTTTCAGAACCGCGAGATTTTTGTGCAATAATTTTCACCTTTTAAGCGTCTATATCAATGGAAAAATTCGTAGTTCCGGTAAACCCTTGTGCGATATTTTAGAACGTAACTTATTGATGTCAATGACCTTATTGAAACCTTTCGTTTCCAAATATACTAATCCTATATCATCGGCGGACACATAGGCAGGTTTTCGGCTTTTTTTCTATAACCTTTTATGATATAATGACATAGACACAGGTGGTGGTATCGCACTAAGTGGGGACTTTAATGGAGAAGGGCCTTATGCTTCGTAATTTTAGCATGGCAGCGCTGTTATGTTTCGGACTGTGCGCCGCTGTTATCTTCGGATTAACCAGCGCATGCAGTTCTGAGCACTATAAGACCGATGCCGACAAAGAAGTATATAAGATTATCGATAACAAATGGCAGAATAGCTTCGGCCAGAAGGTAAACTATACAATCAGCGACGTACCACCGTCTCCAAATGACATACAGGTCGAAAACGCTGTGCCGTCGTCCGGAGTTATAAATCTTGCACAGGCCGCTGCTATGGCCACTGCTCATAACCGGGAGTATCAAAAGCAAAAAGAAGAACTTTATCTTGTAGCACTTGATTTAACTCTCGAACGGCATCAGTTTGCAATGCAGTGGTTCGGTACTTTCGACAGTGCATATACAAGAGATAGCGAGGATGAAACATTAAATCATCAAAGTAAGCTCGGATTTAATCAATTATTAGCTGATGGAGCCCAAATCAGTATGAATATAGCGTACGATTGGCTTCGCTACCTAACCGGCGACCCGCGAACCTCAATCGGCTCGGTCCTGACCGCCAGCATAACCCAGCCATTGCTGCGGGGTGCCGGCCGAAGAATAGCTCAGGAAAATCTGACTCAGGCCGAGCGGAACGTTTTATACCAGATACGTTCATTCAACCGTTACCGTAAAGAATTTGTGGTTTCGATAGCGAGCGATTACTACCGTGTACTACAACGAAAAGATACAGTAACAAACGCTGAAAACAACCACAAAAGAAGGGTTGAATCAAGACAACGTCTTGAGATGGAGGCCGATGCCGGTCGTACAAACCGTTTCGAAGTCGACCAGGCAAAACAACGCGAACTGGACGCCATGGACAGCTATGTACAGGCTCGGCAAAGTTATCAGCAGGAACTCGATAGATTTAAGATACGATTAGCCTTACCAACCGACGCCAACGTGGAACTAGACCAAAATGAATTAAAGGCACTGGAGAGCATCGGGGTAATTAAGCCTGATTATACAGTGGATACCGCGGTTGAAACAGCGATAATTCGGCGTTTAGACCTGGCAACAAGTATGGACAGAATCGACGATGCCGTACGTAAAATTCTTGTAGCGGAGGACAATCTTGGTTCGCAACTGGATTTGGTCGGCAGTCTTGAAGTAGGTTCGACTCCACAGACGGATTACGATAGACTGCAGTTTCATCACGGCACATACAGTTTCGGCTTAGGTGCCGATTTACCGCTCGACAGGAAAACCGAGCGTAATGCCTATCGCGAGGCGCTAATAGCCCTCCAGCAGCAGCAACGGCAATATGAAAATGACGAAGACACAATTAAACTGGAGGTACGTCAGGCATACCGTGACCTTGAAAGAGCAGCGGAAAGCTACAATATTCAAAAAAATAGTTTAAACCTAGCTCATACGCGGGTCGAGAGCACAACGTTATTACTTGAGGCCGGAAGACTAACTACTCGTGATTTGCTGGAAGCGCAGGATGCTCTCTTGCTGGCCCAAAACAATCTTACTGATGCATTGGTAAGCCACGCGATTGCAAAATTAAACTTTTTCAGAGATGTTGGTATCCTGCAGGTCAGGCCGGATGGAATGTGGGTACAATAGTAGAAATACCAGATTACCCCCACCCTTACTCGGCAAAATTCAACGCAAAAGCGCTTCTTGAAAAGTATCTTCCCTAAATCCACCCGATATCATGAATTAAGCTGGTAGAAACTCTTCGGAAAAATCTGAAAAAATCATTGACAAACAGGAACAACTACTATATAGTAGCAATGTAGCTTAGGGTACTGGTTAACTGTGAGACTGAGGCAATGTATACGAGCGTAGTATTCTTTGCCTGTCAAAACCGGCATTGTGAGTGGGTTTCCGCTTTGCGGTATTCCGGTTTCACAGTTAAAGAAAGCCGTTTTTGTTTTCCAATGATGGAGCCGTCGGAGGAGGGCGGCTCTTTTATATTTGCATGCATTTCGGCGCTTGTTGTCTCTTGAATCGCCTGTCGGTCCTCACAGAATACATAATTCCTCATACCAACGGAAATCACCCCCCCTGACAAACGGCAAATGGGCATAAAGTTAAATAGAGGCGAAATTTCCTACTCAACGTTGGCAGGAAGCGATATAATACTCCGAACTTGAAATGCGCAGTTGCGATGCTCGTTTCGTACGGTATTTTGCATTAAACGCAACTGTAATGGACATAGCAATCACTAAAAGAATTACGATGAAACAAATAAATGATTTCCAAACAAAGTGTCGCAAGGCCGGGTTGAAAATAACTCCGCAACGAGTGGCAGTTTATAAGGCATTGATTGAGTCAAGAGAGCACCCATCAGCTGATATGTTATGGCATAAGGTTAGGAAAACTTTTCCTAATATCTCGTTAGATACGGTTAATAGAACCCTCTTGACGCTGGCTAAAATCGGTGCGGCTTTTATCGTTGAGGGTTCCGGTGATGCTAAAAGGTTCGATGGCTGTCTTGAAAATCATCAGCATTTCAAGTGTATAAAGTGCAAAAAAATAATCGATTTTCATCATAAGCCGTTTGATAACATTGCTGTCCCAAAGAGCATCAGCGAAAAATACACTGTGTTGAAAAAAACAGTATATTTTGAAGGTATTTGCGATTCATGTAGAAAACATAGCCATTAATAAAAAGCACCCGTGTCTATAAAAGCACAAAACTTTTCTAAGGCTCGCGTTACTGTTTTTAGAAAAAGAGAAAGAAAAAATGGCAACGATTAATGACAATTTTTTGAAATTACAGGCCGGCTATCTGTTTCCAGAAATCAGCAGGCGCATACGCTTATTTGAAGCTGAAAATCCCAATGCAAAAATAATCAGCTTGGGCATAGGCGACGTTACCCAACCTCTTGCCCCGGTTGTTGTCGAAGCGATGAAAAAAGCCGTTACCGAGATGGGTAGTTCTTCTACCCTGCGAGGCTATGGGCCGGAGCACGGTTACAATTTTCTAATCGATGCAATAATTAAAAACGATTTCAATTCTCGTAATATTGAATTAGACCGCAGTGAAATTTTTATCAGTGATGGTGCCAAATGCGACACGGGCAATATTCAGGAAATATTCGGCCTTAATAATGTCATTGCAGTAACCGACCCTGTGTATCCCGTGTATGTCGATACTAATGTAATGGCTGGCAGAACAGGTCAAGCGGACGAAAACGGCCAATATGAAAAAATTGTTTATATGCCCTGCACCACTGAGAATAACTTTATCCCGGATATACCAAAGCAGAAGGTGGATATTATTTATCTTTGCTTTCCCAATAATCCCACCGGAGCGGTGGCGAGCAAAGAAGTTCTGAAAAAATGGATAAATTTCGCCAACGACAACAAGGCGGTTATTTTTTTCGATGCTGCCTATGAAGCCTTTATAACAGACCCACAGATACCTCATTCTATTTACGAGATTGAAGGGGCAAAAGAAGTGGCGATTGAGTTTCGCAGTTTCTCTAAAACAGCAGGCTTCACCGGTGTCAGATGTGCCTTCACTGTTATTCCGAAACAATTGGAAGTCCACACCGAAGACGGCAGGGCGGCGAAAGTAAATTCTTTATGGAACAGACGGCACTGTACTAAATTTAACGGTGCTTCGTATATATCCCAGGCCGGCGCAGCCGCTGTTTATACGGCAGATGGAAAAAAACAGTGCCGAAAAACTATCGATATCTATATGACAAATGCCGCTATAATCCGCGAATCACTCACTAAGCTCGGTTACGATATTTATGGCGGAGTTAATGCACCATATATCTGGATGAGGACACCTGATGGCATGAGCTCTTGGGACTTCTTTGATCGCCTCCTACAAAAGGCAAACGTGGTTGGCACACCTGGCTCAGGCTTCGGGCCATCTGGGGAAGGGTACTTTAGACTGACAGCATTTGCCAAACCTGCTGATGTTAAAGAAGCTATGCAGCGTTTCGCCGCCGTTTAGTATTTAGTATACAGACTAACCAATTACGAGCATCAATTATCAAGTTTCGAGTACCAAACGATGACAATAGCATATATTGGACTAGGCAGCAATTTAGGAGATAGAAAAGACTTTATACATAAAGCCCTTAAAATGCTGGCTGAAAACAAAAAAGTCCAAGTTACTTGTACCAGCGACCTGATAGAAACTTCTCCGCTCAGTGGCGCAAATCAACCTAAATATTTAAACACAGTGGCCCAAATAAAAACTGATACAGCCGCAACTGATTTGTTTAAAACACTGGTTAACATCGAAAACTCTCTTGGCAGAACCAGAAAAGAAAAATGGTCATCGAGGACCATTGACCTAGACCTTCTGCTGTTTGGCGAAGAAATCATAAATAGTCCCGACTTAACTGTCCCTCACCCACAGATGCATCTGCGTTCGTTCGTGCTAAAAGGCCTGTGTCAACTCAATGCTGATTTACTGCATCCTCTTATAAAAGAACCGATGAAAGAGTTGGCAAACCGACTCAACAACACAGACTTTGTGCTTAATCCCAAGCTGCCGCAGCTTATCAGTATAGCGGGTATCATCGGTGTGGGAAAAACAACGCTGGCAGAAAAGCTGTCGAAAATACTTGCCTGCAAATGCATTTTCGAACCTTATGACAAAAATCCTTATCTGCCGGATGTATACGCAGGGAAAAATGAACTGGCCTTGGACTCGCAGTTGTTTTTTCTAACAAGCAGGATTGCCCAGATGAATAACCACAGTTTAAAGGCGGGCGAAATAGTATTCGCCGATTATGTGTTCGATAAAGAGCTTATTTACGCAAAACATCTGCTCAATGCTGAACAACTCGTATTGTATCATGCAATTCACAAACAAATAATTTCTGATATTGCAGTGCCTGTTTTGGTAATATACCTAACTGACTCTATAGAAAACTGTCTGGAGAGAATTCACAGACGTAATCGGCCGTATGAGCAGAAAATTCAGCCACAGTTTCTGGATTCTCTCAGCCGCAGTCATGAAAAACTTTTTGAAGATTGGAAAAAATGCCCTGTTATACGTGTATCAACATTAAGATTAGACTATACAAAAGATGATGATGTTGACCATTTAACAAATCAAATAAAACATTATATTGCAGTATAAATGAATATCGCAAAAACAATAAAGTCGGTGAGGAACTTAGTAAAAACCGCCCGAAACAAAGGTAAAACAATAGGTTTTGTTCCAACTATGGGAGCGCTGCATATTGGCCATATTTCCCTAATCAATACGGCAGTAAGAAAATGCGACTTTGTAGTGGTCAGCATTTTTATCAATCCCACGCAGTTCGGATCCGGCGAAGATTTTGAAAAATACCCACGGCCTCTCAAAACCGACATGGCAATCTGTAGAAAAGCCGGCGTTGATGCCGTCTTTGCTCCAACAACAGCACAAATGTACCCACAGGAAAATCTCGCCTGGGTAAATGTTGAGAAATTAACTGAACATCTCTGCGGCCGATTTCGACCTGGACATTTTCGCGGAGTAACCACTGTTTGTACCAAGTTATTTAACATCGTCGAACCGGATATTGCATTTTTCGGCCAAAAGGACGCTCAGCAGGCAATCATTATCAAACAAATGGTCTCCGATTTGAACATACCTCTAAAGATTATTGTCTGTCCCACAGTTCGCCAAAGTGACGGGCTGGCGGTCAGCAGCAGAAACCAATATTTAACCGCATCGCAAAAAAAAGATGCTCTTCTGATTTACAAATCCCTGCTAAAGTGCAAAAAATTGATTGAGAATGGTACCAAAGACACTAAAACAATTATTAATCAAATGCGTAAAATACTACAACAAGCCCCATCGATAAAAATAGAATATATAAGTATTATTGACGCAAAGACATTGAAAAAGCTCGATAATATCACTGGCAAGGTCTTGTCGGCGGTTGCGGTCAAAATCGGCTCAACTCGGTTAATTGACAACATTATGCTGGATGTAAAATAGTAATAATATATAATGCCAGCTATAAAATAGTCTGAAAATAACAAAATCGATAGCTATGTTTATAAAGCTACTAAAAAGCAAATTACATCACGCAACAGTTACTGAAACCAAGCTGAGATATTCCGGCAGCATTGCTATAGACTCAACACTGATGAAAGCCGCCGATATTTTGCCCTACGAAGTTGTATTAATCGCCGATTTGAATAATGGTAACCGCCTCCAAACCTACGCCATCCCTGCTGATGCAAACTCAGGCAAAATTATAATCCTTGGCCCGGCAGCGAACCTGGTAAAATTAAAAGATACTATTGTTGTCTTCAGCTTCGGATACTACACACCTGTGCAAGCTGGAAAAATTAAACCAAAGGTAATTACTCTCGATAAAAATAATAAAATAAAAAAGTAATAGTTAGGAACCTGCGCCCGTTGACTCAAATAAGGTACGAGCAAAATGCATCCCGAACTTTTTGAAATGCCTTTCATACATCTGACTGTAAAAAGTTATGGCCTGATGATGGTCATCGCGTTTCTTGCCGCCATTACCCTGATAAGATACCTTAGCCGAAATATCACACCCAACCCACAATACATCACGAATGCAGCCCTTTACTCGCTTATCGCCGGAGTTATAGGGGCACGTGCTTTCTATGTAATTCACCACTTTGACCAGTTTCAGGGACGCTTGTTATCCGTCTTCGCCATCTGGAAGGGGGGCCTTGAACTTCTCGGAGGCATCCTTTTAGCCATCACAGTTATCATTTTTTATTCATGGTATCACAAACTCCCTGTTCGGCGCTATCTTGACATCCTTGCTATCGGCCTGATGTTAGCACTTGTATTTGGCAGAATTGGCTGCTTTCTCAACGGCTGCTGCTTCGGAAAGCCGACGAACCTACCCTGGGCTGTCCGTTTCCCATATCGCTCAGATGTTTATTACAGCCAGGTATATCCGAATCTGGAAAGGAACCGCCCCCAGCCCCAGTTAAAATTGCCCGAAGACTTTTTCGGCTACTATTCCGAAGACGGAAAATACTTCCACGGCCTAAAACCTTACGAAGACCTAACACCAGAGCAGCAAAAATATCTTGTTGATAATGACAAATATCGCAGTTTATCTGTACACCCCACTCAGTTATATTCGTCATTTAATGGGGCAGTTCTGGCCCTTATACTTTACCTTTTTTGGCGAAGATACCAAAAGAAAGGTAATTCCAACAACCAGAAGAAACTGTTCAGCAAACCGGGCTGTACATTCGGTTTGATGTTTATACTTTATGGCGTAACTCGGTTTTTTATTGAATTTATTCGTGACGATAATCCATTTGAGTACGGCGGACTAACAATCTCGCAGAATATAGGTATCGCAATGATAGCTTTCGGTATGCTTTTAATGATAATATTTGGAAAAATGAAACCTTTACAGCCGAAATAACGTATAAGCATATAAGCATAAAATAATAAATATTGTACTACGAGTAAAACATGGGTCTTTACGATAGAGATTACACTCAGGCAAACTTTCGCTCTCAATTTCACAATGCGCCGCAGATGCGAATGACTTTCCCTCAGATTACGCCTATGGTGAAACGATTGTTAATTATTAACATAGCAGTATATTTCCTGCAGATTTTAGGAGCAGATACAATTCTGGTGGAATGGTTTTCACTTTACCCGGTTTCTTTGCCGGTAGCATTGCAGTTATGGCGGATTATAACATACCAGTTCTTACATGGTAATGTTATACATATACTTTTCAATATGCTTGGTTTGTTTTTCTTAGGTCCAACACTTGAACGCCACTGGGGCAGTAAAAGATTCTTAATCTTTTATCTCTCTTGTGGTTCAGCAGGGGGGCTTTTCTATATCCTGCTTGTTGTCATTGGTTTTTTACCAGCCCTGCCTATGGTAGGAGCATCGGGCGCAATACTCGGTATGTTGGCTGCCTGTGCTATTCTTTTTCCACACTTTGTTGTCTTCATTTTGCTTTTTCCCGTACCGATAAGAGTAGCAG
>CAZDQP010000117.1:0-8592 GCA_964507485.1 uncultured Pirellulales bacterium | reverse complement strand
GAACCTGTGACCCCATGCGTGTAAAGCATGTGCTCTAGCCAACTGAGCTAATCGCCCGATTTATAATTATAAAAATACAGATTTTTGGTTGTTGCGTCAATGTTTTTGAGGTTTTATATTTATGCTAATGAGAGAAAACATTTTTTTAATCGGTCGAGCAGCAGGTAAGATTATAAAATAAAAGAAGTTAGAGGTGTTATTATGGTACTTGAAGCTATACGCAGGCGATATTCATGCAGGGCATACGCAGACAAGCCGATAGAGCAGGAAAAGCTCACTCAAATCTTTGAGGCGGCAAGACTTGCGCCTTCGGCAAAGAACCTGCAGGACTGGCGGTTCGTGGTGGTCAGTGATAAAGAAAAAAAACAACAGGTGGCCAATAGCACTAATCATCCGGAAGTTTTTGGAAAAGCAGGAGTTATGATAGCTGCGTGCAGCAATAGTGACTACGTTATGAGGTGTGGACAGGCAGTTGGGCCGATAGATGTGGCGATTGCACTTGGACATATCTGCTTACAGGCAACAGAGTTAGGATTGGCAACCTGCTGGATTGGATCGTTCGAGCCGAATGAGGTGAGGAAAGTTTTGGAAATACCACAAGATATTGCTATAATTGAGCTTATGGCACTTGGTTATCCGGCGGACGAGGCGAAGGAACCAAGCCGTGAGGCGATAGAAAAAATAGTCTGCTATGAAAAGTGGAATTTTTGAATTGTTGTAAGTTGTTGATTTGTAAGAGTTTAGGGGACGTGGTGTAACGGGAGCACACCGCAATCGCATTGCGGGAATGAGGGTTCGATTCCCTTCGTCTCCATTATTTTTTATTCAGTGTTGAGGAGTTAAAATAGAGAAGACAGGAGATTTAGAGAAGGCGAGATGCGCGCAGATTTTTTCGTAAAATGCATCGAAAGGGGGCAACGGCGCTATTATATTAACAAACGTTCAAAAACGTTCAAAACTTGTACAAAACAATACAAAAAAAGTACAAAACAGTACATAAACTATACACAAACTATACCAAAACTATACACAAATATTCAAAAATTTATGGTAGGTAATACATACTATTAAACATACTCCGCGCAGGCGCCGCAGACATGCCCGCGGGGGCAAAAGTTGCCTATGTTAACAAAGGTTTTCGGTGTGGAAATTGCCTAAATTAACAGGTTTTTTTGTCTTGGGTCGACCAATGCGCAGTGCTGCCGTAGGCCGCCCCAGTTAGATAGTAAAAGACACATCTCACGGGGCAGGCAACGAAGAAACTTGAAGGATTTTGCTGTTGTTTCCGGAAGCCGCAATGAGAAACCTCAGTATTACGTAGTCCGCAGGACGAAGTAAATAGAGATGAGAATCGAACTGGAGGATACAACAGCAAAATGTATAAAAGTAAAATAGTATCTGAGCAGAAGGCAGCAACAGCAGAACTTATTGTAAATGAAGAAGAGTTTTACTATATTGCAATGCCATATAGCGCAGATAAATACTGTGGGGACAAGAAAGGCAAATCAACTGCAGAAGTGGGTAAAACAAAAACTGTCAGAACAAATAGACTTATAAGGATAGAGGTATATTTTTTAGATTGGGATTTATTTGTATTGTACATGATAGTTTCCTCCGAATAGTTCTCAACAGGTGAAACATTATTCTCTCCAGATTTCTTGGGTCAGATTTCGATAAATTATCTTCTGCGTCTGGAGAAGAATATGCCAATCACCATTAGAGTAACGGTAAATGGCTCTGGAACTAAGACTGCTTGAGTAACTGTTCCATCAATGGATATTCCGCCAATGCCAGAACCAGAACCAGCGATTTTTAGTAAGTTATAGTCCCAATCTGTAAGCGCAGGTGCTATTAGAGGCAGGGCATCGGAAAAAAGTGCATCGTATGTACTGTCCCAGAGATTCCAACTAATAGAACCGATGTTAAAACCTAAAGAAGGAACAGAAATATTTTCATATTGACTGCAAACAATATAATAGTCATGCAATCCGTTTGTAGGATCATCGTTTATAATTCGCATCTCAAACTGGCCTATATGACCCGGTGTTGTCTTGAATTCATAACCACCCAGAAGTATGCTTATGCCATAAGGTGAATCATATTCATATACTCCATGATTGGGGTCAGAGTCCGAATCGAATGTTGAGCTGTTGTAGGTATAGGTTCCGGTAAAAGTGACACCATCGTAAATTGTATCTGGAAGTGCGGAACCGCTTGCCGATGTTACTTCGCCGGTTATTTCGATGGTGATAGGTTCCGCATGTACTAAGGGTGCTGATAGCAGTAATGTTGCGAGTATAAAAATGGAAGCAATAGGGTGTGAAATCTTCTCCTCTATCCCTCGCAGTTTTTGAGCGTTCATAGCTTTTTCCCTTTAAGGAATATTCGGATTGGATTATACCACATATTCGTTCATAAGTCAATCTAAAAAAAGCACTTACGTCTATGTTCTATATTAATCGCTATTAGGTTATCATATTTTTCCCCTCCCTCCGCAACTGAAACTCGGGAGGAGGACTTTGACTTCTTTAATTATAAGATGCGCAAAACAGGATAACTGTTCCATAAATTTACAAGATTTTTCGCTGCGGCCGGGATTTTCGAATAAAAGTGTGGGGCCTCTCCAGTCCTTTTTTAGGAGGAGTGATGTCTGGCTGGAGAGGCACTCACACAAGCAAGATGTGCATATATAAGTGCACCTAAGGCAGCAAATTGTTACAGTATTTTTCAAAATTTTATTGTTGCTGAAGCCAATTGCCGTTAAAAACATACGGTCCAATTTTATGTCTCCTAAAAAATTTATGATGAAAATATTATTGCGGCACAGGTACGCACCTCTGGCCACACTACAGGTGCGTACTCTGTGCTCAAACTGCGGACCGGCTTTGCAACAATAAAAACGCAACAACAGCTTTCAATCCGGTTAGTTCCATTTTTCTTCCGTTAAGCAGACAATAAGCTGCTACTATAATTAAGTGAAGCCGGGGCGGTGGTTTGTTACAGTTTTTTTAAGAATTTCGAAAGAAATGTGAAATATTCGATTTGGTCTTTTTAGCTGAAAAACTGCGTTTTCAGCATTAAAAAACCTCAATAGAGGCTTTTATCGGGCAGGTAGAAGTCGCCCGGGCCGAGGTCGTCGGGATACGGAACAGAACCATCAGGAGCTTGAGAGACTTTCATTATTATTGTCTGGTCAGGTGAATAGCAATCGACGTGGCCGTCGGCGTATGCAGCGTGCAACTCGATATCGAACGAGTTTAAATTTATATTTTTATTATCGGCGCGTCGTGACCAGAAAGCGGATGATACATTCGTTCCGGGAGTGACAAAGGCGTTATCGAACCTCTCGCAACTTCCGAAAGCTTTGTAATCGCCGTAGATGAATTTATTTCGCCAATGGCCGAAACCAAAATAATCGCTCACGAGCAGCTTGCTGCGGCCAGAGCTGCATGCGATATCACGCGGGCCTTTAAATGGTACTGTCCGTCCTTCAAGGAAACCAACGTAGTTCCAATAAAAGCAATATGTCCCTATTACAGGGTCATGCGATTGAGGGGTGTCCGGATTGTCCCAGTCGTCTGCGGCGTTCCATGCCTGCTGCAGGAACCTGTATTTTTCGGGGGCGCTGGGGCAGGACATAATTCCCGTATCCTGTATGTAGCCGTATAAGTATGCGCTCATCGAACGATGCAGCTTGGTATCAGGGGAGCGGTAAGCAGTTAACATTGTAGGCTCCTGCCAGTTCCAATGCCCTTTCATCAAACCAATGGTAGCGACCGACGGCGGGTATTCACCATTGTTGTCCGATGCAAAAGAGGTCACGGAGATTACGATTTCTTTCTGGTTACCCATACACTGTATAGCGACAGCTCTCAGTCGAGCTTTTCTTAAAGTAGGCATCATAGCCGCGGCCCAAATTGTAATGATGACTATCACCGCCAACAGCTCGAGCACAGAAGTAGCTTTGCGCTGCTTTATTCTTACATCCTTATAATGCCGGGCGGTCACAGGCACCGGCCCTATATTGTTAAATCCTGATACACACATTTAATTCAAACCGCCTTCGGCCAACTGCACAAGCCAGAGTATCCCAGGGCCCTGCTGGGGTATACCATAACCTTTTGTTTTGGGCTCCACAAACTCTTCGCCGTGGAGCGTTACATCATCCAAATAGAAAAACTCCAATTCCGCTGTTGTTTCCCGGTCCCCACCTTTGCCTATCAGAAGGATTATCTTTTCAATCAGGTCTTTTTTCATATCGATAGTATAGATTATTTCGTTTTGTTCGTGGGTAATAATAACTTCCGCTTTTGGATCTCCGGGGGTGTACTTTGTTTCGAAAGGCAGTCTCTGTTCTGCAGCATCTCGACGTATGGTATCGATGGTGTGCAGTCCCATCCACGGCCTTGCGAGTCCTCTGAAGAAAGTGTCCGAGGGGTAGGTTGTGAATCTGCTCTCGCCGATATTATAGACACCTGCACCGCCTATTCCGTCCATAATTTCCAACCGATTTGCCACATTCAATCTTAACCAAGGATAGAAGCGGTTACATTCAGCGTAAACAAAGGGTAGTCTTCCTGTGCCTGAAACCTGCTGTCCATCTATATGGCCGTTAATCCGAAAATATGTCCAGCCGCGTTTGTGCATAGCATCGCGGTTGTCAACAACTTTTGCCGCCGTCGGCCAATTGTACCGGAAATATTCCTCGTCCAATACATTGTAGTGGTGAGCTATATTCGGGCGGGGCCCACTTTCGGTCGAGTCGACGATTACCAGCAGACCATCGTGCTCACTGGAAACGTATTCGGTTTTTTCGCAGCGGTCTTGACCTTCGACCATCGAAAGAAACTGCGTTAAATCCGAACTGTCGGTTGGAAGCGCAGCTACCGCCAGATTACTTCGCCACATACGGTAATTGTTTATATAGATAGTATTGGAGAGCATATCAAAGTAATAATTGGCTTGGTCGTTTTCGAAGCACTGGCAGTAAGAATGTTTTGTCTGAGGCTGGCGCTTCATAAGGCGTATCATTACAGGGCCGGTTGATTTATCCGGATAATAGTACCAATATTCATCCATGTAGCTATTGATGACGGGGCTGGCTTGTAGTTTTTCTGTCAATTTTTGGCGGAGTGAATCCGCGGTCTTATCGGTCCACGCAATCGCTTTATCAACCGGCAAGGGCACCAGCAAAGTACCTGCGGCCAAAACAGCAGCGGCAGCCAGAGTTAAAATGGTCGGTTTACTTGTAGCCACTCCTACAAGAGCGGCAGCTGCACCGACATCAGTGGCAGCAGCGGTCACGGTCATAGAGGACACCGCCGCCTCGCTCGGAGCCGTCATCTTGCCGAACAAGGCCAAAGCCGACAACAAGAAGCCCCTGCCAAATCCCTTATGCGAAAGCCGCTTTCGCAAGGTTTCTTTTGCACGATAGAACAAGACGCGTGTGCTGAGCTCACTGACACCCATTAGCTGAGCAATCTGAGAATAATGCATTTCTTCATAGCATCTCATAGCCAAAACCGCCCGTTGCTTTGGTTTTAACTGCCGCATAACATCAAAAACAAGCTGCTTCAACTCTTCTCCAATTAGAGCAGTTAATCCTGTTTGTCCACTACCCTGGAGCCAATCGTCGGCTCCGGATATCGAGACGGTCTTATGCTGTTTTTCCTTTGTGTAGTGATGGCGAATTTTGTTAAACGCTATTCCGCGGAGCCACGGCCAAAAGCGGTCGGCTCGCTCCAATTTGTTTAAATTGCTAAACATTTCAAGCATGCTCTCCTGTACTATGTCCTGAGATATGTCTTCCTGGAGTACAATTCTGTACACATACGCGTATAACCGCCCCCGCACCTGTTGTGCCAAATTATCGAGACTCTGCCTGCTGCCTAAGCGGGCCTGCTCTACCAAATGAACATAATCTTGATTATTATTCATCGCGATACTAATACTATGTGTACTTAAGCCGACTATTTGTTACAATTTTTTTCCGGAATTTTTCAAATTCTTATAAAATCCTTGATGAAACGGATAAAAACGGACTATTGTGCACTGTTATCCTCATTTTTCGCTTAAAATCGGCGCAATAGATACAACATTTTTTAATGATTATATCTGCCGCAGTTGGAAGGCGGGGTCGGTATGAAAAGGCAGTACGGATTATGATGGCAAAGACAAAAATATAATATTACGGCTTTTTGGCCCAGCCCTCACACTTAATCCAATTTCTATTATTATAACACAATATAACCGGTTTTGCAATGGGGATTTCCACGAAATCTTCGGGTTGTCAGGGGGAGAAGCGGCTTCGCGCTATAGAGGCAGTTTTATCCTTTTATATATCAGCTGACGGTACAATTGGCTCCCAGCTGACCCTGGCTGCTCCTAAAAGCATGCCGGTAGCATAGGCCAAATCTATCTGGGCTATCTGGTATTCGGTCAAAGCTCTTATCTCATCGCTTTGAGCGTTTGCAAATTTCGCCTGTGCATCAAGGACGTCGGTCGAGGTACGAAGCCCGACTTCAAATTGTCTTTTCTCCGCTTCATATAATCTTCCGGCAAGAATTGCGTTTTGTCTGCTCGCAAGAATACTTTGCCAGTTCGCTTCTAACTGGTCAATGGCAGCCAGGACTTCCTTTTCTACCAGTATTTTTCGATTTTCCTTGCGAACTAATCTTTGTCTCCGCTGATAGAACGCCTGGAGTAGCCGGCTTTTGGCAGCCTCATTGCCCAAAGGTATGACCACACGCAATCCTGCTATATGGTCTCTGAAATCCATATCTCCCATCATATCGTATGCATCGCCTCTAGTCTCTCCCAAACCATTAAGGCGATAGGTATAATCCATCGTAACAAGCGGCAAGGCCTGATTCTTATAATAATCGATGGAACTGATGTCCTCCGCAATCTGAAGCTCGAGTTCGAGCATCTCCATTCGGTTTTCCACGGCCAAAGTTTTCAATCGGGACCTGTTAAGCTCATAAAGCACGGGGTCGGGTTCCGTCATCGGCACGATTACAGTGGGCGTATCCATAGTCAGTCCAAATTCGTTCATTATCTGTTTCAGCTCGCGCTGCCTATTACGCAACTCATTTTCGGCAATGATGATATTCTGCAGGCGCTCAGCGACACCTGCTTCCGAACGAACGACCTCTATCTCCGCCCTTTCGCCAACTTCGACCATTCTGCGTGTTTGTTTTAACTGGACCTTGGCAAGCTCATATTCCTTCTGCCTGACTTCCAGTTCCCGTCTCGCGGCATAAAGCCGCCAATACCCGCGGTCGGCATTGGCAAGGACGCGTATCACCTCGAGCTTTGTCCTCGCGTCGGTTATCCGGCGTTCGTATTCGGCTATCCGGATCGAATGAGTATTTGCCCTTTTGCCAGCTCCCTGCAGCAACGGCTGGCTTATCGAAAGCGTACTCTTGGCGGTGTAGCTTACAGGCATAGTTGGATTGAAATTCGTACTCGTTCGGTTGTCGGCAATGTCGAACGTCACCTGTCCTCCCGTTTGCAACGGAATCGTAACTCCAAGGTCGATGTCGCCGCTCTTGTATGACGATGCCTGGCTAATCAGCACAGAGCTGGGCTGCTGTACGTCGCTGTACGAGAGGTTCGAGAAAAACGACGATTCGAATTTCGCTTCTTCCTCGCTGACTCGCTGGGCCGCTATCGCCGGCGCTATTAACTGGACTTTCAAATCCAGATTGTTCACGAGGGTCATCGCACGGCACTGCTCTATGTTCAGCTTAATTTCGGTACCGGTCTGCTTGTATATCTCGGCGGGCCGGTTCACATCCGCCTTAGGCTGCAGTTTCAGTGTCTGTATCTCGCGGGTCTGCTGCGGAGTGGTTTTTACAGTGTAGAACTGCTCCTGTTTTGCAAATTCCTCGCATCCAATTAATGCAAAAATAAACAACACATACGTAATCAATAATAGTTTTTTACTCATGTCTTAACGCCTCGATGGGGTCCAATCTTGCAGCTTTTATCGCAGGAAACATCCCGAAAGCTATCCCCACCATCCCGCAAAAACCGAACGACAGCGCCACCGCCCACAGCGGTATACGGGACAAATTCATCATCTGATTAATCGAGCAAATACCCATTGTCATCAACTTGCCTATACCCACGCCGATTACTCCTCCGACAAAACTTAGAACAATCGATTCCACAAGAAACTGCGTCAGTATCGCGCTTTTCTTCGCTCCAATCGCTTTGCGTAATCCTATCTCTCTGGTTCTCTCCGATACCGAGACAAGCATAATATTCATAATCCCAACCCCGCCTACAAGAAGCGATATACCCACGATTCCACCAACGACCAATGTTATTATTTTTGTAAAGTCGTTGAACTCTTCAACAAACGATTTCAGCGATCGCGCCCCGAACGTGTCCGGCTCACCGGGAGCTAAGGCGGGCCTGCGTCTCTGTCGCATAAAGAATTTTATCTCTGTCACTGCTTCATCTACAACCTTAGGTGACTTGGTCATTGCTATCACATATATATGCGGCCGCCTGTCGCCCAGTTTCAAAAGTGAATTGTAGGGAATATACATCTCATAACCTTCCATTCTGTCCCCTCCAAACATC
>CAZDQP010000116.1:0-8828 GCA_964507485.1 uncultured Pirellulales bacterium | reverse complement strand
GCACAGGGTGTATGTATTACCTTGTTATGGGTGATGATGACATTTTATTAGGAGTTGAGCCAAGTAGCGAGCATGTTGTTACTAAAGGCCAGCTATGTGTAAAGGGATGGAATGCCTATCATTTTGTCAATCATCCTGATAGATTGACCCAGCCAATGATTCGCAGGAATGGAAAAATGGAACCCGCCTCTTGGGATGAGGCATTGGACCTTGTTGTTGGCAAATTCAAGGAGATTCAGGCAAGCTACGGTAATGATTCGGTAGCATTCTTCTCGTCTGCAAAGACGACAAATGAGGAGAACTACTTAATGATGAAGCTGGCTAGGGCTGTCTTTAAGACAAACAATGTTGACCATTGTGCCAGACTTTGTCATTCTTCAACAGTACTTGGTCTTGCAGCAACGTTTGGGTCTGGTGCAATGACAAATTCTATCTTTTGTATGGAGCAGGCGGATTGTATTTTGGTTACAGGTTCGAACACAACGGAGCAGCATCCCCTGATTGGTTCGCGAATCATCGAAAATGTTACAAAAAGAGGCGCTAAGCTTATTGTCGCCGATAACCGCAAGATTCGCCTGGCTCGTTTAGCGGACATTCATGTCCGCTGGAATAATGGAACGGATGTTGCTTTCCTCAATGGCATAATGAATGTAATTATTGCAGAGGAGTTGGAAGATAAGGAGTTCATAAAAAATCGGACAGAGAATTATGAAGAGTTAAAGAAAACTGTTTCGAACTATTCACCTGAAAAAGCTGCTGAAATTTGCGGTATTACACCTGAAGAAATTATTAACGTCGCCCGAATGTTCGCGGCAGCGGATAAAGCTATGATTGTCTATTCAATGGGAATTACACAGCATACTCATGGTGTCGATAATGTAAAAAGCTGTGCTAATCTGGCGATGCTTACAGGCAATGTCGGCAAACCTGGAACAGGTGTTAATCCACTGCGCGGACAGAATAACGTTCAGGGTGCATGCGACATGGGTGCGCTACCAAATGTTTATAGTGGATATCAGAAGGTAACCGAGACCGATATAAGAAGGAAGTTCGAAAAAGCTTGGAATGTAGATTCTCTGCCCGGAGAAGTCGGGTACACAGTTACGACTGCTGTTAACGTAGCAGCAGATGGCAAACTTAAGGCGTTATATATTATGGGTGAAAACCCGATGATGTCCGACCCTGACCAGAATCATGTTCGCCAGGCAATGGAGAACCTGGACTTTATCGTAGTTCAAGATATTTTCCCAACACTTACAAGCAAATATGCTGATGTGATTTTGCCAGCTGCATCGTACGCCGAGAAAGATGGCACCTTCACTTCGACTGAGCGAAGGGTACAACGGGTTCGCAAGGCAATTGAGCCGATTGGCCAAAGCAGAGCAGACTGGGAAATCCTCTGTGATATTGCCCGTCGTGCGGGCTATAATAGTATGCGATACAGCTCCGCCAGCGAGATTATGGATGAAATAGCTGCTGTGACCCCAATTTACGGAGGTATATCGTTTGAACGTATTGATCAAATTGGTCTACAATGGCCGTGTTATGACAAGGAGCATCTAGGTACACCGGTTTTACATTCAGTCAAGTTTTCCCGTGGTTTGGGTCTGTTTAGCCCGGCCGCATACACTCCCTCAAAAGAACTACCTGATAAGGAATATCCTTTCGTGCTTTCTACGGGCCGATGCTATTTCCATTTCCACACTGGTACAATGACCAGGCGGTCGCAGTTACTGGACCGTGAGGAACGTTTTCCTTTCGTTGAGATTAGTCCTGAAGATGCCAAAGAACTGGGAATTAAAGACCGGTTTTGGGTATATGTGGCAACACGACGCGGTGAAGTTAAAGCTATGGCCCGCGTGACGGATGTTGCTAAAAAGGGTGTGTTGTTTATGACATTTCACTTTGAAGAGGCCCCGGCTAACCTTTTAACCATAAATGCATTGGATCCTGTTGCAAAAATTCCAGAATACAAAGTATGCGCTGCAAAAATAAAGGTTGCTTAATTGAAAACATTGACAATACAAGATATAGAATCTTTTTTAAGGTCTATAGAATCCATCTATGATGTGCACGTGCCAATTAGCCTGCACGATGGAACCAGGACACTTGGCAAACTTGGAGGAGGACCATTAGCAATAGCTGGTGGTCGAATACCACAGAAAATTACTAATGTATTTTTCCCACAGATGGAAACAGTTCTAACAATAGGACCGGAAAAAATTGAACTATCAAAACCTTCACCGAAGCCTTTGCTGGTGGTAGGTTTTACCGCACAGGATGTGGACTGTCTGAAGTTTATTGACCGTTTTTATAGTGAAAATTATCGCGATGATGTTTATTTCAATAAACGTGATGGAGCCGTAATCGTTTCTGTATCAGGTAGATGTGGTATTAATGGAGAATTTTTAAAGATTGCGAGTGGAAACTGTGATATCGAGTTGATTTCTGATGGCCAGAATTACCTGTTTGCAACATATACTGACGCTGGTAAAACTTTGGCGAAAAAGGCTAAAGGCCGTAAGGCAGATGATGATTTAATTAAGCAGCTTCAAAAAGAATCAGATGCGTTGCCCAATGATGACCTTGAACTTATCCGCAAAGCGTCAAAGCTTTTGCTGGAAGAAAAAGTGCCTGACGAATTTTGGGTGACTATTTCGGACCGTTGCATTGCATGTACCTCCTGCAATTTAGCTTGTCCAACCTGTACATGCTTTGATGTCTTCGACAGAAAGTCTGGTGATATGGTGAAACGCTGGCGGGTATGGGATTCATGTCAGTTTGATGGTTTTATGCGCGAGGCCAGCGGCCACAATCCAATGGGAAAAGAGGATTTGAGAACACGCCGTCGTATCCACCACAAGTTAGCCGCAGATGTTACACGTTGGGGCCAGATAACATGTATGCTCTGTGGGCGATGCGATGAAGTTTGTCCGACAGGAATTGGTATCAAGGCAGTATGCAGGGAAATGGTCGATAAATATGGTTCACTATGACAAAAAAATCAAAAAACAAACAATTGCAGCAGTAATATTGGCAGGTGGTAATGCCCGGCGTTTGGGTGGGATTGCGAAGGGCATTATTGAAGTCGGTGAAAATGTTTCTGTTATTGAGCGGCTCATAAAGGAGCTTAACAAGGCAGATATCGATAATGATAATATCGTCATCGCGTCTAATGATTCAGGGTCGTATCAACAATTTGGCGTAAAACTTATTTCTGACATCAGGGTTGGCATTGGCCCTATAGGTGGTATTGAAAGTGGACTTGCATATTTTTCAGGCCAATCTGATGCTGTAATGTTTATACCGTGTGATATGCCGAATGTAACTGCCAAGGAAATGTTAGCTTTGAAAGAGGCTTTTATTAAGACTGAGGCGCCTGTTGTTTTTGCTGAAACAGCGGATTTTTTTTGGCACCCGTTATGTGCAGTTGTGCATAACAACTTAAAAGAGGAAATTTCTTCTGCTATTGATCTTGGCCAGCGAAAGGTTCAAGACATCTGGCAGCAGGTTAAAGCAGTAAGAGTCCGGTTTACTGACGAAACTGCGTTTTTCAACATTAATAATTCCACGGATATGGACAGGTGGAGAAAAGCTGAAAGTGAAAAAGCAAATTTGTTCTGAAACTTCAATCGCAGAGCAACTTCGTGAATTCCTCGAAAGAGAAAAAGTTGATATCGGGTTTGTTACCGGGCAAGAGGGTGATGTTGAAGTTGTAAAAGGTGATAACCGCAAAGAGGGTAACTTAAATATAATTTATTCGGGTGGCAGGATAACTTGTGAGACAGCACTGGCATTAGCAGAAAAATTGCAAATTTCAGCAAGACAAATGGGAAAGTTGTTAAACTATCTGGATGTTAAGATTTGCAGTTGTAGTTTAGGGTGTTTCAAATGAGCTTAGTCTGGATTGTCTGTGGGGCTGGACGGGGCGTCGGCAAAACAACTTTTGCTTTGCAGTTATGTGAGGTGTTGCCTGGCAGTGTCTATGTAAAGTGTGGCCGTGGCAATGCAAAATCTGACAAGCCCGGCAGATTCTTCAGTAATCTTGTTGAATTGAAATCCTTTATAGAAACCTCCAGAAAGTCAAGTAGACATATTATTGTAGAGTCGAACGCTCTGGCTGGTTTAAGACAGGGTGACATCATCATATTCATCGACGGTATTACAGGAAAAACACATTTTCGTAATGACACAGAAAAACTTCGATCCGCTGCTAACATTAGAATCTGCCGCGATGCGACTTTAGCCGATTGGGAAAAAGCTCTCTCTGTCAAAATCATATCTAAAACTACCCGCGATTCTATTTGTGATTTGATAATTGCACAAAAGCATTATCTTTTTGGTTCTAAACCAAGAGTACGTAGTAAGATATGGTTTGAGTCAGGTGGTGCCCATATTTTCGGCAGGGGATTAGCAAGGCTTTTAGAAAACGTAAATCATTTAGGCACTTTACAGGCTGCTGCTAAAGTTTCGGATATGAGTTATCGATATGCCTGGAACCTAATACGTTTAGCTGAGAATCATTTTGGTAAAGTACTTATCAATCGCCAGGCAGGTGGCCAGCATGGAGGACATTCAGTTTTATCCCCAGATGGGTTACATATGCTAAAGGTATTTAAGCAACTTAATAAAGAAGTAGCCGCCTTTACCGATGAACATTTTGCAAAGCTCTTTACTAAGGAAAAGGCCAATGTCTGATAAGAAAGAAATGATTCCATTAAAAAAAGCAGTTTCTTCAACCGAGATATTTCGTATTTCTTCCAAAGCCCTGACTGAGAAGTTAACAGACCACGTAGTCATTGAGCAGCCTGTAACAGTTATGATAGATAGGGTCGGAAGCTTTACTATTATGGCGACTCCTTTGGATATTAAAGCTCTTGCAGTTGGCTTTGCCTATTCCGAGGGGATGATTGACAGTATAGATGATGTTGTTGATGTTTCGACGAAACCCCAATTGCCGAATGTTGTAGGAATCCAGGTACACAATCCAACCCGAATAGCGGTTCGGCGTAATATGATTGTCGCGAGTTCCTGCGGTATGTGCGGAACACGAAACATCGATAAAATGTTGTCAGAAATGCCTGTGTGTGGGTGGTCTTTAGAGGTGAGTAGTAGCTTGCTTGTAGAAATTGTCGAACGTTTAATGTCTATGCAGCAAGTTTTCCAGATGACCGGAGGGTCGCATGCCGCAGGTATATTTAACTTTTCTGGTAAAATCGTCACCTTTGCTGAAGACTTAGGCCGCCATAGTGCTCTCGACAAAGCAATCGGTAAATGTCTCTTAGGTAAACTGTCTATGAAAGGCCGTATCGCTGTATTATCAGGTCGGGTAAGTCTGGAGATGGTAACAAAGGCTGCTAGGGCGGGTATTGAGTTGATTGCTGCTGTATCAGCCCCATCTTCTTTTGCTGTTGAGGCAGCTGATCGGTGGAACATTACGCTATGTGGCTTTGTCAGACCGGGAAAAACCAATATTTATACGCATTCAAAGAGGATAATCGAACTGAAAGATAAAGATGATTGAATCCTCGTTACATAAGGGAAAAACTTCTTTACTTAATACTAAGCTTCCTTTAGTTGGTGCTTTTACACTCGTGGAGATCTTGATTGTTATTTTCATTATTTCTCTACTTTTCGGCATTTTAACTCCAACACTTCGCAGGTGTTGGTCTTTAGCTCAGCAAACGGTTTGTCAGAGCCGGTTGCGGCAGTGGGGTTTGGCGTTTGAAGCTTATTCATCAGAAAATGACGGCTTTTATCCTCATATCGACGGCAGAGACAGAACAGAAATTAATCCTCAATCTTCAGAAGAAATTGCAGATTATTATTATGGTTGGGTGGATGTTTTACCATCTTTTATGAATTTAAAACCATGGCGGGATTATGAACTATATAAAAAACCCGGTACTGATACTATCTTTCAATGCCCTTCAGCAAAAATTCTAAAAGGTGCAAACTATAATTATCCATATGACAGAGTCGGTTACTTTTCTTATGCGATGAATTCATGCCTTGAGCTTGATAAAAATTGCTGGCGGCCGTACCACCCATATATAGACCCAACAGGTGGCACAAATAATATGCCGAGTTTTTTGGATGTTTCTCTGATAAGGCGTCCCTCAGGAGCAATTCTGTTATATGACCAGCTTCTTAATCCCCAGCTGGGTTACAACGGAAATAAGCTCAATCGCTCAGCGGGGCGATACTGCGGTGCTTATCCAAGAGATTTCAGCGCCCGACATAGAAAGGGCGAAAACGGACTGGGTGGCTCGATTCTATTTTGCGATTATCACGTCGAATGGAAGAAAAGCGTATGGAAAAAGGATTGGCCAGACGATTTGGAAGTGCCACCGAGAAATGACAAAAATTGGTTCCCATATCCATAACATTTAATAATTTCTAGAAGGAGAAAAAAATGAAAAGATTAGTTTTTTCGATGGCATTTCTGATATATACATTATCTACACAAATTGCGATTTGTGCTGATTATAGTATATATGACCTTCAATACCAATCTAATCCAGAAGATTTAAACAGTCCTTATGTAGGGGAAGATGTAAATTGTATCGGCGGAATAATTATACACAAGTTCCCTGGGAGCAACCCCAAGGTTACTCTTTACGACCCTAATAACCCAGATGAATGGGGAGGCATAGCAGTTAAGGACTTTACGGAGACCAAGGACTTCTATAATGCTGTGAATATCGGCGACTGGGTATCACTCACACATACAACAGTTGAAGAATTTAAGGGAAATACTCAATTAATGTTTGAAGGGAAATCCGACTTTATGATTGAAAGCACGGGGAATGACCTGCCGGAACCAATCTCTATTGAGCCAAATGAGATTGTAGCACCTGTTTATCAAACCAGCCCCGAAGGATGGCTCGTTGAAAACCACAATGCTGAGAAATATGAAGCAATGCTTGTAAGAGTAGAAAATGTAGTAGTAATAGAAAAGGATTTGGGCAAAGCCCAGGACAACTACGGTCTCGAAATTTATGAGAGTGCAGATCCAAACGACCTCTGTTGGGCTGCTGATTATATGAATGAAGAAGTCGAAGAGGATGACTATCACCGATTTGTCGAACTTGGTAGCCGTTTCTGCAGTGTTACAGGTATAATCGAGCAATACGATGGATATAAAAACTATTATGAATGGGATTATTATCAGTTACTCACAACCAAA
Organism: uncultured Pirellulales bacterium; assembly: GCA_964507485.1. Lineage (GTDB taxonomy): Bacteria > Planctomycetota > Phycisphaerae > Sedimentisphaerales > Anaerobacaceae > CAIYOL01. The sequence continues at coordinate 1,639 of CAZDQP010000116.1, read as the reverse complement.
ACCGGAGATTTAAAATGCCATACGCCTGCGGATCTCGATGGGGACTGTATGGTCGACTTTTCGGATTTTGCGGAGTTCTCCCAGTACTGGCTCTGGGGTACAGAATAATAGATACCGTTTCTTGTGAAGAGATATGTTCTATAAGGAGATAGGTAAAATGAAGAAAAAGTATATATTGGGAATTCTTTTTTTCAGTAGTCTTTGGGGATTCTCAGAGACAGTCTTGGGTGGATTCTTATATCATTATGGCATACCACATGCATCTGTATATTTAACAGTAATTGGTTTTAGCATAATGACTATTGCCGGGATATATTTACCGAAAAGTGGCACTGCGGTTATTATTGCAGCTTTTGCAATGTTATACAAGTTTATGAACACCCCTTTTTTTGCATGTCATCTTTTAGGAATACTATTATTGGGAGTTTGTTATGATTTGTTTTTCAGTATTTTAAAGTTGAGAAACAAATCTGTCTGTGCAGCACTGGCCGTATATGCTGGTTATAGTCTATTTGCCTTGATGATAACATACCTCTTTAGGTATAGCCATTGGGCTGAGGTAGGTTTGTCTAAAGTCGTAAGCCATATTGGTGTAAGCGGAACATTAGCTGCTCTGGGTTGTGCCCTTGTTGTTCCTTTGAGTTACAGGTTTGGAAAGTGGTTGCAAATGAAGAAAGTCCATACTACCGATTTAACGGACACCTTTACTCGGGTACGACTGGTATTTGTTACAGTAGGAATATGGCTGTTCGCCTTGGTTGCATTTGTGTTGCAATATCATAGCAACTATATGTAATGACGGCCAGATGTATGCTTCAAATGCGGCCTGAACTTATTTAGTTGGAAATCCTTGGATAGTTTTATGGACTATGCTGAGAACAGATGCATTTTGTGGGTGGGCGACAAACACTCTGGCAAGACGACTGCTGCTCTCAAATTGTCCCGGCGTCTCCAGGAACAAGGGTTCACTGTGGGCGGCATATTAGCCCCGTCGGTTTACGACGATAGCGGACTGCTCGGATTTGATATCATCGATATCCTAGGCAATATTCGGTTGTCCCTTTCAATTCGTGACAAAAAAGCAAAGAACCGTGTCCCATACCAATACTCACACAACGGGATGAAATTGGGTCACTCTGCATTAGAACCTGCTAGAAATAGGTCCGCGGATTTAGTTATTGTAGATGAGTATGGCCCAATGGAATTAAGCGACGATGGCTGGCGACCAGATGTAGATCGCATGCTTATGGCAAATAATATACCGATTCTAATGGTTGTTCGCTGGAGTGTTGTAAATGAAGTAAAAAAATTATATGAAAGATACATAAATACCTTATTAGAAGCGATTGACCCAAATTCGATAAACCGGGTATTAGCTTTCCTTTCACATCGTTCCACTTCAAAAAGCCATGGTGGTAGTGATCATTAATAACGAGGATATAAGACACGCTTGCCCTAAAATTGCTGGTATATCTCAATTTGCCGTGGTTTTCCCCATTTTGCCACTTTGTGAAAACATTACAAGTACCTGAAGTTCAAGAGCTTGTAACTGCACTGTCAAATATAACGGAGAGGGCGGGATTCGAACCCGCGGTAGGGACAAGCCCTACACAGCCTTTCCAAGGCTGCTCGATAAGCC
>CAZDQP010000115.1:0-8975 GCA_964507485.1 uncultured Pirellulales bacterium | reverse complement strand
CGGCGATGGACGCCCTTATAGATTTGGGCAGACCAAAGGCAATAAGATTGGCGGTTCTTGTTGACAGGGCGGGAAGGGAATTTCCGATACAGGCAGATTACTCTGGCTATAAAACAGATGTTGCACCAGGTGAATTAGTTCAGGTTTTTCTTTCCGAATCGGACGGAAAGGAAGAGGTTGTTATTGGGTAGAAATACGAATGGCGCTAATAAGAAAAGTTAAGCAGGGCCAGTGGCGGCACAAGCACTTGCTTGGCTTACGCGATTTGAGTGCGGAGGAGATTAAGTATATCCTCGATACGGCCAAAGGTTTTGAGCAGATTAGCATACGGTCAGTGAAGAAAGCGCCGCCTTTGCGTGGTAAAGTTGTGTGCAATCTTTTTTTTGAAGACAGCACACGAACACGAAACAGTTTCACATTAGCAGCAAATCGTTTAAGCGCAGATGTTATAGAGTTTACAGAAAAGACAAGTTCGGTCAGTAAAGGCGAAACCCTATTAGATACCGCCAGGAATTTAGAGGCTATGGGAATAGATATTGTTGTTGTACGTCACAATGTCGGCGGAGCGCCGAAATTTTTAAGCAGGAATATTAATGCGTGCGTAGTTAACGCCGGCGATGGTTTTTGCGAGCACCCCACACAGGGGCTTTTGGATGTTTATACTATTCGCAAACTTAAAGGTACTCTTGAAGGCTTGAAAATAGCAATCGTAGGTGATATTGCTCACTCGCGTGTAGCTCGGAGCTGTTTGTGGGCGATGACAAAACTCGGCGCCGAAGTCATATTCGTGGGCCCTCCGACGCTTATGCCAGCGCAGGTTGACCGGCTGCCGGTCAGTGTGAGTTATTCGCTTGATGAAGTTATTGAGAAAGTTGATGTTATAAATATGCTGCGGATACAGTTCGAGCGGCTTGGCGGTAATCCATTTCCTTCGGTGAGGGAATATTCACATTATTTCGGCCTGACTGTAGAGCGTATGAAGAGAGCTAAACCTGATATTCTGGTTATGCACCCGGGGCCAATAAACCGGGGTTTGGAAATGGAGAGTGAAGTAGCCGACGGCTCAAACAGCGTCATTCTCGAACAGGTTAAAAATGGTTTAGCTGTGAGGATGGCAGTATTGTTCCTGGTAAATCAAGCAGCAGCAATATAAGGAGGAAAATTTGCGCTTGATAATTTTATTATGAGCGAAGAACTGTTGATAAAAAATGGTCGGGTAATAGACCCTGCAAACGGCATCGATAAAAAATGCGATGTACTTATCATCGATGGTAACATCGCAGAGGTCGGCAAAATCGAAAAATCTGCACAGACAGTTATCGATGCCACTGATAGATTGGTGACACCAGGGTTGATTGATATCCACGTTCATTTCCGTGAACCAGGTGATGAAGAGGAAGAGACAATTTCAAGCGGTTCGGCTGCGGCAGTGGCGGCTGGTTTTACTTCGGTTGTTTGTATGCCGAATACCAAACCACCTATCGAAAATGAAACCGATGTCGAATACGTTCACCGGAAAGCCCGCAAAGCAAGAAAGACGCACGTTTATACGATGGGGGCGATAACCAAAGGTCTTAAGGGAGTTGAGATTGCGGAAATGGGATTTATGACAGAAGCTGGTGCCGTTGGTTTTACTGATGACGGCAATGGTGTTCAGGACCCGGCGGTTATGCTGCGTGCCTTGAGGTACGCAGCTATGTTCGACGTAGTAATAGCGCAGCACTGTCAGGACAACGGTTTTGTCGGCAAAGGTGTAATGAACTCCGGTTACTATTCGACCGTGCTTGGCCTGCCTGGGGTTGACCCGCTGGCTGAGGAGGCGATGCTGTGGCGAGATATTCAGCTTGTTAAGAAAATCCACCTTGGCCGAGTCCGCTACCACGCCCAGCATATATCGACGGTCGGTTCGGTTGAGCTTATAAGGGTTGCTAAGAAAGAATCTTTGCCGATTACCTGTGAGGTAACGCCGCACCATTTGCTTTTAACTGAGCAATGTTGTGCCGAATATGATACTAATTACAAGGTCAACCCTCCTTTGCGAACAACCAGAGACATCGAAGCATTGAAAGAAGCGATTGCCGAGGGTCTTGTTGATGCTTTAGTGACTGACCACGCGCCGCATTTGAAAAGCGAGAAGGAGTTGGAATTTTTGACCGCTCCTTTTGGCATAGCAGGTTTGGAATGTGCTTTGGGTCTTTATGTTAAAGCACTTATCGAACCGGGTGTTTTGGATTGGCCGAAGCTTATCGAGTTAATGACGACTAAGCCAGCAAGGATAATAGGCGTTGATAAGGGCACACTCAGCAGAGGCAAGCAGGGAGATGTTACTATTATTGACCCGAATACCGAGTATATAATCGACGTAGAAAAATTTCGCTCTAAGAGTAGAAACTGTCCGTATCACGGCTGGACCGTCAAAGGCAGGGTCGAAAAAACAATCGTCGGGGGTGAGATAAGATACTCTGCGGATAGCTGATAGAATGGCGGTTATTATTGATGGTCATAATCTGCTTCACTCGATTCAAAAGACGAGCGAGTATTCCAAACCAATCAGTGATGTTCAATTATGCCACATCGTAGCCAGATACCTGAGGGTTATTGGTGAAAAGGGTGAGATTGTTTTTGATGGTACGGGGCCTCGCGACAAGTGTGGATTCGATAATATAAGTAATTTGGAGGTTTTTTTCGCCGGTCTAAACAGCGATGCCGACACATTAATCGAAGACAAGATAAAAGCTAACACGGCGCCGAAGAGACTGACAATCGTCAGCAGTGACAGAAGGTTGCGAAATGCAGCCCGAAAAAGAAAAGCAATAGTAGTAAAGTCACAGATTTTCTGGGATAATCTCTGTAAGCAGTTGGCTCGTAAGAAGACGATCACCGAGCCGACGGGTAAACGCCACGGATTAAGTAATGGTGAAACCGAACAGTGGCTTAAGTTTTTTGATCTGGAACAGTAAGACCGTACGTGAATGAACTGCAGAAGACTCTCAGCTTATTATTTTATTATGAGGAGTAAAAAAATTGGGTAATCGAAGGTTAATGCCATTTGTTTTGACCGGTTTTTTCGCTTTGTTTCTATTATTGACAGCTCAGTGCCTTCCTGAGTTTTCCGATGCTGCTGAACCCTTGGCAAGGATCACAGTTGCAGCTGGAAATTACACTCGAATTGACACTCCTATATCAGTTGAACTTTGCGGTATGAATTATAAGCGATTGCGTCTTGAGGAAGTCAAAGGTTCTCGGCGTTTGCCGATTCCGGTGCAGGTCGAAGCTGGCAATCCGCCGAAGTTATGGTGGATTCTTTCCGGCACTACAGAAGCAGGAGGAGAACGTATTTATGAACTTCTGAAGGGTTCTCCTTTCAAGGCGACCGGTGTCGAAGTAACAAAGAATGATTCGTTTCTACAGCTCCAGATAGATGACAGGAAAATTCTCAGATATAATAATGCCGTTGTCCCGCCGCCGGAAGGGGCCGACCGTCGTTTCGCTCGCAGCGGATTTGTCCATCCGCTCTGGTCGCCTGCGGGAGAAATTCTCACCCGCATTCATCCAGAGGACCATATTCACCATTTTGGTTTGTGGATGCCCTGGACGAAAACCGAATTCGAAGGCAGAGACGTAGATTTTTGGAATCTTGGCGCGGGCAAGGGTACCGTTCGCTTCGTAAAATTCGATTCGATGGAAAGTGGTGAGGTTTACGGCGGCTTCAGCGCAATTCAGGAGCATGTTGACCTTAGTGCACCTGAGGGAGAAAAGGTGGCTCTTGACGAAGAACTGGATATGAGGGTATGGAATCTGGGCAAAACAAATCAAGGATGGTTACTGGATTATGCCTCTAAGCAACGCTGTGCATCTTCAAGTGCGCTTCGCTTATTGAAGCATAGATACGGGGGATTTGGTTTTCGCGCAACGAGCCAATGGAATGAAGGCAACAGTGATTACCTGACTTCGGAAGGTAAGACCCGCAAGGATGGGCATGGGACGCGGGCTCGATGGTGTAATGTGTTTGGCTTAACGGCAAAAGGGCCAGCAGGAGTGTTATTTATGAGTCACCCTGACAACCATGAACACCCTGAACCGATGAGAATCTGGCCTGAGGGATATATATTTTTCAACTTTTGCCCGATACAGAAAGCTGACTGGGTACTGGAACCAGGTGAGACTTACATTTTTAGATACCGCTTATATGTTTATTCTGGTAAAATTGTTCCAGAGACGGCCGAACGATTCTGGCAGGATTTTAGTTATCCGCCGAAGGTTAAATTAGAAAGATTACAATGAAAAAAAATGCAAAAGCAAAAACTGTATCAAGGCGAAGTTTCTTGAAGGCAACGGTAGCTACGGCTGCTGGTGCTGCATTTGGTATTCCTTACATCATTACATCCCCTGTACGGGGTGCTAATGCACCAAGTAATAAGATTACTGTTGGCTGTATTGGCACCGGTCGAATGGGAGTTATAGATATACGAGAGATTCTTGGATTTGACCAGGTTAAAATCCTTGCTTTGTGCGACGTTGACAGCAAGAGATTAAAAGATGCCCGGCAAATCGTTCAAGAACATTATGGTTCACAAAACGAAAAAGACTGCGCGATATATAAAGACTTCAGGGATTTGATTGCGAGAAAGGACATCGATGCTATTTCAATTTGTTCAATTGACCACTGGCATGCACTGCAGGCGGTCGCTGCAGTCAAGGCTGGCAAAGATGTCTTTCTCCAGAAGCCGCTGACCCTTACTATTCCGGAAGGGCGTTTGCTGAGTGACACGGTTCACCGATATGGATGCGTTTTTCAGGTGGGAACTCAGCAACGTTCCGATTCGAGATTCCGGTTTGCCTGCGAGTTGGTTCGCAATGGGAGGATTGGCAAACTGCATACAATAAAAGTAGGTATACCGAAGGACTCCGGAACGAGTATTCAGCCGTTAATGCCAGTTCCTGAAAATCTGGATTATGATATGTGGCTTGGGCCTGTACCATGGGCGCCGTATACTGAAGAGCGTGTCCACCCGCAGGACAGCTATGGCCGGCCGGGATGGCTTCGTATCTCGGATTATTGTTGTGGGATGATTACGGCTTGGGGCGTTCACCATAATGACATAGCGCAGTGGGGTATGGGCACTGAATATACAGGACCTGTCGAAATTAAGGGCAAGGCGGAATATCCAAAAGATGGGCTTTGGGACGCTCACGGGAAGTTCCATATTGAGTATACTTATGCCAACGGGGTGAAAGTTATTTGTGCAGAGAACACTAAGAATAAGCAAGGTGTTTTATTCGAAGGAACTGAGGGCTGGATATATGTGAAACGCGGATACATTGATGCGCATCCTAAATCTTTGCTGACTTCGGTCGTTGGGCCGAATGAAATACACCTTTACAAAAGTAATAATCACAAGGGGAATTTTTTCGACTGTATCAAGTCTCGTGCTGAAACGGCTGCACCTGTTGAAGTTGGTCATCGATCTACAACTGTCTGCATACTTGGATTTATTGCTATGCTGCTTGGACGAAAATTAAAATGGAACCCGGAACAGGAACAATTCATTAACGATGATGAGGCCAACCGCATGCTGACCAGAGCGATGCGCAGCCCATGGTCTTTGTAGGATGAGAGTTTGTAAAATCAAACGGGGAGGATTAATTAGTATAATTTTCAGGAGTAAAAGCCAATGACTGATGAGCAATGGAGGACATTAGTAAGTGTAATAAACGGTGAGATTATCGACCCACCGCCAGTCGGTTTTATTATTGACAGCCCCTGGCTGCCTGGCTGGGCGGGAATTACCGGCCTCGATTATTTCTCCAACGGTCAATTGTGGTTCGATGCAAACCTCAAAGCAGTGAGGCAGTTCCCTCAGATTATGTTTATGCCCGGGTTCTGGTCTGAGTTCGGAATGTGCACAGAGCCGTCGGCTTTCGGTGCTAAATGTTCCTGGGAACAGAGCGGGCACCCATTCGCTCACAAGATTATCGCAGATATAACCTCTGTTGATTCCATTACTAAACCAGACCCTGTTAAGGATGGTATGCTGCCATTTGTTATCAATTGTCTTAAACATTACCAGAGCAAAATTGCTGATGAAGGTCACTCTATAAAGTTTGCAACTGCTCGTGGTCCGTTGAACATCGCTACGTTCCTTATGGGCAGCACAGAATTTCTTATGGCTATACGAATCAATCCTAATGAAATTAAAAAGCTGCTTGAGCTTATTACTGATTTTATTATCGACTGGATAAAACTGCAGATAGAAACTTTTCCGTCTATAGACGGCATTTTAATTTTAGATGATATAGTCGGTTTTCTTGGTGAAGATGACTTTAAACAGTCTGCCAAGCCCTATCTTGAGAAGATTTACGGTGCTTTCGATGTTGCAGTCAAATTCTTCCATAACGATGCTGCAGGTTTGGTTTGTGCTCCTTATCTTGCTGAAATAGGCATAAATTTATTCAATTTCAGTTTTGAGCATAGCATAGACCAGATGAAGAAGCTCACAGGCAATAAAGTTACACTACTTGGAAACATTCCTCCGCGAGATGTCCTTGCGATGGGTACACCTGATGATATTCGTAACAGTGTCAAAGCAGCCCTTGATTCGGTAACCGACAAGAGTCGGATTATTGTTTCCTGTGGCGGCGGAATGCCCCCGGATGTCTCAACGGAGAATATCGAAGCTTTCGTGTCGGCGGTTGGAACATAGGTGGAGGTGTTAATAACAGAGATTGACAGCTTTTAGCCCCGTCAGGAATTGGTGAACAGCTCCTGACGGGGATAAATTTACCCTTCTTAATTTTGATTTTCAATTCCGGTGAAATTTACGTTGTTTAATTCAATTAAAAGTTGTATAAAAGCTCCTTTGGGGCTCTTGTTTCGCCATTTTTTACGAAAATGGGTCCTTTTTTTAACGGCCTGCTATAGTAGCGAGGCTTGTTAAGTTCTTTATTACTTTTATCTTAGCAAAGTGGAGAAGACATGAAACGCAAAATGGTTACAATTGACGGTAATACGGCAGCGGCCTATGTGGCCCACGCTACCAACGAGGTTATCGCAATATATCCAATTACCCCAAGTTCGCCTATGGGTGAGATTTCCGATGCGAAAACGGCAAAAGGTGAAGCTAATATCTGGGGCACGGTTCCCTCTGTTACAGAGATGCAGTCCGAGGGCGGCGCGGCTGGTGCTGTGCATGGGGCGCTTACTGCCGGAGCATTGACGACGACGTTTACTGCTTCGCAGGGACTTCTATTGATGATTCCTAATATGTATAAGATAGCGGGCGAGCTTTTGCCGACTGTCTTTCATATTTCGGCTCGTTCGCTGGCCTGTCAGGCGCTTTCTATTTTCGGTGACCATTCGGATGTTATGGCCTGCCGCCAGACCGGTTTTGCTATGATTTGTTCATGCAACATTCAGGAGGTTAGTGATTTTGCCCTTATTGCCCAACAGTCGACCTTGGCCTCACGAGTTCCCTTTTTACATTTCTTTGATGGTTTCAGAACCAGCCATGAAGTTCAAAAGGTCGAGGAATTGACTTTTGATGATATGAGGGCTGTGATTGATGATAAGCTTGTAGCTCAACATAAGGCGCGGGCCTTGTCACCCGACAGACCCCAAATTGCAGGAACAGCGCAGAATCCGGATGTTTATTTTCAGGGCAGAGAAACAGTGAACAAATTTTATTTAGCTGTCCCGCAAATTGTGGAGGAGACAATGAACAAATTCGCAAAATTAGTTGGGCGAAGCTATCATTTGTTTGATTATGTTGGGGCAAAGGACGCAGAGAAAGTCATTGTCATTATGGCTTCTGGGGCTGATACCGTCCACGAGACAGTTGAGTTTATGACCTCTAAAGGCGAAAAGGTTGGTGTAGTGAAGGTGCGGCTTTACAGACCGTTCAGTACGAAGCACTTTGTTGAAGCCCTACCAAAGACAGTAAAGAAAATCGCTGTATTAGACAGAACGAAGGAACCTGGTTCTATCGGCGAGCCATTATATCTTGATGTTCGGACGGCAATCGGTGATGCGATGGGGCGGGGTGAGGCACCTTTTGCAAAGTATCCATTAATTGTTGGCGGGAGATATGGTTTGGGTTCGAAGGATTTTACTCCGGCTATGGTAAAAGCCGTCTTTGATAATCTGGATGCTGCAGAGCCAAAGAATAGTTTTACTGTGGGCATCATTGATGATGTGACCAATAGTAGTCTGGAAGTTGATGAATCCTTCGGAATCGAGGGCAGCAGATTTTTCTCAGGTATGTTCTATGGCCTTGGAGCGGATGGGACCGTAGGTGCAAATAAAAACTCTATAAAAATCATCGGTGGTTCGACAGATAATTACGCCCAGGGCTATTTCGTTTATGATTCCAGAAAGGCAGGCGCAATGACTATATCGCATCTGCGATTTGGTCCGGAGCTTATTCGCAGGCCGTATCTGGTAGGCAAAGCTGATTTTATCGCCTGTCATAATCCCAGCTTTCTTGAGAAGTATGACATGCTTTCATCCGCACGTCCGGGCGGGACGTTTTTGCTGACGAGCAGTTACGGCCCGGATAAAGTGTGGGATACTTTGCCGCAGGAGGTACAAAAGCAGATAATCGACAAGAAGCTTAAGTTTTTTGTTATTGATGCTATTTCACTTGCACAGGAGATAGGTCTTGGTGCCAGGATCAATACGATTATGCAAGTGGCATTCTTCAAAATAAGCAACATTATCTCTCAAGACGCTGCGGTTAAAGCGATACAGGATGCTATTAAGAAAACCTACGGCAGGAAGGGAGAGAAAGTCGTTCAGATGAATAATGCTGCTGTTGAAGGAGCCCTGGAGAGGATTTGCGAAGTTAAAGTTCCTGATAAGGTTACCAGCAAAATAAAGATGCGGCCTCCGGTTCCGGATGATGCTCCTGTTTTTGTGAAGGAAGTGACCGGTGAGCTTATCGCATTTCGCGTAGATAAATTGCCTGTTAGTAAAATGC
>CAZDQP010000114.1:0-9072 GCA_964507485.1 uncultured Pirellulales bacterium | reverse complement strand
GTTTTCCGGGGGGGAAAATGAAACCCTTAAATAAAAAAACCTATCTCAAACGTAGGGGCGCTGTACTTATCATATCAATGATATTTATTCTTATTTTCTCAGCTTTGGCAGTCTCAATGGCTTCACTGTCAGGCGCCAACCTGCAAATCGCAGATAATCAGCGTAAGGCCAACCTCGCACTGACTAGCGCCGAATCCGGCCTCAATGTCCTTAAGTTCTGGCTCGCACGTGTTTATATGCCAGGTGATACGGCGACAACAGACAGATTTAATTATCTGGCTTATTACCTCCAAAACGATCTGGCTACAAACGACATTTCAAACCTTCCTATTACTACCGACGTCAACGTTATATCGATAGCTAGTCAGGAGAGCCCGGTTGCATTATCCTCTTCAGCAGAACAGTCCTTCTCAGCTAAAATCCGGACTACAGGCAATATCAATTTGCTGCAAATGGACATCACCGGTTATGCCGGAGAAATAAAGCGAACTATCCGGGTCAACTATAATTCCGGAACAAGGCAACATACGGTCTTTGACTATGGTGTAGCTACTAAAGGGTCCTTAACATTAGAAGGTCATACAGGGATAGACGGGGTTGTCGTCGAACTTGATGCAGGTGTTTATATTGAAAGTGAAAATGATCCTGCTCTTTCCATCATTGGTAATTCGCATATCGCCGGTGATGTCGATTTGACAAATCCTGATGCTAATGTCATGCTCGATGGTGAACAGGCCTCAATTGGCGGCGAGACCGGCCAAGCAGCAATTGATAACCATTGTGATTTTGGAGTAGACCCGGTCGATTTCCCTGTCCCAATACCAACTTACTTTGAACATTATGTTGATGGCGGGGATGTTTACGACCCCAATAATCAATATACTGTATATGAAAATTTAAGGATTCCAGCAGGAACAAATCCAATCTTCAGCTCTGACCTAACATTGAATGGAGTCGTTTTCATCGAGGTCCCCAACATAGTGACCTTCGAAGGACAAGTAACAATAACCGGTGTCATCGTCGGCAACGGAAGCTTGAGTGACAACTCCAAAACAAACAAAATAATATTTGCAGGCTCCGTCGATAGCCACTCTGTTGCTGACCTGCCTGATGAATACGGCGAGTTGAAAGAGGAAACAGGCACTTTTCTTATGGCGCCTGGCTTCGGCGTCACTTTCCTTGGAGACTTCTCAACTTTAAATGGCGCCATTGCTGCCAATGGAATCGATTTCACAGGAAATGCTGGCGGAACAATCAACGGCTCAGTAATTAATTATTCTACCGAACCTATGTCGGTATACGGCAATACCAACCTTTTATTCAACCGTTCAGGTACAAACGAGATACCGGCCGGCTTCGGCCCGGAGATAGTACTGCACTATCTTCCAGAATCTTATTGTGAAGTTATACCTAACTTTTAATAGTTGAATTTGCTCTGGGTAATAAATATGAAAAATATACTGGTAACAATTTGTTTTCTTGCCGTTCTAATCGGAAATCCGGCGATGGCGGTCATTCGCAACGTTCCGGATGATTATGCAACTATCCGGGACGCTTACTTAGCCTCGGTTGATTTTGATACGATTGTCATAGAGCCCGGAATATATACTGGTGCAGATAACCGCCAAATAAAATTAAACGGCAAATCACTCACCATCCGCAGCGCCGACCCATGCGACCCCAACACTGTAAATAACACTATCATAGACTGCGAGGGTGTAGCGAGGGCGTTTGCCTGCTACCTTGGTGAAAATATCGATGTAACGATATCAGGACTCACCATAACCAATGGCTACGACGTGTTGGGTGGTGCGATTTACTCCTATTACAACAGCAGCCCCACGATTAGCAATTGTGTTTTCACTAACAACTCGGCGATCTACGGCGGCGCAATTGCAACCATTAACAGCAAAAGCTGCCCCACTGTTACCAATTGCATAATTACTGCAAACTCAGCACTGTCAGGCGGCGGATTTTATTGTAATGGCGGCAGTCCTACAATAAAAAATTGCATTATCGCCGGAAACACCGCTGTGAATGGCACCGCAAGCGGCGGCGGATTTTATTGTAATGGCGGCAGTCCTACAATAAAAAATTGCATTATCGCCGGAAACACCGCTAATAATGGCGCTGCAATTTGTTCCATCAACGCCGGTAATCCGATCGTTAATAATTGTACCATTACCGCGAATGCCTCAACCGAGTCGGCAGGAGGCATCCACTGCTATAATACAAGCAATGCGGCCTTAAAGAATAATATTCTCTGGGGCAATACCGCGCCGCTTGCGCCAGAAGTCAACGTCAGCAGTCAAGGTACTCCTACATCTATTAAGATTTCATACTGTGACATACAGAACCCCGAAAATAGTGTGGTCTGCGATGGCAATAGCACAATAGAATGGGGACTTGGTAATATAGACAGCGACCCTTGCTTTACAGAAATGGGTAGTATAAACAACCAAATCTACGTTGCGGGCAACTATCATTTGCTCGAGGAGTCTGCCTGCATTAATGCCGGCGACCCCGATTCCAACGTAGCACCCGGTGAAACCGACATTGATGGAAATCGGCGGATATTAGGCGGGATAATAGATATCGGAGCTGACGAATATGTTCCTCCAATAACTGCCAATGTTAAAATAACCCCACAAGCCCTGAACCTAATAAGCAACGGGAATTGGATTAACTGTACTATCCAGCTTCCAGACAACTATAATGCTGCCAACATAGACACCGCAACTATTGTTCTAAATGAAAAAATCAAGCCGCAGTGGAGCAATATTGAGGAATATGGGCTGAAACTGCTTGTCAAATTCAACCGCGCCGAAGTCCAGAATATGCTACAAGGTACAGATGATGCTGCTCTGCTCAGTATTATGGGCTTGCTCAAAGATGGCACGGTTTTTAAGGGAACAGACACAATTAAAATAATCTCTGCGGGAGGCAAGAAATAACTGCCTTGAGTTTCAATACACCTTTGAACTCACATAATTGCGTTTTAATCCCACCACCGTAAAAGGCATCGCCGCAGGCCGAATAGAACCAAGTACTATAAAATCATCATAAAATTACCTTTCAACCGCTAATACGAAGCTGAAATGCATCTTTTTATCGGGCATTAAAACTAAGGAGTGTACTCCCGGTTTGGACTTTACACCAATTATTTCCTATACTTTATTTAGAACAAAGAAGTGTCCTAAAAATACCTTTGAATTTATGCTATTGACAATAGGAGATGGGGGGTATTTTCCGGTGGGGGGAAAAATGAAACCCTTAAACAAACAAACCTATCTCAAACGAAGGGGCGCTGTCCTCATCATATCAATGATATTCATCCTTGTTTTTTCTGCTTTAGCAGTCTCAATGGCTTCGCTTTCAGGTGCTAATTTGCAAATCGCAGACAATCAACGTAAGGTCAATTCAGCACTATCAGCCGCCCAATCTGCGATGGAATGCGGAAAATACATAGTTGCTAACATCCCGGCTTTACCTGAAACACTCATAAATGCAGTTACCCCTGAGGATGTCGACCAGGTCTGGGGCATATTAGTTACCCATGTACAGAACCAGTCCTGGGTGGCAGGACAAGCAACACAAACCTCAAATGAAATTATAACACCTGTCACAAGTTATGGAGCAGCAAATGCTTCTTTTCAGGTTAGATTCTATCGAGATACTAATTCTACTTCCATTCAACTTGGGGGGATAGGGATCGACGGACAGGTCAAAAGACAGGTCAGCATAGATATGGATGTCATAAAAGATAACGAGGTGTTGAACTACGCCATCGCAAGCAGAGGTCGAATATGGCTTACAGGAGATACAACCGTATATGGAGATATATTCAGCCCCTGGAACCGTCCTGAAATATCACCCTATAATATGACCAGTGACTCAACAGTATTCGGAACGATTAACACCGTCCTCACCCTTGAGCAAATCCTTGAGGACCATTCACCCTATGCTAATTATCAACTCGAAACACTCGATGGAGACGGCAATCCCCTTGATGTAAACGGCAATCCCTTAGGCACTAACTACGAATACCGTTATTATAGCCCTGATGACCAAGTTCAGGCTTATCACGAAGGTATCAATTATGGACAACCATACTATGATATACCTGGTATGGATATCTCAGACTACGATACTTCATTATATGAAGACAACATCGCAGGTGACGTCCCTACTCCCTATGCCAACGGATATTATGGAGATGATGCTTCCCTTGAGTCTCTACCTCCCACTTGTGGAACGTTGTATCGTTATGAACGTTTTCCTCATGATGCCGGCAATTATACAACAGGCGATGGTTCCACATTCAAAAGATACATCTATAAGGACCAAACATTCACTGATGTGAGACTTACCAACAACAGAAACGCGCTATTTATAAACTGTATATTCAACGGCGTATTGTATATAGACTGCAGCAAAACGAACAGCAGCTATACCAATAATGTACGTTTCGACAACTGCACTTTCAACGGCACGATAGTCAGCGATACGCCCCAGTACTTTAACTGGCGAAAGAATTGTTTATATTTCACAGGCGAGGCGATGTTCGACAACCAAACTGGCATAGAGGAGGCAACGATACTGGCACCGCACTTTAATGTGAACCTCGGTAATACCAACCCTGAGCAGGGTGACAACAATGTATTGACAGGTGCAATTGTCGGCGGGATTGTCGATGTCCGCGGCAATGCACTAATTAACGGGACAATTATCTCAATGTGTGATACAACACCATGGAGCTCCGGATATGTAACAAATATCGGTGCCACACTTGGCGATGGAGGTTCTGAAACCACCGATCCGGGTGATGTCGGTGTAATCAGCATTACGCCCGAGGAGGACAAAATGCTGCCCAGCGGCATCTCCACACCTATTGTTATTAAACCTTTGCAGGATACTTATTCAGAAGAAGTATAATTATAGTGATTATAGATGTAAATAAATTGAAACTCTGAACCTTTTCAAAAAGGAAAACAAAATGAAAAAGATGACCTTAAACATATTGCTTTTCGTACTACTTATGACGGCAGCCATAGTAAGTGCCAGTTGGGTAGGAATATGTGCCAGCAGCGGCATCAGTTACAATGCCTATGATCCAAATGAGCCGGGGCCTGAGTCCACCAATAGTTTAATCAGTTACCTCGCCGAAGACACAAATGAGCCAGGACCGGAGTTTGTCGGCGGCTTAACTGATTGCCTAACCGTAGACCCAAATGAACCTGGACCTGAATATACTTGACAACAGGCTGGCAACTAAGTTAGAGACACTAACAAAGCAACCTATCTGCTGCTCCGTTGTTACTGTTGCCTGTCAGGAAAGTTAATACCAGAAATTAAATGAGGTTATGGGTGCTTGGCTGACCGCTCTATTTAAGAGTTTACGTCCCCCGCATAACTCGTAATCACCTTCTGTTTTCACAGGAATCGACTCATCATCGTCGAATCTATGACAAGGAGATATGTATCCTAATAGTCTTATTGCAAACCTCGTTAACTCTGCCTACAGTGACAACATACGCAAACCAGTTTTCTGATATCAAACCGTGGTTTTGCGTTTTAAGCTCTTAACTTTATTATTTACATGCACCCTTTTAATCATTTATTATAACACTTTATACTAAAAATAACCGATATAGATAAAATGCCAAGTAACTCGGTCAATTTGTTATTTTCCAACAACAGCTGGCCAATTACAGTAGCAGAAAATCCTGTAAACCTTGAGTACCATTTGCTCAATGAAACCAGCCAACTACAAGAGCACAACCATGAACTCAAATTACCGGATGTAATCGGCATTTTGCCGATTCGAAATGCCGTTACCTATCCAGGTACAGTAATGCCACTGGCAATCGGACGGGAGAGAAGCAAAAACCTGCTTGCCAACATCAAACCCAACGAATCCATCATAGGGCTTGTCACCCAATACAACCCAGAAACTGACAGGCCGGGCTTCGACAATATTTACTCCGTCGGCACTATCGCCTCCATACTAAAGCTCATAAAAATACCACATGGTTCAATTAATATTATAGTCCATGGCATAGTCCGCTTCAAAATCATAAAACCGGTAGCCACTGAACCATATCTAAAAGCAGTTGTAAAACCGCTCAATGTTCAAACAAAAATGACCAAAAGACTCCGGGCACTCATCGTAAGCGTACGCCAGACAGCAAATCGCGTCATAGCATTAAGTCCCAATATACCTGAAGAGGCATCTTTGCTACTGGAAAATATCGAAAATCCCTCTGCTTTAGCCGATTTTCTGGCAGCAAATCTTAACCTCGACATTGCCAAAAAACAGCGATTACTTGAAGAGCTTGACGCTACTAAACGTCTTAAAGAAATATCGATCGCTCTTGCGGCTAATTTAGAAGTCCTCGAGTTGAGTCATAAAATCCAAGGCCGTGTAAGAGAGGCCGTTGATAAAAATCAGCGAGAATATTTCTTACAGGAGCAACTAAAAGCCATCCAGTCTGAGCTTGGCAAAGAAGACCTGCGAACCGAGGAACTCAAGCAAATCAACAAAAATATCAAAAAGGCTAAAATGCCCGAAAAAGTTGAAGCTGAAGCGCTTCGCGAATTGGACAGATTGAGCAAAATACCCCCTGCTTCACCCGAATATAGCGTTATCCGAACATACCTTGACTGGGTTTGTGAACTGCCCTGGTCCATCCAGACAAAAGACCGCCTGGATATCAACAAGGCCGAGCGAATACTCAATACTGACCACTATAACCTGAAAAAGGTAAAAAAACGTATCCTTGAATTTCTCGCTGTCAGAAAGTTAAATCCTGCAGGTAAAAGCCCTATACTCTGTTTTGTAGGCCCACCGGGCGTCGGTAAAACATCACTCGGGCAATCCATTGCTCGGGCAATGGAGAGAAAATTTATCCGTATATCGCTCGGCGGAATAAGAGATGAGGCTGACATTCGCGGACATCGAAGAACTTACATTGGTGCCCTGCCGGGACGCATCCTCCAAGAACTGAGGAAGTGCCAAAGTAAAAACCCGGTCTTTATGCTCGACGAGCTGGACAAAATCGGGGCCGACTTCAGAGGCGACCCCACCAGCGCGCTGCTCGAAGTTCTCGACCCCGAACAAAACTTCAGCTTCTCAGACCATTACCTCGACCAGCCATTCGACCTGTCCACCGTTATGTTTATAGGCACGGCAAATTATACCGAGCCGGTCCCACCAGCACTGCGAGACAGAATGGAAGTCATCGAATTGCCCGGTTATACAGAAAATGAGAAATTAAATATCGCAAAAAAGTATCTCATCCCGCGTCAGCTCAAAGAGCATGGGCTGAATAAAAGTCGTCTCATCATAAAAGACGAAGCAACCCTTGCGATAATTCGCGATTACACCCGTGAGGCAGGAGTCCGAAACCTCGAAAGGAACATTGCCGCCGTTTGCAGGGCTGTCGCTACCCAAATCGCAAAAGCGAAAAAGAGACAAGCCGTCATCGACAAAAAGGACCTCACAAAAATCCTCGGTCCCACACAGTTCGAGTCTGAACTGGCCCTGCGAACTGGAATACCCGGTGTTGCCACCGCTCTCGCATTTACACCCGTCGGCGGAGAACTGCTCTTTATTGAGTCCGCCTTTATGCCCGGTAAGGGAAATCTGCAGCTCACTGGCCATATCGGAGATGTTATGAAAGAAAGCGCACAGGCCGCTTTTTCAATAGTAAAAGCAAATGCCAAAAAACTGAAAATAGAACCCGACAGATTCAAAAAATTCGATTATCACATCCATGTCCCCGCAGGAGCAATCCCCAAAGACGGCCCAAGTGCCGGCGTCGCGATGTTCACTTCACTGGTCTCTCTATTGTTGGGAAAAGCCATTCGACCCGATGTCGCTATGACCGGTGAAATAACTCTGCGCGGCCTGGTTTTACCTATCGGTGGTCTGAAGGAAAAAATCCTCGCAGCAAAACAGGCCGGAATAAAAACCGTTATACTACCCGCCAGAAACAAAAAAGACATCCCAGAAGTACCAAAAGAAGCAAAAAAAGGCTTGAAATTCGCCTTTGTTAAAAACACAAACGAAGCGCTTAAAATGGCTTTACAGTTTAATTAAAATCGTCCCCCACATTACGTTTCTTTTCCGTATCATCCTTCCACTTTTTTAATAAACTTGATATTATGGATGATTCCCCTTTTTCCATTCGCTTTGTTTCAATAGCCCCTATGATAGCAACACCGATGGCTGTAACCACCCCAATAACCACAAGCACGACAATACCTAAGTGACTGCTTATACTCATATCACACCTTCGTACAATTTAATGAATTGATCATTTTTATCACATCTACCATTTCCGCTACATCATGCACCCTGACAATCGAAACTCCAGCTGACGCACACAAAGCAACCGTTGCTGCCGTACCAAATATCCTGTCCGCCGGTTTTTCCTTGCCTGTTATCTTGCCGATAAAACTTTTCCTGCTTGTTCCGACACAAACACGGTAACCGCTATTAACAAAACTGTCAATATCCCTTAAAAGCAAAAGATTATGTTCGGTCGTCTTACCAAACCCGATCCCGGGGTCAATAAAAATCATGTTTTTTGAAATGCCGAATTGTTCTGCCCTTTTTGCCCTATCCAATAAGTACTTACCAACTTCGCTGACCACATCTTTGTATTTCGGCTCAACTTGCATTGTCGCAGGTGTTCCCTGCATATGCATTAAAACTACTGGTACGCCCCATTCCGCAGCCAATTCCCCCATTTGCTCTTCGTCCAAAGCGGTAATATCGTTTATCATAGACGCCCCTGCATCCAGAGAAGCTTTAGCAACCTCGTAATTATATGTATCGATACTAATCGGCACATAGATCTTCTTAACAAGAGATTCTATCACCGGCACAACCCGTTTTATCTGTTCCTCTGCCGACACCGATGCTGAACCCGGCCGAGTTGACTCTCCACCTACATCTATTATCGCAGCACCATCACCGGCCATTTGCTCCCCCCTATCAATTGCTTTATCAATATCTAGAAACTCGCCCCCATCGCTGACCGAATCCGGCGTTACATTAAGCACCCC
>CAZDQP010000113.1:0-9267 GCA_964507485.1 uncultured Pirellulales bacterium | reverse complement strand
AGTCATGGACATATGTAAAGAAATTCAAAGACGAAATCTTTCAAACAAATTGAGGATGACGCTTACCAATGGAATCAGGGCGGACAGGATTGATGAGGAATTAGCTCATCTTATGAAGAAAGCGGGCTGCAGCAGTATTGCTTTCGGAATCGAAAGCGGCTCGCCATCTGTTTTTGAGAGTATAAAGAAAGGTGAGTCTTTGGGGGATATGGTACGTGCGGTCAAAATCGCAAAGGAAGCGGGGATTCAGACCGTAGGATATTTTATCATCGGGCTGCCAGGTGATAATCTCGAATCGTTTATTAAAACAGTTGAGTTTCAGCGAGGATTGAACCTGGACCATTTTACATTCGGCATGTTAATCCCTTATCCACAAACAGAATTATGGGATATCATCAATCGCGAGGGCAGGATGCTTCTTGACGTAACGAGGACGCAGCATTTTGCCGATGATATTGTGCCTATTTCATTTGAACTTCCTTCGTTCCCGCCGGCGGATATGACCAAGGCGTACTATATTTCAAAATATTATGAGCTGTATGCTTATCTCAAGAAGCGCAAAAGAGCCGCGCATATTATTTTCGATTTAGAAGAATCAGCCCATAAGTATCTTTTCGGACTGCTGCTTGCGATACCTGACAAGCCAAATACACGCATTGACTGTTTGAACATTAAAAACAATTTAACAGAGCAACAATATAATGAACTGGGACAACCAGTTCGGCGAAATCTTAGTTTTGAAAAAAGTCGAGGGCTGAAAGTAAAAAGGAGTCAGCGGAGAAAATTTATTCATGTGACCTCCCCGGCAAGAGGTAAGAAGAAATTGTTGTTTCGGGAAAGACTGTTTATATTTGATCCTTCGGATGTTTCGCACCCAATAAAGCTACAGAAGAGTCTTTATGATATCATTAGACACCCGACAATAAGGTGTTCTACGAGGCCTGTGATAAAGAAAATTATTCCGAGGACCTTTAATTATGCAAAAACAATAATTCACCATGCAATGAATTTACCAAGAGTGATAAGCCAGCGAACAGGAAGTTTGTTGAGAGCAGCAAACTTTAGAATGGGAGAGGTTATCACATCTGCTCTTTTCCAAAGAGTAAAAAGATGTCTTAAAGTTGATGACCTGCCGGATTCGGTGAGCGTGTCCGCCGAACAGTTCGCAGCTAACTATAATCATGGGCCTGTTATAAGTGGTTCGGAGATGAAGATTCTTCACGTCTGTGACTGGTATACTCCAATCGGCGGAGCGGAAAAACTGATGTTTGATACACTGGCTGCGCTGGAAGCACAAGGCCATGAAAACATTATGGTAATTAACAAGCATCCTTCCCAGACGCTTACAGGAAAAAGACCTGAATATCAGGTAGGCAATATCGAGGTCAACCCGGCTTATTTCAGGCCTTACGACTACGTGCATATTCACAGGGCAAAAAAGCAAATCAAAGAAATCATTAACCGCCACGAGCCAGATGTATGTCATATACACAACTGTCAGAATCCGTATATCATAAAATTTCTGCTGAAAACGCTCCCATGCGTCCGCTCTATTCACGACCCCAGACTTTATTGTTTTACCCAGTGGCGTCTTTTGCCAGATAAAAAGATATGTCCTTATCCCCTGGGGGAAAAATGCCTGGAAAACAAGTGTTTGTCGGCGGCAAGGACACCTCAGACGTTTTTTGACAGGATATCGCCTTTTGTTTTCAAGAATTATCAACTGCACAGAAAGATGCCGATGATTATTTTGGAAAGCCAGGCCCAGATAAACTGTGTTTTGCAAAATGGTTATCGGAAAAGGCAGATTGCGTGGCTACCCAATTTTACACCTGTCAGGAGCGACGAAGAAGTTGCTGAATTTAACAGGAAATACTATAATCCCGATGAAAATCACGTTCTTTTTGTGGGCCGTGCCTCTTATGAAAAAGGGGTAGATGTTGTACTCGATGCCGCAGCACTTGTTAAAACAACGTGCACAATTCATCTTATTACGGGCGGGCCTTATATGGAGCACATAAAAGAACGTGTGAGAAAAGAAAAGCTGCGTAATGTAGAAATTGTCGGGGTCTTATCCTATGATGAGACGAGGAAATATTACGCTAAAAGCGATATCGTCCTTACTCCCTCAGTATGGATTGAATCTTTTTGTCTTGTGGGGCTGGAAGCTATGGCAAACAGAAAGCCTGTCATCGGCTCAAGGACAGGCGGAATAAAAGACTGGCTTGTTGACGGAGTTACGGGGTATCATTTCGAGCCTGGAAATGCTGAAGAGCTTGCATCCCAAATAGATTATCTTTTGAATAATAAATCCCTGGCTATTCAGATGGGGGAAAACGGTTACCAGAGGGTGAAAAAGAACTATAACAAGACCATTTATATTGAAAGACTTGTAGGCATTTACCAAAGGGCCGTGAAAGGTGTGCATGAAGTACGCACTGTTTAAGTCTCCATATAAAGTTGCCATCAGGGAGAGTGATGAACCCTGTCCATCTGAGAATCAGATGAGAATAAAAACCGCCTTTTGCGGAATTTGCGGAACAGATAGAATTATGGCTGGGGGAGGTCTAAAAAGGTGGACCCGCTTCGGCCATGAGATATCCGGAACTGTCGATGAAGTAGGAAAAAACGTTGAAGGATTTAAAGTCGGCCAAAAGGTTTCCGTAAAACCGGGCGCTCACTGCGGCCGGTGCCCATTCTGCGTAAGCGGTCTTCACAGGAAATGTTCAAATATAGTTGTTGTCGAAGGAGGCTTTTCGGAATATCTGATTGTTGACCCCAGGTCAGTTGCAGTTGCCGGTGAAGAGGCCGACCTTAAAAGCCTGTCATTGACCGAGCCGCTTAATGTTGCGCTCGATATTCTTAAAACAGCCCAAGTGCGTGAAGGCGACTCCGTAATGCTTTTTGGTCCGGGATTGATAGGGCTTCTCGCACTTTATATTGCAAAATCCAGGGGCGCCAAACCCCTCGCGCTTATAGGCAGGAATTTTTACAAGCATCTTGAGCCCCATCAAACAAATCTGGATACGCCTTTTATCAAGTATGACCCTAATAATGCCTTTTTTAAAGCGGCTTCAAAGCGGGATTTAGCAGCTTCCCTGCAAGAGATAATGTCGCGAGGAACGGTTTCGAGGCTGGTAGTTATTCATACCGCTCCACCTAGTTTTATAGCCGGATATATTTCTTTTCTGCCATATGAAACAACTATTGTTAATATAGGGCTTGCATCCCGCCCCCGGCTTGTTAGAATGCGGTTAGATATGCGTGAACTCATGTACAGGCGCATTAGCCTGTTGTCGTCTTTTGCAGTGCCGTCGCTCTTTTTTGGTGAGGCTATTGAGTATTTGTCGAATGGCTCAATTAATAGCGAGCTTTTCGTCGATAAAGTTATTAGTCTGAGCCAGTTACAAGAAGAAATAAAGCCGATTAAATCTGGCAGAGAAAACTTAAAAGTCGTTGTCGCGTTGGACGGAGCCGGCAAAACGTAATGAAAATAGGATTTTTTACTCCTCGATATTACCCAGTTCATGGGGGAACGGAAGAATACGTTCAACAGATGGCCGAATACTGCACCGGCCAGGGTGATTCCGTTCAAGTCCATACCACCACAGCTTATGACCTTCAAGCTCTCATTTCTCCGGGTTACGACCGGCTTCCTTGCGGCGAGAAAACTATAAACGGAATCCGGGTTTCAAGGCATAAAGTATCCCACATACCTTTTCGTCGCTACTGGGGCAATTTACCGTATCGTTTGAATTTGCTGCCTCAAAAATGTAGGGGTTATTTAAATCCCGCCACCCCACTGGTTCCTTCCCTGACGAAGTTGAAGCCGGATTTCGATTTGATACATTCGGGCGCTTTTCCATATGATTTCGTAAATCTTACCGCTTTGAGGATTGCGGAGCAAAATAATATTCCTTATGTGGTAACTCCTTCTTTGCACTTAGGAGACCTTGAGGATCCTGACGATTGCGTCAGGCCATGCTACACACAGCCATATCAAATTGACATAATAAACCGTGCCGATGGGTGCATTGTTCAAAGTAATATAGAAAAGAGATTTCTAATCGAAAGAGGGATAAGTGAGGACAAGCTGCATGTAGTTACCCAGGGAATTGACTGCGATGACCTTGAATACCATCATCCGGAAATTTTCAGGAAGAAACACAATATTCCCATGGATGCCTTTGTAATCGGCCATTTGGGGAACCTGAGTTTTGAAAAGGGTTCAATCGACCTGCACCGGACATTCCTACGTTTGAGAAAGGAGTACCGCGACATATACATGGTTTATGCGGGGTCAGTGATGGATTCTTACAAGAAATATATTTTATCATGCGCGGATGATTCAAACTTCAGGTATATGGGTGTAATCAATCATAAAATAAAAGAGGAGTTTTTTAGCTCGATAGACTGTTTTTGCCTGCCGTCCCGAGTTGAGGCTTTCGGGATAGTTTTTCTGGAGGCGTGGCGATACAAAAAACCTGTTCTTGGATATAGAACGGGCGGTATACCAGACGTTATTGATGACGGCCAGAACGGATTTGTTGTGAAAGCGGGCAACTTGGATGAGTTAGCCGAAAAAATAATTCTTTTGTACAAATCTCGCGAGCTTGCCCAAGCAATGGGAGAGGAGGGGCACCAGAAGCTTGTCCAGAAGTACTGCTTAGATGATATTAATCGAAAGCGTTATAAGATATTTCAAACATTGGCTAAAAACGGGCATTAGTTAATGATTGAAGTAAAAGACAGCACTGTAAAGGCCCTTGTTAACCCGGTTCATATAACCCGCTCTTTATTTTCAAACAGGGAACTGATTTTTCAGTTTACAAGCCGTGAAGTCTCGGGGAAGTATAAAGGTTCATATCTGGGGATACTATGGTCTTTTATAACGCCGCTGATTATGCTGTGCATTTATACTTTTGTCTTCAGTTTTATTTTCAAAGTCAGGTGGGGCCTTGAAACTTCTGAGAGCAAATTACAATTTGCCTTTATTTTGTTTTGCGGGTTAACTGTTTTTAACGTATTCAGCGAGTGTATTACAAGGGCGCCGTTTTTAATAATCAGTAATCCAAATTATGTTAAGAAGGTGGTTTTTCCCGTTGAGATATTGCCTGTAAGTGTATTGGGGGCCGCCTTAGTACATTATTTAGTTAGTTTAGTTATCTTAATAGCCGGTGTTTCCGTGTTTATAGGGCCGATTTCAATTCACATATTACTACTTCCCCTTATATTGCTGCCGTTGTCTCTAACCTGCCTCGGATTGTCGTGGTTCTTGGCGTCTTTAGGGGTCTTCATACGGGATATCGGCGCCAGTATAGGTTTATTTACGCAAATAATGCTTTTCCTGACCCCTATTTTTTACCCGTTATCCGCCATACCTCAAAAATATCAGATTTTTATCAAATTAAATATTTTGTCGTTTTTTGTGGAGGGTGTACGGGATATTATTATTTTCAACCGAAGCTTCAGTTGGCAATGGTGGTCTGTTTCTATGATTGCTTCGCTGGCAGTTTTCCTGATAGGTTATGTCTGGTTTACGAGATCTAAAAAGACATTTGCCGATGTTATTTAATGAATGATTTAGCAGTATCAGTTAAAGGTATTTCTAAGAGATACGAGATTTATGAGAAGCCCGTTGACAGGCTTAAGCAATCTCTGTTCCGCGGCAGAAAACAATTTTACAAGGAGTTCTGGGCCCTGAAAGATATTTCTTTCGACCTTCCTAAAGGCAGAGTGCTCGGAATCATTGGGATGAACGGCGCAGGGAAAAGCACCTTGTTGCAAATTCTGGCCAGAATACTGCAGCCCACCTCAGGAGAAGTTACAGTTGAGGGAAATGTGATGTCTCTGCTTGAGTTGGGCAGCGGATTCAATCCTGAATTTACGGGCAGAGAAAATATCTACTATTACGGCATGCTAATGGGGCAGACAAGAAAGCAGATAGAGACGAATATTGATAAGATAATCGCTTTTGCTGATATCGGTGATTTTATAGACCAGCCTATCAAGACATATTCCGCTGGCATGATTATGCGCCTTGCATTTTCTGTAATAACTAACAGCAGCCCTGATATACTTCTTGTCGATGAGGTTATGAGTGTTGGAGACATACGTTTCCGGATGAAATGCATGAGATGGATGGATAATTTCAGGACGCAGGGTGGCACAATCTGTCTCGTTAGCCACGACCTAAATCTTATCGCAAATAAGTGTGACCATGTGATTCTGCTGAAGAATGGTCGTATCAAGCAATCCGGTCTCCCACTGGAAGTCGTTCAAAAATTCCGATACGAAGTGTTCGAATGTAAGCCGCAAGTTGAAAGAATCTTGATAAAAGAACAACCTACAACCGAACAAAAAGGGGCAATCGCTCCCACAACCACAAGAAAGGGAAACAAAAAAGCCCTAATTACAAAAGCATTAATAAATGGAATTGATTTGGGTAAGGATGTGTTCTTAAATCAAGATGAGTTGATTGAAGTCGAAATCGAAGCTGTCTTTTCAGAACATTTCAAAGATTATTCATTTGGTTTGATTATCGTAACTTCAAAAGGAGCAGATATATTTGGTATCTCATCCGGACTTACGGAAGTTCCTCATCCGACAATTACACCGAATGAACCAGTTTCGTGTGTTATAAAAATTGAGCAGAACCTTCAGCCCGGCGAATATTATCTCCAGGTCGGCATTGCAAATGTCCAAACAAAAGAAATTGCCGAGTTACTTGATGTTATAGATATACATTCAAAACTTACTGTGCTGGGGACGTGCCAGCACTACGGCATTGTCGAATTTCCCTGCAAGATAAGTTTTCCGATGCGCGAGAATTCTCATACAAACGTTATGTTAAACGATAAGAACATTACAGGCAAATAAATGCATAATACTACTGGGGTCATGTGTGATGCTGTTGATTTCACCTGCTCAGAGTTGGTGAAAGCAGAAGCGCTTTACTTGGAGATAACCAACCAATGCAATATGGCCTGTCCAATGTGCATGACGAGGGACCATCGAAAACAACCAGAAAAACCCATTCTAACCAGACAACAAATTGTAGAAAAGCTTCTCAAGCCAGCACGTAAAATAGGTTTAGATTTATTAACAATAAGCGGAGGTGAGCCTACTTTAGCAGAACAACTAATTGCGATACTCAGCGATAGTGTCCAACTCGGTTTTAACGTTTTCCTGGCTTCCAATCTGCTTTCTTCAAATCATAAACTTTATAATGATATTCTTTCTATACTTAACGCATCTTCTCATACTTTTATGGTCTCATTCGATTCTGCAGAGCCCTCTGAAATGAACCATGCCAGAGGGCGGGAAGTATATGATGATGTTTTGAGAAATTGTCGAGACTTTGTGAGATTGCGCAATGAAATGAGAGCTTCAACAACCCTATTAGCTGCCACTGTCCTGCAACCGGTTAATGCCGGTTCGATCATGAAAACTTTGAAGTTTATTTTAGATGACATTGGTTTCGACAAAGTTGTTGTTCAACCCCGCAGTGACTACTCGAATGTTTGCTTGAGTAATTATTGCCAGCAGCCTTTTCCCAAGTATTCCACAAATACTTTAGATTTATTAACTAAAGCTGCCCGGCAGGTTTTTGCAATGGCAGCCGCAGATAATCGAATTTTTCCCACAGGGGACAGTTTTGAAAATTGGCAAAGGTATTTTACTAATCCCCTGTTGCTCAAAGGTCCGTGTAGAAGTTCTCGTCTAATTTATGTAGATTCATATGGTAACTTCAGAGGTTGTCTGCACGGGACAATCTTGACAAACATATACGAAAAAGACATGGAATCATACTTACAGTCAGACGTATATAAAGAGTTTCTAAAAATGACAAAAACCTGTAAAATCTGCATTCATGGATGCTCTTAGAATCATTAAAGTGTGGACAAACCATATGTAAAGCTTGAGCGGGAAAAAATTATGATTAGCTGGCTGCAAAAAGGCAATCTGGAAAAATGAAAATTGGCTTTTTACAAATTGCACATTACCATGATGTTACCTATCACTATCCCTTAGCTTTTGCTTATCTTAAGTCGTATCTTGATACCCACTTGGATATGCCTTTTCAAACGTTCTGGCTAGGTGATTATTCAACATCGGGAAAAACTCAAGCAGCAGACATCGTTTGTATTTCCTCACTGTCTCAGGATTTTGATGAAGTGGAGATTACAGCAGCTAATATCAAAAAAGAACATCCCGACACATTAATCCTACTAGGTGGCCAACATATTACCCATTTTCCTGAAACCCTCCCACCTTCGGTTGACATCGGTGTTATAGGTGAGGGCGAGGCCACTCTTTTAGAACTGATTAAATCATATGCCACAAACAAAAGCATGACTTATGAGGCTTCAAGGTCGATTGCAGGAATCGTCTTCCGTAATTCGAATGGAAAATTAATTAAAACAGAAGACCGTCAGATTATAAAAAACCTCGATGAAATCGGATTACCCGACCATGCTCTGTATCCAAATGACAAAAAGCCTTATTTACTCACATCGAGAGGTTGTCCCTACGAATGTTCTTTTTGTTCGTCTCGTGCATTCTGGGGCAAGCCTCGGCATTCTTCTGCTGAATATGTATGCAGGGACATAAAGTCGATTATGAATCTTTATCCCGATATCGATTTAATTGGTATCTGGGACGACCTGTTCGTTACAGACAAAGAACGGTTACGAAAAATACGCGACATTTTACACAGTCAGCGTATTTTACAAAAGGTTAGGTTCGCATGCAACGTCAGGGCAAACGTTATTGATGAAGAGCTATGTATTCTTCTGCATGAGTTGCGAATAATATGTGTAAGTTTTGGTTTTGAATCAGCTTCTGATACACTTTTGCATGTTTTAAAACCAGGCGCATCAGTTAAAAATAACCTGCGGGCTATTCAACTACTCAATAAATTTAATATGCCCGTTTGCTGTTCGTTTATTCTCGGCGTGCCTGGTGAAGGGGAAGAAGACGTTCACAAAACCTACAACCTTATTCTCGACCTCATTAAAACAGATAGAATCATTGGAGCACATGTTAACATACTTATGCCAATGCCGAATACAAAAATCTGGCGACAAGCTGAAGAAGCTGGACTGTTCGAAAAAGACAGTCTGAGATGGAGAAGGTTACGCTATTATGCAAGTTACCTTGATACGACCTTTAAAAACCCCGAGGACTGGGCTTGCGCTAGGCTTAAGAATAAAAGCATCTACTTGAATGAAGACTGCCTCAAAGAGCAAAAGTTGCTGGATTTGA
>CAZDQP010000112.1:0-9304 GCA_964507485.1 uncultured Pirellulales bacterium | reverse complement strand
GGCTCAAAGTACATTTGTGGGAGCGCGGCCCCTGAAACTGAAAACGCTCAATCAAACCTCGACGAGGAAGCATCTGTCCCGGCGCACTTATAACCTCACTCAAACATATGTCTCCGGCATACACACTGATAACGTGTGTGCAACCTGTAATCCAGATATCCGCCTCGTACTTACTAGTTCTCAACTGTCGTTTGGCATAGATTTGGAAAAGCTCTGGATGTAACGGTCTTTGAAAAAGGCTGAATGTCAGTTCTTCAACTGATATATTAATTTGCGGCAATTCCATAATATTGAGAATCCCAAAGCGTTAAATGCTGTCTGCTAATTATGACGTCATTATACAAAAAATACCTCATTTATTCAAGTGCAATATCAGTATTGACAATGCCTGTTTTCACACTTATGGGACTATTATTTTACAAGTTCCGCAAACCAAAAGAGTAATGACGGCGAGGTTTTTTGAAAAAAATTGATAAACATCAAAATCGCCCGCCGATTTTTCAGGACTGGAACAGAAGGGCATTCATAAAAACCGCAATAATATCATAAAAGGCGTGTGCTCCCGCTGTAATTCCGAAACCGCGAATCGCAAAAAGAACAGCAAAATAAATGCCCGCAATGGTGCGAAAACTAAACTCGGCCCAGTCAAACGGGCTGCTCTGGATAAATTGCCCTTCCAGATATACTATATGGTGATACGCACCGAACAGCGCCGCTGAAATAAAAACCGACAATATAATAGAAATATTATGGTTCTGCCGAAGAATATCCTGAAATAACACCATTAAAACAATAATTAAAATAAGCCGAAAAACAAGCTCTTCATAAATCCCCGCACCTATACCGGTAACTATATTAGCCAACAATCCATGCCACTTACCATCACCGTCTTTGTCCCTTACAGCTCTGGTCAAACTATCGTTTGTGGTCGAAGAGCACCTTAAGACCTCCTCGGTCTGTACTCGTATTGCACCATTTCGAAACCGGGCGACATCATCCTGCTGCCGGCTCGAACTGCTTAAAAACATACTTAAAACAATCAACGGTATCGCAAGCAGAATGCACTCAACCGCCATCGGAAGAATATCACCAATCCAAAATCTCCATCCCTTGCGGGAGGCCAGCTGCAGCGCCATCAGAATAATCACCACCGCCAGAGGAGTCGCTAACCAGCCGAACTTGTTGCCGAACCCCAAGTATACAAGAAACTCCTGGAGCCACGAGAATGCCACCACTCGGCCCTGCCAGTAACGCCTCAGCAGCTCGGTGTTGATAAAAAGTGTACCTAATTCATAAAAAATGATAAACGGCAGCAGAAAAACTACAGCGTAAATCGGCCGAGAAGTCCGTTCAAAATACGAATCTTGTACAAAGTTAAACAACTGGCTTACACTGTATTTGTTCTTCTTCTCTTTTGTCCTGTTGGGTACTGTTTTCATATAACTTTTCTTGCTTTTTGCCGGTGAACACCAAAAATTGATTGACCGTATGGCTTAAATTTCGCAGAGTTTACTTTAAGTAAACCGAAATTACAATAACCAAAATAAGTCTGCGATTTGAGGAAATCGTCGCAATGATAACCGAGCGACTGACTGAAATTTATCAAATGCTCTTCGAGAGCTTCGGCCCTCAGCACTGGTGGCCGGGCGAAACCCAATTCGAGATAATCACAGGTGCTATACTCACCCAGAACACAAACTGGGCCAACGTCGAAAAGGCGATAGCAAATCTAAAATCCGCCGACCTGCTGGAGCCGGACAAACTCCACCAGCTCAATGCCTCGCAGCTCGCCGAGCTAATCCGGCCGGCGGGCTATTTCAACATAAAAACCAAACGACTCAAAAACTTCTTAAGCTGGTTTTTCAGCAACTACGACGGCCGACTGGAAAACCTCGAAAATTCGGACACCGACAGTTTAAGGGCGGAGCTTCTGGCCGTAAAAGGCATCGGCCCTGAGACCGCCGATTCGATTCTGCTTTACGCCCTCGGCAGGCCGGTCTTTGTCGTTGATGCCTATACTGCACGGGTGGCTGTTCGTCACGGACTTATCGAGGCCAATGCGGGTTACGAACAACTGCGGGAGCTGTTTCAATCGAACCTGCCACAGGACGTTCAGCTTTTCAATGAGTACCATGCGCTGCTCGTAAGGGTCGGCAAAGAATTCTGCAGGCCAGTCGCAAGATGCGCCGGCTGCCCGCTCGAAAAGCTGCCGCACTCTCTCGATATATAACAGCAGTAACAATTCCACGGCTTTTGAGAATCCTCCTCGGTAAAGCAAAATTGGGTTCGTTTTGGGTTCGTTTTTGGCAGTTCATAGTTTTGAGTTTTTAGTTCTTAGTTATTATGAAATGAAGGGTTAAGTATATTTTGGCATTTCGGAAATTGGGTTCGTTTTGCATAATTTGTTATTTTTGATTGATTGAATTTCTGCTTGAACGCCGTGGGGAGCTTTAAAAAGCGGATGGGTAATATGAACTTGTCAAAGATGTTTCGAGGATGGACCATTACTGCCTCTATAAATGGGCGAACCTGCGCGTTTGGTGCGAAAAATCAGGAATTTTTCGAGGGCGGAAAATTTGTAACTACTTATAAGGTAAGGGTTAAAAAAAATTATAAAACTTCGAGATTTAGCAGATAACTACCCACACTTTTGATTGAATTAGATCCCTCGGCTGCGCTCGGGACCTTCGCTGCGCTCCGGAAAATTTTTTAAAAAATCCTGCGAATTTGCAAAAACTACCAACGGATTTGATTGATTTTACTCCGCTCAAGTGCCGCGGGGGCTTTTATCAATTGACCATTCGCTGGTTATGTTTTGCGTCACACTGTGGAGGGATTACTAATTGATGACCAGCAAAAATTACTTGACAATCCAGACAGGAGGAGGTAGGATTTTCACTTGAATTAGCGGGTTTACCTGTCGCGGTTTTTTGCGTGTTTTTTGGTCATCGGAGGAAAACAGCTAACTCAAGCACTGCTTCTGAATTACCATAAAGCCGACAATGCGCGATATTGGGTGAGTCGGCCTTTTACAGGAGGAAGCGGTCAAGAAAATGCATTTCTGTGCGAAAAGTCTATTAATGAGAAACTAATCTTAGAAAACTGCGCAATCGGTGCGCTTAGAAATAAAAACCTTAATTTGAAAGGAAGAAAAATGAAAACGACAAAGAATTTAGCAATTCTGGTGCTGGCTTTAGTCGGGCTGGCGGTATTCCTGCAGGCGGTTTTTGCAGGAGGTTCTCTTGAGCCTTCCGCACCTCCGGGGCCGGTTATGAAGAGTCTCGACGAGGTCGAACCGAGGATACCCATCAGTCAGGCGGATATCCCGCTGACCATCAGCCAGGCCGGTTCGTACTATCTGACCGGTGACGTGAACTCAGCCGGAACGGCTATCATCGTTGACGTCAACGATGTAACGATTGACCTTTGCGGCTACAGTTTAATTGGGCCGAACTCCGGGGAAAACTACGGCATCGTTCTTGCTTCGCGCAGCAACGTGGAAATCCGTAACGGAACGGTTCGCAACTTTTACGATGGTATTTTCGAGCCTACCGGTTCGAGCCAAAACAACCGGGCCATCGATGTCCGGGCCGTTTCCAATGGTCGATATGGTATTAATCTTTCAGGCAAGGGCTGTTTGGTCAAGGACTGCACGGTAAGTGATAATGGATATTCACCTGACATGCTGTTCTCCGGCATCAAGGTCGGCGACGGTGGTACGGTGACCGGCAACATAGTCTGCAATAACGGAGATTATGCTGCTGACGTTACCGTCTACGGAATCAATGCCGGTAACGGAAGTACGGTGACCGGAAACACAGTCTCCGACAATGGAACTTCGGCTACCTACTACGTCTACGGCATTAAAACCCTCTATGGTTGTACGGTAACCGACAACATAGTCTGTGACAACGGATTTTCGGCTTCTGGCACCCATATTTGGGGCATCAATGTCGATGGCGGTGGTATGGTGACCGGTAACACGGTCTCCAATAATGGAGATTATGCTAACGGTGCTTACTTCTACGGAATCCTTGCCAACTCCGGCTCTACTGTGATTGGCAACTCGGTCTGCGGCAATGGATTTTCGGCTACCAACAACGTTTATGGCATCAATATCACCAACGGCTGTACATTGACCGGAAACACAGTTTTCAACAACGGTGATATGGCTGCTGGCACCTACGTCTACGGCATCCTTGCCGGTAACGGAAGTACGGTGACCGGAAACACTTCCTGCGATAACGGAACTGGGGCTTCCGGTACCGTCTACGGCATTAATGCAGGAGAATACAATCTTGTCGACCAGAATACGGCATATAATAACAGCGGGACTAACATGGGTACAGGTACCGGATGTGTACTCGGAACAAATTGCGCACCGTAAAAAAAGAAAGGCAGGCTTTACTATGAATAAGATAATAATATTTATCCTGCTGGTGGTGTTCGCTTGCCAATGTTATGCCGAGAATATCGACCCTAATGACGACGGCTCGCAATATGCCTACGGTCAGAATATCGGCTGGCTTAATTTCGAGCCGAACCAGGGCCCGGGTGTTACGGCCAGTACAAATCGACTGGCCGGCTACGTGTGGGTGCCGAATATCGGATGGGTAAATCTTTCGCCGCAGTCCTACGGCGGTGTTGTCAATGACGGCAACGGTGTGCTATCGGGTTATGCCTGGAGCGCAAATGCCGGGTGGATTAGCTTTTCCTGTGAGAATACCGGAAGCTGCGGAACCGTGGATTACGGCGTTACCATCGACAGCAACGGCGTCTTCGACGGCTGGGCTTATGGCCAAAATGTCGGCTGGATTCACTTTAAATCGTTAAGCCCGGTTGCCTACAGGGTCAAGGCGAGGGTCATAGGACTTTCACTTTTGACACCCAATGGCGGACAGGAGCTTATCGATAACACCATTTATCAGATTACCTGGCAAACCACGGGCGTGATTGATGATGTGGTCGTCGAGTATTCCATTAATAACGGCGATGATTGGACTGTAGTATCGCCGCCAAACAGCGGCAACGACGGTGATTACGACTGGCTTGTGCCGGCACAACCTTCCACACAGTGCCTTGTTCGCGTAAGCGATTTGATAAATCCGGATGCGCTGGATGTAGGCGACAGTGTCTTTACGATACTGCCGCCCCAGTTAACCGTCCTGACACCCAATGGCGGCGAAAGTCTGCACCACGGCAACACCTACCAGATAACCTGGGACACAGTGGGCACTCTCAATAATGCGATGATTGAATATTCGACCAATAACGGCAGCGACTGGACCGAAGTCGAGCCGGCAAACGTCGGCAATACGGGCAGCTACAACTGGCTGGTGCCGGAAGTCACTTCGTTTTCCTGTCTTGTCCGTGTCAGCGACCCCTGTTCACCGGGTACTGTTTACGATACCAGCGACGATGTATTCGCAATAACGCCTGTACCCGGTTCTCTTAAAGGCTGGGGAAGAAATGATGACGGTCAGGCGAATGTTCCTGACGGAAATGACTATATTGCGATTGCCGGCGGAGGTTATCACAGTCTTGCGCTGAAAGAAGACGGCAGCATTGTCGGCTGGGGGGACAACACCTTCGGTCAGACTAATGTCCCAGCGGGTAATCATCATATCGCCATAGTGGCGGGTGAATGGCACAGTCTTGCTATAGATTCGAACGGCGCGCTAATAGGCTGGGGAGATAACTGGTATGGCCAGATAAGCGTTCCCGGTGGAAATGACTTTACAACTGTCGCCGCGGGAAAATACCACAGTCTGGCAATAAAGGAAGACGGCTCATTAGTCGGCTGGGGTGACAATGCTTTCGGGCAGATTAACGTTCCTGCCGGTAATGATTATGTCGCTATTGCGGCGGGTTTGCATCACAGTATGGCATTGAAGACAGACGGCACAATAGTTGCCTGGGGTGATAACAGCTATGGTCAGACCGACGTGCCGACAACCGCTGACTTTGGCCAGATTTCCGCGGGCAGATACCACAGCCTTGGTTTGAAACTAAACGGCTTGCTCACAGGATGGGGCGCTTATACCTGCGGTTCTGTCGTTGTTCCCACAGAGAGAGATTTTACTAATATCAGTTCGGGGTGGGACCACGACCTCGCAATAAGGTTTGATGGCTCACTGGCTGCGTGGGGATGCAATGATTACTACCAATGTAATGTGCCACCAGGCAGTGACTACACAGCGGTTGCGGGCGGGGGCGGTCACAGTCTGGCAATACGCACAGGTACGGGAGAGACCGGCAGTATAGAACTTTATACCGGCTGGAACTTTGTTTCCACGCCGACCAAGCTCGATAATTCCATCGACGAGATCCAGCAGGTATTCGCAGATGTGGATACAAACGGCTACCCGATATACCTGTACGATAATAACAGCTGGAACCAGATGGATAATAATGACCTTGTAATAGTGCTGGACGGGCTCTGGATATATTCAACCGATTCTAATACGGCAGCTCTTACATTCGACACGAATCCTTTGATATTGCCCCCGGTCAAGGCACTGGAAGCAGGCTGGAACGCAATCGGCCACTCATCGAGGAAGTCGGTAAGCGCTAACTCAACGCTCTGTTCCGTAGAATCACAATGGGCCTATTTAGTGGGATTTAATGCAGCAGGGCAGACGTATAAGCCGGCCATCATTAATAATGACCACAGCGGCGGCGAGCATGATGAAGACAATTTAATGTATCCTTCAGAAGGATACTGGCTATATATGTCCAGTGCAGGCGAACTCGGCGGATTAGGCAGCGGGACAACACAGGCTATGGGCCAAATGAGTACTCTCGACAGCAGTAGCCAATCCTCTGGTGGAGGTCCGCAACTTCCCGAGGCTTACTACGGAACGATTAGTATTAACGGTGGTGCGGCACCGGTCGGAACCGTAATCACGGCCCAAATAAACGGCCAGGTGAAGGGAACCTTTACTACTACGCAAGAAGGGGTTTATGGCGGGCCCGGGACATTTGATCCAATACTGATAGTGGCGGGCGATGAGTATGATGTGGGCCAGACCGTGACATTCCTAATCAACGGGATAGAAGCAGAGCAGTCGGACGATTATAATTGGGGCGCAAAGACCAACCTGAACTTGACTATTATCACCGGAGCAACTGTAGATATATCAATTGTCCTTCAAGGTAAGGAACGTCCTGAACCTGAAGGATGGGAAGTTGCTGTTACTGTGGGATTCTTTACTCCCGGTGCTAACGTCTTGGTCGATACTCCGATTTATGAATTTAATCGTACCACTTCCAAGTCGAGTGGTAATGCAGTCTGCCAGGTCACAGATGTTTTGGACGGCACTTATGACATAACTGTGGTCAGTGAACACACTTTGTTGAACGTGAAACGAGACATGGTAATTACTTCGCCAACTGCATCGATAGATATGGGCACTCTTCTTGAGGGCAATTCAAATGATGACGAAGTAGTTGATCTGATTGATCTTGATGCACTGGCTACATCCTGGCTGCAATCCGAAGGAGATGCGGAATATGATTCCGGTGCGGACTTCGACCGCAATAAAGATGTTAATCTTTTTGATTTTGTTCTTATGGCGGCTAATTGGCTGAAATCTTCACCAAATGAGATTCCGTGATTGTAGCTAATTTACGCATATTCTGCCCCCGGGAGGTACTTGTGACCTCCCGGGGCAAAAGCACAATCGTTCCTGTCTGCCGGTCCGTTGTAACGTGCCTCCCAGCACTCAACCAGCAACTCCTTGCCAGAAACTAAAGTTCAAATCCCAAGAGGCAGCACAAGCAAGTGGGTCCCCTGTTCTCGTCCAAGGTAGCAGCACTCGGGGATATTCGCTACGCTACAAAAGGCAGGAAAAGAAGTTTAAAATTTAAAGTGCAAAAATAGAAATTGTGAAGCCCT
The DNA here is from genome assembly GCA_964507485.1 of uncultured Pirellulales bacterium. Taxonomy (GTDB): domain Bacteria; phylum Planctomycetota; class Phycisphaerae; order Sedimentisphaerales; family Anaerobacaceae; genus CAIYOL01. The sequence continues at coordinate 1,407 of CAZDQP010000112.1, read as the reverse complement.
GTTTTTTAGTCAGACGGTTCGTAATTGTCCTGAAGGTCGAAGCAGAGGGTATTTTTTCGCAGGTCAATAATAATATTGTCGAAAGGTGTCTGGCTGACATCAGATGGAAACAGGCCTTCCATCTTCGCAGATGAACAAAGAAAATTACTACCCAAAACACCATCGATAGTAACCTCCGCTTTCTTTTCCACATCGAAATATTTTATATCGTGCACACCGATACGCGCATTTTTGAAAACAAGATTGCGGCCGTCTGTCATGGGAATTATGAGTTTATCAACCTCGAAGCCATCAATCATTTTCAATTGCCCAATCCCGCCCACCGGCACTGAAAAAGCGACCTCTTTTATAGGCTGACCACTGCCATCTATGAGGCCCAGCTTTGCGGCCTGCGCGGTAGAAATCATACTTACCGTCGCCCCCGTATCAAACAACCATGTCCCTTTGGAATAATTTTTTCCCAGTCTGACAAGCACGTTGTCGATTACCATATTATCCGCTGACACGGGAAGCGGAGGTATATTTTCTTTGCTCTGGGGATCAGTAAATTTCTTAGGCCGCAGGGCGACTTTAAAGTCGGCTTTCGGCACTTTCCTGTCATTCGGCTTTTTGATATCAGCGGCGAAATAATCCAGCGAATTAGTTGCGCCGGAGTTCAAAACCACGACGTTACCAGCCATTGCAGGCATACCGACAACATCTATCGGCTCGCCAAGCAGCCCTGCGGGGGACTTCCTGACCTGTACCCGGCCAGGGCCGAAGCATTCATAATTTCGCTGGTTCTGGGGATTCTGCGATTGGAAACCCTCCAGGCAAACAAACAACGGGGCGGAGACATTAAAATATTCCGGCCCGCCGATACCGATATCAACAAACCGTGCTTTTGCGTCAACCACAATCCCAAGACTTTCGGCTGTTTCTCTGGAAAGAAGTATTCCCGAGGCGCCAGTATCGAGAAAAGCATAGTGCACTTCGAACCGCTCTTTTTGATTCAAGGGCCGTTTGTTAATGTCGCGTTTTACCAGGAAATAAATCCGCGGCAAATCCAGCGCCGCCTCATAAACCCCTTCAAAAACCAAGTCTTTTCTGGCAGAGAAACAAGGCTGCGCAACATTCAACCAGATAACCACAACAACAAAAACATTTTTCAATCGCCTCATATTAAACTCCGTCGTTCTAAATCACTAATACCAGGATGTTTGTTCGAGCCAATCCTGTGCGAGCAAGGCAAAATCAAAGAGGTCGACAATTCCATCCCGATTGAAATCAGCATACAGCTGCTGCCCAGTATTTAGCCACAAAGAGGATAATATATCAAGGTCGTCGAGGCCAGAAATTCCATCATTGGTTATGTCGGACAGAAGCGCCCAATCGTAGGGCGGGATGGAGGCTTCTGCTGTTCCACCG
>CAZDQP010000111.1:0-9375 GCA_964507485.1 uncultured Pirellulales bacterium | reverse complement strand
GTCCTTGCCACCAGTAGGCTGCAATCGGATAAGTAATATACAAACGCCAGAAAAAATGGGTAGCCGGGAGAACGAAAATAGGGATTAACCCCAATTTCAAAGTCAAAGTCTTTGGGAATCGTCCAATCGTTGGTAGCTAAACCCTTCGCCCAGTGATCGTGGAAAGCAGCATCAATCTGGGGGAAGTAAAAATCAGGGTGGTTTACAATCTCCAGTAGATATGATACCCTCAAAACTAATCCCAGCAAAATAATACCGGCGAGAAGTAATCCTACCAACAAATGACTCCTGTTGAGCGTATTCTCTTTTGGTCTTTCCTGTTGCGTTGTCATCTTTCGTACCTTTATTGTTTAGTAACCAATTGGAAAATTCCAGACCATCGAGCTTGCCAAAATTTTCTTGCATAAATTCAGCATAAATATCATACTAATAAACCTGCTAAAATAATAGTTTAAATTATGTCGTTATTATCTAAAAAACCTGGAATTTCCATTTTGAATAAAAGCTTGCTCGTCTTGACTATATTGCTTATTATAGTTGTAGGTGTATATTACACTCTGACTCCTACCTCACTTGAAAAAAATGTCATTTTTATCGTACTGGATACTGTTCGGGCAGACCGCTTGGGCTGCTACAGCAATTCGTCTGACCTTACGCCGGAAATAGACAGGTTCGCCAAAGACGCAGTCCTGTTCGAGAATGCTTTCTCACACGCTCCCTGGACGCTGCCGTCGATTGCCTCATTGTTTACTTCAAGATATCCTGCACAACATGGGGCAGGTGGCTCCCTGGGGAAGTTTAAAATACTTCAAAACGATGCCGTCACTCTTGCCGAGGTCTTCCAACGTGCTGGTGTTGTAACCGGTGCTATAGTCAATGTCTTTCTCCTTTCAGAAAAGTTCGGTATGACACAAGGGTTTGAGACTGTCGATGCCTATGTAACTGGCAATAACATCGATGTTCGCCGGGCCGGCCCCACTACTTCAGCCGCTTTACGCTGGATCGACCAGCATAAAAACAAGCCTTTCTTTCTGTTCGTTCATTATTTCGATCCCCATCTTATTTACAACCCCCCCCAGCCATTTCGCAGACGCTTCGCCGACCCACAGGACTGCAACACCACCGACTATATCTTCGGCACCGTTCGCGATATGGTAGAATTACGGCGTAACCAAACCTCTCCTCCCCCTGATAAAATCGCTCGGTTGGAGAAGCTTTACAATGGCGAGATTGCCTACACCGATTCAGAGGTTGGTAAACTGATTGACGGTATCTCGCAAAGAGGCCTTGATAAAAACACGATTATTGTTATAACAGCCGACCATGGCGAGGAATTCCTCGACCATGGTGGTTTCGAGCATGGGCACACCTTGTACGATGAACTATTGCATATTCCTTTGATCGTTCGTGCTCCTGCTATCACCACCAAAAAAGAAAGTCCCGTCAAAGCAAAAAGAGTTCCTGATACCGTTCGCTCGATTGACGTCGCCCCCACGCTTTGCGAACTTGCAGGTATCCCTGGTGACTCCGCCTTTATTGGCCAAAGCCTCGTACCTTTTCTGCAAGGTAGCCACCAGCAACTCAGTCGTCCTGTTCTCAGCCAGGGAAATATGTGGGGACCAAGCGGTACCGCCTGGCGCAAAGACGGATTGAAACTTATACTTCAATCTTCTTCTCCTGAAGTTCAGTTGTTTAATATCCGCACTGATCCCCAGGAACAAGAAAATTTAGCCAATCAACAGCCAGAACACCGTGACGCCATGATAGCTGATTTGAGACTGATTTTACAAACCATATCTAACCAGCGTCCGGGTGAAACAGCCCCTGTGCTTACCGAGGATGAAATACAGCGACTACGCTCCCTGGGCTATGTGAAATGATGTAAAAGTCGAAATCCGCCCGCTTGCAATTACTGTCTTTTTAATCGTTCGACACCCGATTACCTTACATACCCGATTGACCGCAGGTAGTCAAGTTGCTCATCCTCCCCCACCTTAGTCGTGCTGACAAACTGCTTACGCTTAATATAATTCTCATACGAATCAATGTACTTGACTGGATGGGCAGAAAGGAACTTAGGGTCAATGATTTCTTCCAGCACACGACCCGCCATATCTTTGCCAACCGGTAGCCCCATCAAAGCCAAGATGGTAGGAGTGATATCCGCGATAGACGGCTGCTTTTTAAATTCTGACCCCTGTATAATCGGGCCTCCGCTTGCTATGAAGGTCCCGTCGAGATGATGTATCCCGCTCATACCCGAACTGACTGGTCGATTCAGTCTGTCAATCCGGTCTATACCTAATGGACGGTAGTCTATAATGTTTGTCATGCCGGGGAGTCGGCCGGAACTTTGGAAACCATGGTCGGAAACCACTATAACCACCGTGTTGGAATCAATTCGCGGCAACAGCTTACCAAGGTAACTATCGTTATGTTCATAAATGGCGGGTATGAATTTCCCCAGACGATTGGCCTTGTCCGGATCAACGCCCTGAGGAAACTGCTCTGGATGATAATAATGCCAGAATGTGTGGCAAATAGGGTCGACCGCTATCAGAAAAATCATATTTAAATCGGGTTGGCTCTCTTCAAGCATATGCAGCGCAACCTTCTCGTAAGTGCGCTGCGAGCAATATCCAAACTTGGAGACACTCATACCATGGGCGAAAATCGGCTTATCTGCAGCTAACATTTCACTTCTTTCCGCTTCGGTTAATTCCACCAGTTCTTCAATCTCATCCATCGGCGGATTGGTAGGATCAACTAACAACGGCCTTAGTCGCTCTAATGTTTCAGCCGGAAAAACCAAACGTTCGTTGGGCAGGCTGTTTGTCCACGTCCCCCATCTGGTGAGAGCGAACCGGTCAGACACCATATAACCGTTAACCATCTCTGCTGGCCACGTTACCCACCAGCCATCCACACCTGTGGTTTTTTTGAACGCACCCACAATGTTCCACAATGCGAGAGTTTTGCGGTCATCGCTGGAAACCAGGGATGAGCCTTGGCTACTATGCTTGCTGTTGGAGAGAAAAAATGTAATATTGTGCTTGTCGCGATTGTGTCCGGTGGCAATAGTAGTCCACAGTGCTGGAGACAGCATCGGCCTTTGCGAACGAAGTTTGGCGTATGTGCCGGTATTCATCAGTTTCTTGAACCGACCTAGTTTACCGGCATTGATCATTGGCTCTATAATATCAAGCGTTGAACCATCAATCCCGATAACCAGTACCTTCAAATTCGTAGGCTTGGTCCGTTTAAATAACTCAACTGCGGGGTCCTCCTTTTTACCGCAGCCTCCCGGCAAAACAGCCCATGCCGCACCAGCACCTAAAAAACTCAGGAAATCACGCCGATTCATATTATAGCCTCTTGCGCTTATGAAAAGTACATTTCGAATTTCTTTTATGGAAAAGACTGATTTGAGTAAAAACTATACTGCCACAGCGGCCAACACCAATGCCAGCAACGTTAAGATACTGCAACGTTGGCCGTTTATTCTTTGACATCTCACGCATGACAGCCATAAGGTAATTTCCTAACACGAAAAACAAAGAGAAATTCAATATATCAAGTAAGCAGTGCTTTTTATAATTTACTTTTTGTAATTTACTTATTATAGCTTATTTATTATAATTATTATAATTTATTTTTGTTATTAATAGGAACACTTTAGCTATGAATTCCAGTTTCAGTCAGTTGAATAAGTTGGAAAACCAAAGTATTTTCATTATTAGGGAAGCATATAGCGAATTCAGGGACGTAGCTATGCTCTGGTCAATCGGCAAGGACTCCACCACGCTGCTTTGGCTCATTAGAAAGGCCTTTTTCGGCAAGATACCGTTTCCGGTGCTTCACATCGACACCACCTACAAGTTTAAGGAGATTTACGATTTCAGAGAAAAATACGCCAAAGAGTGGGGCCTAAATCTCATCGTCGCCAAAAATGAGGAAGCACTTAGCAAAGGCATCGGACCGAATAAGGGCAAGTTCCAGTGCTGCAATGAACTGAAGACTGTGGCGCTGAAAAAGGCTATCGCCGAACACGGATTTAAGGCACTGTATCTTGGAATCAGAAGGGACGAGCACGGTATTCGTGCAAAAGAAAGGGTCTTTAGCCCAAGAGACGAAGATTTTGAGTGGGATTATAAGAATCAGCCACCGGAGCTTTGGGACCAGTATAAGACCAAGGCGGCTGAGGAAGAACACCTTCGGGTTCATCCATTACTCGGCTGGCGTGAAATCGATGTCTGGGAATATGTCAAAAGGGAAAACATCCCCGTTGTCGAGCTTTACTTTGCCAAAAATGGAAAACGATACAGAAGCATAGGATGCGAAACCTGCTGTAATCCGGTCGATTCAGATGCTGACACCATAGACAAAATTGTCGAGGAATTGAAAACTTCTAAAATTTCTGAGAGAAGCGGGCGAGCACAAGATAAGGAAAGCGACTATATGATGCAGAAATTGCGGTCATTAGGATACATGTAAAATGGCTACCCACAAAGAAACTCATTACCGCTCGATTTTAAAAGCTATAAGCTTCCGCTTTGTAGCTTCTCTAACAACAGTTGTGATAATCTTTATTTTAGCTCGCTCTTTTAAACTTGATATATCTGCAAGTCTTAAACTATCCGGCCTTGCAGGTGTTGCTGATGTGATTTCAAAATTGATTCTTTACTATTTCCACGAACGGATATGGGGCTGGATAGGTATCGGACAAAAAAAACACCCTCTGGATTCCTTGCCTGTAGACAGGCCGTTGGAAAAAAAGGACTTGGAGGAAGTAAAGAAGAAACTAAAAGAGCTGGGGTATATCAGCGAGGACTAGTATGGACGTTCTGAGTTTTGTTATTGTAGGACATATCGACCACGGCAAATCAACACTGATTGGAAGACTGCTTTATGATACCAATTCGCTTCCTCCGGACAAAATCGAGGAAATAAAAAAAGCCTCAACAGGCCTTGGCAAGCGAACAGAGTTCGCATATTTACTGGACCATCTGGAAGAAGAACGCAAACAAGGCATTACCATCGATACAACACAGGTCTTCTTCAAAAGCCCGAAAAGGCGTTATGTAATAATCGACGCACCAGGACACGTTGAATTCGTCAAAAATATGATTACCGGAGCTTCACAGGCCGAGGCCGCCATCCTGATAGTTGATGTCAAAGAGGGTATTCAGGAGCAAACCAGACGGCATTCATATATGTTATCGCTGCTTGGTCTCAATCAGGTCGTAGTAGTTTTGAACAAAATGGACATGGTTGATTTTTCAGAGCAGCAATTCAACAAGGTCAAGGCCGAAGCGCAGAAATGGCTTAAATCCATTAACATCGAGGCAATGTATTACATCCCAATTTCTGCAATTGAAGGGGACAACGTTGCGGAAAAATCTAAAAATATGGACTGGTACCCCGGCCCAACATTTCTTGACAGTCTTGACAGCATGCAGAATAAACAGCCGCCCGAGAACAAGCCCTTGATTTTTCCAATCCAGGATGTATATAAATTCGATGACAAGAGGTTCAACGTAGGCAGAGTTGAGGCAGGTATTATTTCCAAAGGCGAAAAAATTAAAATACTGCCGAGCGAACAAACCACCACAGTTAATTCCATAGAAAAATTTTTGGAAGATACCGACAAGGCCATTGCAAGCGAATGTATTGGAATTACAACCACCGATTCTGTTTTCCTCGACCGCGGGAATATCGTATGTCTTCCGGGTAGCGAACCGAAATTAACTGTTAGAATCCCCGCCAGTATATTTTGGATGACCAAACGGGATTTTACTCCTGATTTGAAATTAACAATAAGATGTGCGACCCAGGAAACAAGCTGCAAAATAGAAAAAATCAACAAGAGAATTAACTCTTCGACGCTTGAACTTATCGAAGAAAACGCCCAGACTGTCAAAAACCTTGATGTCGCTGAGGTTATTATAAAAACCAAAAAACCAATAGCTATCAAGGACTTCAACGATGTTCAAGAATTGGGACGCTTTGTCCTTGTCCGGGGTGAAAATATATGTGCCGGCGGAATAATAACTCTGGCGAACTGAGACTATGACTAAAACCGCAAGAACCCTGATAATAGGCTTAGATGGCGTGCCTTTTGGTATGCTTAAAGACTTTGCTGAACTCGGCGTTATGGCCAATACCGCCGAGTTGATTTCCGGGGGAATTTTCGAAAAAATGCACTCCACTATTCCAGAAATTTCCTCTGTAGCGTGGTCATCAATAATTACCGGCCAAAACCCCGGCCAACATAGTATCTTCGGCTTTACAGATTTGTTCCCACAATCTTACAAAATTAGATTTCCAAATTTCAACGACTTGAAATCACAACCGTTCTGGAGTTTTGCCAAAAACGAATCCGTCATCATAAATGTCCCTTCCACCTACCCTGTTAAGGATATGAACGGTGTACATATATCCGGCTTTGTCTCAATCGATATTAATAGAAGCGTACACCCCGCGTTTTTGATACCTCAGTTGGAAGATCTGGGTTACCGCATCGACGTTGATTCTGAAAAAGCCCATAGGGATTTGAACATATTCCTCAAGGACCTCGACGAGACGTTAACCGCCAGAATACAAACAGCTGAGTATCTATGGGATTACATTGACTGGCAAATTTTTACACTCACATTTACCGGTACAGACAGGCTAATGCATTTTCTATGGGACGCTTATGAGGACAAAAACCATAAATACCACGATGCTTTTCTTGAGCATTTCCGCAGGATTGACCAAGCCGTTGGTAAAATCTACTCTAAACTCACCGAAAATGACATACTTATAATGCTTTCAGACCACGGCTTTGGGAAGCTCGAAAAGGATGTCTATGTGAATTACCTGCTGGCCAACGAAGGTTTTTTAACCTTTAGGCCGAACACTGAGCCAAAGCTGGCCAATATCAACTCAACCACAAAGGCGTTCGCTCTCGACCCAGCCCGGATTTACATAAACCAAAAAGACAAATATCCCGCCGGCGGCGTCGAGGCCGATGACAAAGGCGCATGCTTGAAAGAGTTGGAAAACCTCTTCGGATCACTGCGAATCGACGGCAAAAAAGTCATAAAACACATTTATAGAAAACAAGATATCTACACAGGCCCATACCTTGAGGACGCCCCGGACTTGGTCCTCATCGCTGAGAAAGGATTCAATCTCAAAGGTGCTGTGGCTTTTCAAGGACTCACCGGTAAAGGCCCATTCACCGGCAAGCACACCTACGAAGATGCCTTTCTATTGCTAAGCGATAGGAGTATCGCCACCCGCTTGGACAACCAACCTTCTGTAATTGACGCCGGCAAACTGATCAAATCACTCGTAACCAATACCTGACCGCTCCTGCACCTTAAGTGAAATCCCGTTGCGCACGCCAGTTTATATCCTAACCTTCAAAGGTTTACCAAACGTAACCCAAAGATTTCAGCTTTTTTATTTCCTCGTCGTTGAGCTTCCTCGCCTCTTTAAGAGGTGGGACAGGAAGCCCCAAGAAATCTTCACCGCGAATGCGCTTTAATCTAACTTCCAGATTTTCGGTCCGCTCTCGATAATTGTTATCATTAATAAGGTCATATTCCTCGTGAGGATCTGTCTTTAGGTTGAACAGTTGATATTGTTGGAACTCAGGCGTATAGATCAACTTAAAGCCGTCCACCACTACAGAAAGCTTTTTCCCACCTTCGACTCCCCATTCATCCACTTCCGCGAAAATTTCTCTTTTTGCCGCCTTCTGCTCGCGTAAATCATACCCACGAAACCGTCCATTCGTCTTTAAGCCAAGCATATTTAATACAGTGGGAACAATATCAATATGCTGGACAAAATCTGTTCTTTTACCGGTCAGTTCCTTGCCATACTTTATTGCGAGAGGCACATGGGTCAGACTGTTGTAAAGGGAATTGCCATGGACAAAAAAATAATTGTGTTCTCCCATTTCTTCACCGTGATCCGAGGTAAATATGATCAGCGCATCATCATACAGGCCAAACTTCTTTAAGGCATCGATTAGACGCTTGAAGTGAACGTCTGCGTATCGTATCTCGCCATCATATTGATTAACGTAGTGGTAAAAGTCGCGGTTTGGCTCCAGATTTTGATAGTCTGGGATGCCGGCGTGGCCGCTTACCGAGTCGTTTACCCTGAGGATGCGTGGTTTCTGATTGGGATTGCGGAAAAGTCCGGCAAAACGTGGCGGCGGCGTATATGGTCCATGGGGGTCCTGGTAGTGGATCCACATAAATAGTGGGTCCTTGTAGGATTGTTCAAGCAGCTCTATGGCCCGGTTGGTAGTACGCTCTGCGATTCTCTCCGGCAAACTTCTAACAAGTTCGAGATCATCCAAGGTATCATCAAATATAGTGAATCCCTGTTGCCAGCCCCTTTGTCTCTTTAGACTATAGTTGCTTACAACGCCGACGGTTTTGTAGCCCTGCCGCTGCAAAATTTTTGGAAGCGTCTCTACCGCTGTCAGTAAACGTTTCGTATCTATTACCTTGGTTTCATGGGGCAGGAATCCGCTCAGTATACTGGCAAAGCTGGACCAAGTCTCAGAAGCTTGGGCAAGGCAATTCTCAAATAACAGGCTGTCTTCAACGAACCGGTCGATATTGGGAGATGTGTTTCTGTGATAGCCATAACAGCCCAAATGATCCACCCTCAACGTGTCAATCGCAATGAGGATAACATCGAGTCCTTTCTTACGCCGTCGCCTCCCACAGCCGCTTAGCCAAAGGCTGGACGTAAGACCTGCTGCCAAGCTACCGTACAATCCGTACTTCAATATCTCCCGACGGCTTAAACTTTTTTCGGAAGTGTGCTTCTTGTTTTTACCCATCCTATCCCGGTATTTCGGAAAATCTACCCCTTATTGTTAAGTTTGGGTTTAAACCCTAACCTTCAAAAACGGCTTGAAAATAAAGAAAAATGTGAATGAAACAGCAAAAAAGTACGCAATCCACCAATTAGTGCCGCTCGTTAGCGATAATCTTTTAGGATAATCAATACTAATCGATTTAACAGGTGATCTCAGGCCAAACGGCTCCTCTGCCGGGTGTTCCAAAATTTCTGACCACTTCCAACCTGGTTTCCTGCTGCTAAGGCGCATAAAACCATCACCAACAGCTAATTGTTTTTTCACATGTTGACCGCCTGCATTAAAAATAATATCGTGATAACCGTTCTCAAGTACCTTTACCTTCCAGTACACTTCTGACTTACTTAGAACCCTAACCGGTCCAACTATAATATCCATTGCTGTAGTAGGCTCAATGTGCACTTTTGACAAATCCTGGGTATTGCCGTTAATCTCAACTTTAATAACAGTTTCTTCGCCCTTAGCCAATGGGCGATGCTGATACC
>CAZDQP010000110.1:0-9449 GCA_964507485.1 uncultured Pirellulales bacterium | reverse complement strand
AGCTTGAGTTGCTCTTTTGTTCCAAGCGGTGTTGTCGGTATATAATCGCTGTTGCTGTCCAGTTCGGTAATGAGTTGTGGCAGAAGACGATGATAAAGCGCTTCACCGTAGAATTTTTTGCCCTTACCGAGTTTGCCCGTGTAGTGCATCCAGTCGATTTCGTTATTCCCGCACCATAGGACCAAACAGGGATGATTACGCAACTGTCTTATAATTGCTGATGCTTCCTTTTTTACTTCTTCCTGGAACCATTGTCGGTTGGGATAATAAGCACAAGCGAACATGAAATCCTGCCAAATCATTATACCGAGATGATTACAGAGTTCATAAAATTTGTCTTCTTCATAATAACCGCCGCCCCATACACGAAGCATATTTATATTGGATTTTGCTGCAGCGGACAAAAGTTTTTCATAATCGTTGCTGTTGACCGAGCCCGCGAAGATGGATACTGGTACCCAGTTTGCCCCTTTGGCGAATATAACTCGGCCGTTTATTTCAAATTGAAATTTCTCTCCGTTCTCATCCGGTGAGCGGTTCAGTTTTACGCTCCTTATACCGATTCTTTTTTGTATCTGGTCTATAGTTTCATCGCCTGCCCACAGCACGAGTTTAAGTTTATAAAGATTCTGCTGCCCATAGCCCAATGGCCACCAAAGTTGCGGATTTTCAATCCGGATTACCATCGATTGAGAATCTTCACCTGCCGCAAACACCAGTTTGTGCTCGTTTATCTGTTCACCGCAGGATAATGTTAGTGTGCAAAAGAAATCTTCTTCTGTTACCGTACTTAGTTTCACCGCGATTTTAATGTCAGCATAGCACAGGTTACAATTGACCGTTTGGACGTGCAGTTCGGCGAATCGTGCTCTATCAGTTCCTTCGAGACGGGCGCCTCGCCAAATCCCGCAGCCCGGCAGACTCGGACACCAGTCCCACCCGAACTGGTACTGTGCTTTTCTGATATAGACACGATACGGATTGTTAAAGTCCGACTCGCTGAACGTCGTATATCGCCTCATTAGTTTTTTGGCGTATTGGATTGCAGACTCGAATTTGACCAGCAGTGAATTGTTTCGTCGCTTAAGAAATCGTGTTACATCGAAACGAAACGGAATGAACATATTGTTTGTTTTGCCGATGAGTTTGTTGTTGAGCCAGATGCTTGCTATCGTGTCCAAACCATCGAAGACTAATTCAACCCGGCCGCAGCTGATTAACTCCTCTGGAGCATCAAAATTCTTTCTGTATATCCATGGTTTTTCGCTGACCCACTGGAATTCTTCTGGCCGGCCATCAATATCTCTTCGATTTATCTTGCCGGCCGAGATTAAGCTGTTAAAAATCGAGTACGGGACATTTGTTTCCAGCCAGTCGGAAGAATCCAAATCGCGCATTCGACGCGCCGACGCCGGATATTCTTTAAACTCCCATTTCCCTGTCAAATCCAAAGATACTTTAGGCATTAGAAATCGCACCTTTTTTGTAGAATGAAAGGCGAAAATTATATCCTGCTTGGGTTATCTTTTCAATTAACGACCTCTCCTTTTTCAGCATCGCCGCGCCTGCGCTGACCAAAAGACAATAATGACTTTTGTTCCCGGCCGGGTTGTTGGCGGACAAGGTGGATATCAATCCACTCTTACTTCTTATTTTGTTCTTTCAGTGCCAGTTCCAGATTATGCCGTGCTGCAGCAAAGTAAGGATTAAGTTCCAACGCCTTTCGCCATTTTTCAATGGCTTCATCAATTTTGCCCTGGTTTTTCAGTATCATTCCCCAGTTGTAATATACGCTTGGTGAATCGGGTTTTATCTGCAAAGCTTTTTCCAGATGTTTTATGGCCTTTTCATATTCCCATTGTTGAGACAGTGCCCCGGCTAGGTTTACATGAACCTCGAATTTGTTAAGCCATCGTAATCCTTGCTCGTAATGAAAAATCGCATCGCTGATATTGCCCTGTTGATGAAGCAATATACCTATGTTGTAGTGCGCCATTGGGTATTCAGGTCTGATTTCGATGGCGCGGCGTAAGTGTGCCTCCGCCTCTTTGGTAAGGCCCTGCTCTCTGAAAAGTCCGCCCAGATTTCCGTGCGTCTCAGCAGTGTTAGGGTCTATCCGCAATGCCTCATAATAATGGTTGACTGCCTCCTGTAATTGTCCCTGGTCTTGCATTAAAAGCCCTAAGTTGTTGTGTGCTAATAGAGAATCAGGATTTTTCTCCAATACATCTCGCCACAAAGTTTCGAGGTCTTTGTAGACATGACATTGTTGCCATGTTAATGTTCCGAGCGTGCCTAAAACCAAAACCGCTGCGACGACTCCGACGCCCTTTCCAAATTTCCCGAGTCTATACGCAAGCCGCTGACCGACTCCCGCGGCCAGCGCTATCAGACCGATGCTGGCCACGTACTGATAATGGTCTGCAACGAAAGTATACCGAAAAGTATAAAGTGTGATAAAACCAAGCATCGGAAATAGCATCGCTGCGAAAAAGATAATTCCCGCAATCGTTTTTCTCCCGAGCTTGTCTCTCCATCGCCAGATGTTCCACACTGCGAAGAGACATACTAAAAGCCATATCGGGTTGGTCTCATCAAGTTTCCATGTCGGATAACTGAAGGACAAATTTAATGGTAAAAAAAGTTTGCCGAAATAAAACCATAAGGCTCGGCTGGCCAGCAATGTTCGGTTAATAGGGCTTAGACCGAGTTCTATCTGGCCTGTAGGATGACGAAACAGTTCCCACCAGACCGTAACAACTCCCATTGCTACCCCGAGTAGTACGTATGGTGCAATCTCCAGCCAGCGCTTTGCTTTAAGAGGTATATGTTTAATCCACAGTATCAGAACGAGAGCCGCCGGCATTGTACATGCCGTTGTCTTGCTGAAAAGCGACAGCGCATAAAACAAAAGCGAAAGCACATAAAACCGCCGCGCGCGCTGTGTTACGCTTTCCTCCACAAATCGCATCCATGCAAGAAGCGATAAAACGAAAAAGAACATCATCAATACGTTTTTTCTTTCCGTAATCCACGCGACCGACTCGACATGCACCGGATGTAAAGCGAATATTGCCGCTGCAATCCACGCGCAGGGAATCGACAGCCGCCTTAACAGAATCCAAACCAGAATTGCGTTAGCTATATGCAGGATAATATTCGTGATATGATAACCGATGGGATTTAGCCCCCAGATGGCGCGCTCTAAACGAAAGCTCGTATATACAAGTGGAAAATATTGGGAGGGCTGGTCTGTTGAGAACCAGATTTGCCATAAACCGTCAGGTGCGGTCAGAAGCGGATTTTCTGTGACGTAATAATCATCGTCCCAGATAAAACCGCATTGCGTTGCCGGCAGATAAGCCAGTGCCGTCATTACCGCCAGTGCTGCCGCAAAAAAAAGCATCCGTGCTTTCTTGTTATCTGCGAGTTGTTTCATAATTGTAGAAACTCAAAGAACGTAATGTAATTATATGTCCTGTAAGCAGTAATCGCAACTGCTGCTTTAGAAAACCGTTAGTTGAATAAAAACGGCGTTTTATGCAATCGTCTTTTTTGCAGTTCCTTGAGCTTTATTGAAAGCTGCTCCTTGCACCAGCTGCACAGTGTACCCTCCTTGAGGTCCTGCTCTGCAAGACTGTGCGGATAAGCACGCGCGCACATCGCGTTGGTGCAGCGGGGAATGCCTAATATAAAAAATGTGCTGGATATGCCCTGTTTAACTGCACGCTCAACAAGACGCGGCCTGTAATCTCGCTCGTTAAAAAAGCTGGCCTTAAATCTGCTGTAGGACATTACCCCGAACCCCGGCTGCGCCCATCCGAACACATAATTATTATCGTCTGAGTAAATGTCCGCCTCCGTTATCCCAAGATACCCGACAACTCTTTCATCTTCATTACTGCCGAACTGTGACTTGAGCTCCGAAATCAGCCGGTCCGCGTTTCTCTGGCCGACTTGGAAATTGATAAGCATCCTTTCTCGGAAATCTTCTATCTTGTCCTCCGAAACGCCTTCAGCTTGTAAAATTCCGATTATAAATTCCATTTGCGCCTTGGGGTCACTGTCTGCCGGAATATTAACCCCGGGATTTTCTCTCTTAATGTTCGCGCACGTTTTCGAAAGGTACTGCTCGGCCATCGTTCGGTCGATTCCGCCGACGTTGAGCTCTTCTTCATAAAGTTTATATTTAATCTTGGTTATCTTGTTCAGTTCTGAAAAAATTTCGTCAATGAGTACGCCGTTAATATGTCCGAATGGCACGACTATTATGCTGAACTTCCTGTTCTTTTGTTTGGGACTTGGACATTTTACCCTCAAAGACAAAAGTTGCTCCTTCGCTGAGTTTATGACCTCTTCGTCCTCCGAGTACTTATAAATAGTTTTATATTTTTCTTTGGCTTGTTTAGTGTCGCCCGATTCCTTCAGCAGGTTTGCCAGCTTTAATTGATAATCTAATTGAAAGCTGTCCACCGACAGGCCCGCCTCATAGAGCTCGCGTGCTTTCTCTGTATTACCCTGGCTTGCATATATATCGGCCAGCTTGAAAATTTCACCTACGTCCTGACGCTGTGATATGCTGTCTCTCGAACGAATCTCTTCGACGCGTCTTTCAAGCCCGCTAATATCTTGTAGCCCGGGATTATTGGCATCCGAAGATAACGATACCGACGAGACCGAGCAAATAACAGCGACGGCTAAAAGAAATATCTCTTTAATCCTCATTTTTATCTCCATGTTTTAATGACTCAATATGCCTTATTCCGTATATTCTTGCTCATCACCTTTCCCCCATATATTCAGTGTGTATTCTACCCCCAAACCCAAATCCCGCAACCTTTAAATTATGCTTTACACAGTTAGGATACTATTTTGCTCGTTGTGGCCGCCGCTGGCAACTCAAAATCTTGTCCCCTCTCAGCGCAGATGAAGAATATTTAATTGCAAACACCCGTAAGCCAGCCGCTGCTAAACTCTACCAAGTCATCGAATCCAACCTGACCGTCACCGGTAAGGTCAATGCCCTCGCATTCTCCGCAGTCTGTTTCCAGCCACTCTTGGGCAAATATAGCATAATCGGCCATATCTACGTCCTTGTCGTCATCGAAGTCTTCGAGAGGATAGGGCAGCTGATACCAAAATCCCACCGATGTCCACTTGGAACCGGTGATACCATACCTGCATTCGACATTCGCCTCTATTGAACGGGAAAATGGTATGCAGTCGGCAATCCGCCAGCGGTATTGGTCGGCACGGGCTATTTCATCCTCCTTATGTACGTACAGGATGCCATTCAGAGGGCGAATTGCTAAGCGGGGACATACCCCTTCGGGCTCATCGTATTGTTGGGCCACCCAGTTGTAGTAGGCCCCGCCGTTATAAGCGTCTTCCAGACCGGTCCCGTTTAGTATTATCGTGCCGTCTACCGTAATGACATCGTCCCCCTCTAACATCATGAAGCTGTTGGCGTCCTGTTCTGCATAAAGCAAATCGCCTATATAATGTCCGCGCCCAGTTGTGGACAATATCGTGTGATAAATCTGGTCGGTCTGCTTCGCACTGCTGTTCTCAACCGCGTGAAGGTAGCACATACGCTTGTCAATGGCCTTGGACTCGTATTCTACTTTGGCCGAATCTATGGAAATTGATGTGGAAGTGGTATTGCAGAGCTGAATAAGTACTGATTGGTGGAACGGCATTGGCCAGTAGCAGTAGAATCCGTCATCTGGATTATTTGAATCTGTACCCAGCGGGATACTTTGATAAGCTGCACGTTCTTTTCCTGCCCCGAAAAAGTGTGCAATACAAGCGTCAATAGAAGGTGTCTGCTGGCCGTCGTAGAATACTTGTAAACGCAGTCCCTCCAGTTCGGTATCATTAGAATCGTCCATCCGTATGTTGAGTTGTCTAATCAGCCCCGGCCCCGTCAGGCTGGCTAATGTAACACTTGAATTGGGGTCAATCATTGTAGCAGCAGTATTAACATCAACAGCCGCCGGATTGCTCCCTCCCGGATGTTGGCCGACATTATCAAACAGTGATACTGCATCTGCCCGGGCCTGTTCCTCTTCAGGTGTAAGTTGCCCCGTATACGAATCGGCAACAACGCCCGCGGGTAAGGTATGATAAGTATACTGGTAATAGTGATGGTTCGCCCAGATACTAATGTCCTTGTTCCTCGTTTCGATGCGTAGCGATTCGGCAAAAGGAATCGGCTCATAACACGTCTGACCGCCGGCAAAAGTGTTAATCAAAGGGGCAGTAAAATAACTGAAGTTCCCGTTCATAATCACAGTGCTGTCGGTATCAATTCTCGGAGTCTCTTCGCCGTCGAAGAACATCTTCACAACAAAATGACGGCGGGCCATTACATGCGGCATCCAGAAGCGATAAATTATACCCGGCCCATCGATGGTTTTAACAATAGCATTAACATCTCCTGTAATTAGCCCCGGTGGATATTCGTAGTGACTGTGGTCGGTGTTTCCTCCGCTACGGTCGTAGCTCGAAGCCAGACCTGCTTCAACTCCGACGCGCAGCCGTGGCCAGTCCTCCCATGCAGTATAGGCCTCATAGCTTGCGGGGACTTCTCCGCAAACGTATGAAGCTGTCACCTCTAATATCAATAATGTCAGCGCAGATATTACTTGCTTTTTCATCGTTTCTTTTACATTTTAATGAGGGCAATAATTCCCTTACCTCTCGAACACTGTAATTTTACCGTTCTCAGGACTTAAAATCAAGGTTTTTAACGCTCAAATATCCCCGAGAGAGGCTCCCTTGGCTGTGAACAGGGGACCCATTTGCTTGTGCTGCCTTCTGCTCAGATACTGCTTTACCCGTATGCCTTCGGCATACTAACTGTATGCTTCCTCGTTGCGGCCTCCGGCAGCACTTCGCATTAGTTAACTTCTGATAAAAAATTTAATGTTAATTTAGACAGCTTTCACCCTAAACCTATTTGTTAATTTAGACAATCTTTAGTTGCTTGAAAGCCCCCGCGGCGCTTGGGCGTCGTATGTTTAATGGTATGTATTACATACCATTATATTTTTGAATATTTGGGTATGTTTTTGGTATAGTTTTGGTACTGTTTTGGTATGGTTTTGGTACTATTTTGGTATAGTTTTGTATAAGTTTTGAATGTTTTTGAACGTTTGTTAATATAATAGCGCCTTTACCCCTTTTCGAGCCGTTTTACGCTTGGCGCTGTCCTCCATTTTCTCAATTTCGTCCCTTCATTCCCCCTATTAATAGGCTCAACCTGCGCTTCTGTTGCGAAATTTACGCTTCCTTAATCGCCCTCGAACGGCCTAACTCTTTGTCTGCGAAGCGATTAAAATTTTTCCTGAAATTTCCTTTTTTTCCCCTGACCCCCTGCGCATTTGATTGAATCCCCACGAAATCCCCAAAAATCATGAAATCCCCAAATTCCCCATTTTCCGCCCGTATTTGCATAAATAAAGGTTTGCAAAAACCCTCTTTTCGAAGTATATTTACTGCTTCTATCTGCATTTTTGAAAGGGTCAATAAATGAAATATGACGTAGGTGACTTATCGCTGGCTGCTGAGGGAAAAAGACGGATTTTGTGGGCTGATAACGATATGCCGGTCCTTGCGCAGATTCGGCAGCGGTTTGCGAAAACAAAACCATTGAAGGGCAAAAACGTTTCAGCCTGTCTGCATGTAACCGCTGAGACAGCCAATCTTATGAGGACGCTTAAGGCGGGAGGCGCGAACGCCGTTTTATGCGCATCGAACCCGCTGAGCACGCAGGATGATGTGGCAGCTTCACTGGTAAAGGATTTTAAGATACCGGTTTTTGCTATCTGCGGCGAAAATCGGGCGACCTATTACAAACATATCAACGCTGCAATAGAACATAAGCCGGTCATCACATTCGACGATGGTGCTGATTTGGTAAATGAGTTGCATACCAGCAGGAAGAAAGATGCGCACCGAATTATCGCGAGTATGGAAGAAACCACAACGGGCGTAATCCGTTTGCGGGCGATGGCAAACGACGGCAAGCTGAAATTCCCGGTTATTGCGGTAAATGATGCTGCGACAAAGCACCTGTTCGATAATCGATACGGGACGGGACAATCGACGGTCGACGGTATAATCAGGGCGACGGACTTACTTTTAGCGGGCAAAAAGGTCGTTGTGGCAGGCTATGGATGGTGCGGCAGAGGCTTTGCCATGCGAGCCAGAGGTATGGGGGCCATCGTAATAGTAACGGAAGTTGATGCGGTCAAGGCGCTTGAGGCAGCGATGGACGGGTTTTTGGTTATGCCGATGGCGCAGGCGGCGAAGGTCGGGGAGTTATTCGTAACTCTTACGGGCAATAAGAATGTTATACGGGCGGAGCATTTCCGTGCGATGAGAGACAGGGCCGTTGTCGCAAACAGCGGGCATTTCAATGTCGAGATAGATATACCTGCATTGAAGAGACTGAGCAAAAAGGTAACGCGTGGGGTGCGTGGGCACGTCGACGAGTATGTTTTGAAAAATAACAGAAGGATTTGCCTCCTGGCTGACGGGCGATTGATTAACCTTGCAGCGGCCGAAGGGCATCCTGCAAGTGTAATGGATATGAGCTTTTCAACGCAGGCGCTGGAAGCGGAATACGTGGTGAAAAAGGCGGGAAAACTCGCCGTTGCGGTCCACGATGTTCCAATGGAAGTGGAGCAGCGGGTTAGCAAACTCAAAATGAAGTCGATGTCGATTGAAATAGACAAACTGACGCCGGAGCAGGTCATTTATCTTGCCAGCAGCGGCGAAGGAACATAATTCGGAACTCGGTGCTTATGAGAGGGAGTTGAGGGTGAATATGAGCATCGAGAGGAAGTTTATGGAAACCAAACAGGCAAAAAACGGTTCCAGGACGGTTCCGAAGACTTTTATGGCAGTCGGCCCTACACTGCATTACAGCCATGAGAATGTTCAGAGGTGCTGGCTTCTTGCTGTTGTGGCCTTTGGTGCTAGCGCATCATTCTGGTCGAAGATAATAACAGGTTCGTTCTGGTCATTTAGCTTTCAATCCGTGATTTCTCCTGAGCTTTGGTATTTGGGGCAGTCCGGAATGACAGTCCTGAGTATATTTGAATACCCGTGGCAGATTCTTGTATTGGGTTTGCTTATGGGCATTATGGCGATTGTGCCGGTGCTGATATCACAGCTTATGAGTTTCAGTTATAGTTTGCCATTTATATTGTTTGTGTTTTTTGTGGCTGATTTGCCGGCATTTGCGATTTGCCTTTTAGTTAGCTGTATTGCGGCGGCATGCCGTCCGCTTCGTTTTCGTTCGCGTTTCGTTGCGATAGTATTATGTACGGCGCCTCAACTTGCTTTTTGGGCCTACTTCGGCGGAACAAGAGGGTTGGAACCTATTAAGTGGGGATTTTCTTTTACACCCTGGATTTGTGCATGGCTTGTCGGTTTAGGTA